>DATGGY010000066.1:0-14534 GCA_035308285.1 Bradyrhizobium sp. | reverse complement strand
GCTCGCGGGCGCCGTCCGCGTCGCGCTGGGCGGCGCGCCATGCGTCGCGCGCCGAGGACTCGGCGACGGAAGCCGCCGTGAGCTCGGCTTCGGCGCCTTCAAGGGCCTGCCGCTTGGCGCTCGCATCGATGCGCGCCTGCTCCAGTTCGTTCTCGATGTCGACAAGGCGGGCACGCTCGGCAAGACGCCGTGCGGCGCCGGACGGCGCGTGTGCGGCCGCGACGAACCCGTCCCAGCGCCAGACGTCGCCTTCCAGCGACACCAGCCGCTGGCCGGTCCTGAGCTGCGACACCAGTTCGGCGCCGCGCTCGCGCGCGACGACGCCGATCTGCGCCAGGCGCCGCTTCAGCTCGATCGGCGCCTGGACATGGGCGGCGAGCGCCTCGACGCCCGCCGGCAGCGCAGGGTCGCCCGCGGTCACGCCGGCATCGGTCCAGCGCATCGGCGCAGACGGATCGACCGGGGCATCGAGGTCGTCGCCCAGCGCCGCGCCGAGCGCCTTCTCGTAGCCCTTGGCGACATTGATGCCGTCGATGATCGGCGGCCACAGATTCTTGGTCTCGCCATTGACGAGCTTTGAGATCGTGCGCGCTTCGGTCTCTAACCGCTGCACGCGCTTGTCGGCTTCGTTGAGCGGCGAGCGGGCGGCTTCCAGCCTCGATCGCGCGGCGACGTGGCCGGCCTCGCTCGCTTGCGCCGCGGCTTCAGACCGCGCGAGGCTTTGCTGCGCGGCCTCCATGGCGGCAGCCAGCGCCGCGAGGTCGCCGAGCCCGCTTGTCTCTGCCGTCAGCTTCTGCTCGTCGCGGCTGACGTTGGCGATGTCCTGGTCGAGCCGCGCCAACCGCTCCTGGTGGGTGCGCACGTTGTCTTCAAGCTGATTGCGTCTGGCGCTGAGGTCGGCGAGCGCCGTTGTCAGTTCCGCAAACAGGCGCTCGGCGGCGGCAAGCGTCGATTCCGCTTCGGATACCCGCCCATCGACGCCGCTGCGTTTCTCGACGCGCGACTTGATCTCCTGCTTCAGCTCGGCGTCCTCGGTATCGAGTCGCCGCAACGCCACGTCGGCGTCGCCGACCTGTTGCTGTTCGCGGGCAATGTCGGCCGAAAACTGCGTGAGCCGGCGATCGAGCTCGGCGACGCGCTCCTTGGCGCGCTCCTGTTCGCGATCAAGCGTTTCGCGCGCATTGACGAGGCGCTGCAAGCCGGCCGCGGCGCGGGCCTCGGCCTCGCGCAAAGCCGGCAATTCCGAAGCGCGCACCGCCTGGATGCGGGCCGCCTCGGCCTGCTCGCGGGTCCGCTCGGCCATCTCGCGGACCGAATGCTCGTGGGTTGTGGTGGTCTCCGCAACGCCGGCATGGGCTTCCAGCCAGCGCAAGTGAAACAGCAGCGCCTCGGCCTTGCGCACCTTGGCGGCGACTTCGCGGTAGCGGATGGCCTGGCGGGCCTGCTTTTTCAAGCCGTCGATCTGGCTGGCGAGTTGCCCGATGACGTCCTCCACCCGGATGAGGTTGGTCTCGGCGGCCTTGAGGCGCAGTTCCGCCTCGTGGCGACGGGCGTGGAGCCCGGCGACGCCGGCGGCGTCCTCCAGCACGCGGCGACGCTGTTCGGGTTTGGCCTGGATGATCTCGCCGATCTTGCCTTGGTGCACCAGCGCCGGCGAGCGCGCGCCGGTGGCGGCGTCGGCAAACAGCAGTTGCACGTCGCGCGCGCGCACATCGCGGCCATTGATCCGGTAAACCGAGCCGGCCTCGCGCTCGATCCGGCGCGAAATCTCCAAAACCTCGCGGTCATTCATGGCCGCCGGCGCGGAGCGATCGGAATTGTCGATCGTCATCACCACTTCGGCGTGATTGCGCGACGGGCGGTTGCCTGAGCCGGAGAAAATCACCGCGTCCATGTCGGCGGCGCGCAGCGATTTGTGCGAAGTCTCGCCCATCGCCCAGCGCAGCGCCTCGACCAGGTTGGATTTGCCGCAGCCGTTCGGCCCGACCACGCCGGTGAGGCCGGGTTCGATCACGAAGTCTGTGGGTTCAACGAACGACTTGAAACCGTGGAGGCGCAGGCGGGTCAATTTCATAGGCGCAGATTCTCTGTTGGCAGGGCGCGAATCTCCCTGCCGGGACAATACCATAGAAGGCAATGTCGGTGTGTGGGCGAGTCGCTCCTAGGCGGCTCTTAGGGGGCGACAATGGCGATGACGGGGCGAGAGGGCAACCGGCGCCCCGGCTTTTCCCAAGGGAATTGAGGAGGGATTTGAGGAGGGATTTGAGGAGGGATTTGAGGGGCGTTGTGTCGAGGCTTTTGGCCGGGTTAGGCCGCCGGTTCCATGCCCGACGGCCGCTCAGCTCTTGAGCAGCGCCTTGATCCGCTTGTCGAATTCCTCAAACGAGGTGTCGCCCTTGATCTTCTCGCCGTTGAGGAAAAAGGTCGGCGTCGAGTCGACCTTCAGCACCTCTGAGGCGTATTTCTGGTCGGCGACAATCTTGTCGAGCAGCCCCTGGTCCTTGAGGCAGTCTTCGACCGCCTGCTGGCTGAGACCGGCCTGCTTGCCGATCCGCGTCAGCGTTTCGGTGGTGTTCTTGATCACCCAATCGCCCTGCTGCCTGAACAGCATGTCGGTGACCGCAAAATACTTTCCGGAATCGCCTTTGGCGATGCAGCGCGACAGCATTGAGCCTGCGGCCGCCTTGATGTCGAGGGGGAATTCGCGGAACACGTAACGGATCTTGCCGGTATCGACATAGGCCGCCTTGATCTTGGGGAACACGTTTGCGTTGAAGGCCGCGCAATGCGGACAGGTCATCGAGGCGTATTCGGTAATGGTCACCGGAGCGTCCGCGGGCCCCAGCGCCATGTCGGGCAGCGACAGGGGCTTCGCCAAATCGGTGGCGCCTTGCGCCATCGCCTCGGCGATCAGGCGTAGCGGTGAGAACCCGATAAGCGCGGCAAGTCCGGTCAGCGACAGGGCGGCGGTAAAGGCGCGACGCGTAATGATCAAGGTGTGCTCCCGAATTGGCGCTTGAGACGGCGCAAGAACCCATGGAAGCGCTAGCTTGAAACAAGGAATGTGGCAATGGCGGGCCATGATCGCCGGACTTGGCGGCGGGCTCAATTTCGCTTGATCGAAGCACCGAGCCGCGCCAGGGCGGTGCGCAATTCATCGTCCTCGACCGAGGAAAGCGTTTTCGCGACTTCCGCAACCTCTTTGGCATCCGGCGCGCCGGCGCCCTCAGACCGTTGCCGCCGCGATAATGGCCCTTGCCGCAGCGCCAGCCGGCCGACCGCGCTCCAGCCGAAGTATCGGTTGACGCGTTCCAGAATGACGTCGGAGGCGTGCTGGATTTCCAATGCCATCGGGCCATCCACCCGCAGCACCAGTGTCGCCGGTTCCTGAGGTTGTCCCTCCACCGGCCGCGGCCATTGCATCTTCAGCGGCTCGCAGTGGGCGGAAATTTCGGGGCCGGCGATTTCACGCCAGCGCGTCACCAGCTCGCGCGCGGCAAATCCCTGGCGGGCATAGGCGTCGGAAAACACGTCGCTGAGCAGGACGGAAAGCGGCTTTGCAAAGGTCGGACCGGGTTTGGCCATGACATCTCATATCACGGGTCACCTTGCCGAGATACGCTTTAGGCCGCGCGCGGTTGGATCGTTTTCAGATCGCGGTCGATTTCCCGTCGCCGCTGCATCAAATCGTAGTCCATCTGCAGCCCGAGGAAGAAACCTTCCGACAGAGCGAAATAGCGGGCGAGCCGCAGGTCGGTGTCTGCGGTAATATCTCGTTTGCCCAGCACAATTTCGTTGATACGGCGCGGCGGAACGTGAACCGCGCGCGCCAATCCGTTCTGGCTGAGACCCATTGGCTTAAGAAATTCTTCAAGGAGGATTTCGCCTGGATGCGGATTCCGAAGCATCCTATCCTTTGCTGTGGTAGTCGACGATCGCGACATGCGCTGGTCCTCCTTCATCCCAAACGAAACATATTCGCCACTGGTTGTTGATCCGGATCGAGTATTGTCCTAACCGATCAGCCTTTAGCGCCTCGAGGCGGTTGCCGGGCGGAATCCGAAGATCGCCGATAACGCGGGCCTGATTTAGAATACGAAGCTTCCTGAGAGCCGCATTCTGGATGTCCGTTGGCAGCTTTCGGCTTCGCCGGCCGGACCAAATCAATTCAGTCTCGGAATCAGCGATAGCTCTGAATCATGACCTAGTATAACGTGATACGTTATGGCATGCAAGTTCTGGCCATCGGCCCAATTCGATTCTAGAAGACGACGTGCCCCGATCGACAGCAATCAACGAACCGCACCAGCCGGCGTTCGGGCCGGGCGCAACGCACCCCGCGCTGCTGCTGGCGTGGTACGACCGCCATCGCCGGGCGCTGCCGTGGCGTCCGCCCAAGGGAACGCGCGCCGACCCTTACGCCGTATGGCTGTCCGAAATCATGCTGCAGCAGACCGGCGTCAAAACGGTCGGGCCTTATTTCAAGAAATTCCTGGCGCGTTGGCCTGATGTCACGGCACTCGGCCACGCCTCGCTCGACGATGTCTTACGGATGTGGGCCGGGCTCGGTTACTATTCCCGTGCGCGCAACCTTCATGCCTGCGCGGTGGCGGTCGTGCGCGATCATGGCGGGATATTTCCGGACACGGAAGAAGGCTTGCGCGCGCTGCCTGGGATCGGACCCTATACCGCCGCCGCTATCGCCGCGATTGCATTCGGGCGGCGGACCATGCCGGTCGACGGCAACATCGAGCGGGTGGTGTCGCGGCTGTTCGCGGTCGAAGAGCCGTTGCCGCAGGCCAAGCCGCTGATCCAGAAACTGGCGACGACGTTGCTCGGCGAATCTCGCGCCGGCGACGAGCAGTCTCGCGCCGGCGACGTGAAGACACGCGCCGGCGATAGCGCGCAGGCGCTGATGGATCTGGGGGCCTCGATCTGCAGCCCGAAAAAGCCGGCCTGCGCGCTGTGTCCGCTCAACGAAGGTTGCGCGGCGCGCGCGCGCGGCGATCAGGAGATTTTTCCGCGCAAGGCGCCGAAGAAATCGGGCGAGCTGCGGCGCGGCGCGGCCTTCGTGGTCACGCGCGGCGATCGCCTTCTGGTCCGCACCCGTCCCGAAAAGGGCTTGCTGGGCGGCATGACCGAGGTGCCGGGTTCGCATTGGCTCGCGGCGCAGGCCGACGAGGCGGCGCTGCAGCAGGCGCCCCGGCTGAAGGGCGTTGCGCGCTGGCGCCGCAAAGCCGGCGTGGTCAGCCACGTCTTCACGCATTTTCCGCTGCAGCTTGTGGTCTACACGGCCGATGTGCCCGCGCGCGCGCCGGCGCCAAAGGGCATGCGCTGGGTGCCGATCGCGACACTTGAGGAAGAGGCGCTGCCGAATGTGATGTGCAAGGTGATCGCGCATGGACTCGGCCTTTAACTCTCCCTCTCCCCGTTCTTCTTCACGGGGAGAGGGTGGGGGGGGGTGAAGGCTGTCGATCCGGAAATAGTGGCGATGAGGTGATGTCGTACCCCGCCCCTCACCCGAAATTCGCCGCCGCGAATTTCGACCTCTCCCCGCAAAGAGTGGGGAGAGGTGAAGCTCAACCCGCGCCCCATCCGTCCCATCTGCTGCTGACACCATGCTGTCAGCAGGCCTGCGGTAAGCCAAGGCCGAACGGAGGGACGGCCATGGTCAGGACTGCGCTCGACGGCCTTGAGCACGCGCAGCCGCCCGGCCTCGCAATTGTCCTGGCTCGGAGCGCCCTCTCGATGGTGCGGACCTGGCGGGCCCGCGCGCGGTTTCGCCGCGAGCTCGCGGCGCGGAGCGAATACGAATTGCAGGATATGGGAACGTGCTGGTCGTCGATATCGGACGAAGTCGGCAAGCCGTTCTGGCGGGCGTGAGCGCCGCGCCGCCGTTCAAGGTGCCCGCCGCTTCGGCCGATCCAGCCCGCGGCCGGTTTCCAGCATCAAATTGCGCAGCCAGATCGATCCGGGGTCGAACTGGGCCCGCGTCGGATAAAACATGAACTGCTCGTCGATGCCGGGATCGAGCGGCGGGGTGATCGCCCGCAGCGACAGCGGCTTTGCCAGAGCCGCGATCAGCCGGCCGGGAACGAACGCCACGAGGTCGGTGCGCGCCGCGATATGCAGTGCGTCGATATAACCGGGCACGATGAGCGCGATATTCCGCTCGATTCCCTTGGTTCGCAGCCACTCGTCGATCAGGTCGACGTTCTGGCCGCGGATCACGACGGCGACATGCCGTGCGCCGAGAAAGACCTCGCGCCGCGCCAGCCTCGCGCCTGCCGGGTGACCACGCCGCACTGCGAGCATGTCGCGGTCGGTATAGAGGAGCTGGCGGTGGAATCCCTTGAAGGCGTTACCGATCGAGATCACGAAATCGATGGTGCGCGCAAATTCCGCACTGAAGACCGCCGGTCCCCGCCACGGCACGATGTCGAGCTGAACATTCGGCGCCAGGTGGGTGATTTTTTCCATCAGCGGCGGCACCAGCAGTTCCACCGCCAGATCAGGCATCATCAGGCGAAAGCGCCGCTCGCTCCGCGCCGCGTCAAATTGGTCGGGAACGAAAAGCCCGCGCACTTGATCGAGCACCTGCGCCAGCGGCCCCCGCAGACCTTGCGCCCGTGGCGTCAATTCCATCCTGGCGCCGACCCGCACCAGGAGGGGATCGCGAAGCACCTCGCGCAGTCGCTGCAGCGCGTGGCTCGCGGCCGGCTGCGACAGGCCGATCCGCATCGCGGCGCGGCTGACATTGGCTTCGAGCAGCAGCGCGTCGAGTGCGACGAGCAGATTCATGTCAAGCGAATTCAAATTCATGAGACGAATATATATCATATTCAATATCGATTGGAAGAATGATGCGCGCACTGCAATGATTGGCCGATCATTTCACAGACAGGGAGAACGCCATGAGCGCAGAAGCCAACAAGAAGCTCGTGCGACAGATCTACGCCGATTCCGCCAATCGCAGCGGCACCACGTTCGCCGACAATCTCGCCGATGACGCGAGCTGGATCGTCACCGGGCAATATTCGTGGTCGCATGAGTTCAAGGGAAAGGACGCCATCGTCAACGGCCTGATGGGCCATTTCCGTTCGCTGCTCGCGGCACGGCCGCGCACCGTCGCGGTCAATTTCATCGCCGAGGGCGACTATGTCGTGGTGGAAACCCGCGGCGACAATGTCACGAAGACGGGCCTGCGCTATGACAACGAATATTGCATGGTGTGGCGTATCGAAAACGGCAAGATCAAGCTGATCAAGGAGTATTGCGATTCCGCGCTGGTCGAGCGGGTGTTGGGACCGTTTCCTGAAGCGCGCAAGCCGGCGGCAGGTTGATCCATGGCGCAGCCTTAATTGCGCGATATTGGCGTCTGCAGGGCGGAGGTCGCCGGCGAAGTCGGCTGGCCGCTCTCGCAGGAAATGAAGGGAAGGTTGCCATGAGCAAGGAGTTCTTGAGCCCGGCGTCGCTGCCGCCGCCGGTCGGTTATTCGCACATCGCCAAAGTCAACAAGGGCACGATGGTCTACATCGCCGGCCAAGTATCGAGCGACGCTTCAGGCAATCTGGTCGGCGAGGGTGATTTCGATGCGCAGGTCGAGCAGGTCTTCCGCAATCTCAAGATTGCGGTTGAGGCGGCCGGCGGCGCGATGGCCGATATCGTCAAGCTGAATTATTTTCTGGTCGCCGAGGTCGAACAGGCCGCGGTGCCGAGACTGCGCGCGATCCGCGACCGCTACCTCAACGTCGCGCATCCGCCGGCCTCCACGCTCGTCGTCGTCTCAAGGCTGGCGCGGCCGGGCTGGCTGATCGAGATCGAGGCGGTGGCGGCGATCGGGGAGTGATGGATGCACCTCTCCCGCTTGCGGGGGAGGTCGATGCGCTCGAAGAGCGCGGCGGGTGGGGGAAAATCTATCCCTCGATCACCGCGTATTGCGGGGCACCCCCACCCCAACCCTCCCCCGCAAGCGGGAGAGGGAGCGCACTTTTGTCGCCGCGACAACTCAACCCAATCTCATCCCGCCCTAAGCCGCCTTGGTCTTGAGATGACGGAACAGGATGCTGCGCGCCTCATCATCGGTTTCGGTTTTGAAGACGAACTTGTCTTTCAGCACAACGGCGCGCTGGGCAGCAGGCCTTGCCGTGACTTCATCGAGCAGGCGCTTCACGTTGGGATATTTTGTGAAGACGTCGTCGCCGAGGACATACGGCGCCATCCGTACCCAGCCCCAGAATGCCATGTCGACGATCGTATAGGTGTCGCCCACCATGTAGCGGGAATGAGCGAGATGGTCGTTGAGAACGCCATAGTGGCGGTTGGCTTCGAACTGGTAGCGGTTGTGGGCGTATTCGAGGTCCTTCGGCGCGAAATGCTTGAAATGCACGGCCTGTCCGGAATAGGGGCCTAAGCCCGTGGCGATGAACATCAGCCAGGACAGGAGCTGCGCGCGGTTGTTGGGCGTATTGGCGGGCAGGAATTTGCCGGTCTTCTCGGCCAGATACATCAGGATCGCGTTGGAGTCGAAGACGAACACGCCGTTGTCGTCGATCGCAGGCACCTTGCCATTCGGATTTACTTTCAGGAACTCCGGCTTGAACTGGTCTCCCTTGCGGGTGTCGACCGGCACCGGTTCGAAGGGAAGGCCGGTCTCTTCCAGAAACAGCGCGACCTTGTTGGGGTTGGGCGCTCCGTTGAAGTAAAATTTAAGCATCAAGATTTTCCCTTGCTGTGGATTGTCATTCACTCAGGTGCCGCGAGCAGCGCCGTGTTTCATGCGTCGAATTTGAAGGCAGTTCAACCAAAGAGTTTGTGAGCAGGCGGCGGCCCGATCGGGACGCCTACGGCGATTTCTTCTTCAGAACGTAGTTCTGATCGTAATCGTCGAGCACGGGATAGGAAATCGTCGGCGCCGAATCGAGCGCGAGGAAGCGCTCCCGATGGAGGCGTTGCAGAAAGGCGGATTAGCCCTCAGGCGTAATCCACCGTCTTGAAGGTGTAACGGCCGATTACGCTAACGCTAATCCGCGCCCTTCGGACCAAGGACTTGATTATTATACGGCAATGCCGTAGAGTGCTGCATGCATACGGTCATCGAGACTCCGGCCCTTTTGGCGTCCGCGGCCGATGAGCATGTGAGTGAAGACGAGCGGCGGGTGATTGTGTCGTTCGTTGCGTCAAATCCGGATGCTGGCGAGATCATGCCAGGTACCGGTGGCGCGCGAAAAATCCGGTTCGCGGGACGCGGCAAGGGAAAAAGCGGCGGATATCGAGTAATTACTTTTTACGCGGCGGCGGACATCCCGGTGTTTCTGCTCGATATATACAGCAAGGACACGCAGGCCAACTTGTCGCGGCTACAGCGCAATGAACTCAGGAAAACGTTGACGGCACTGCCAGGAGTTTGGCGCGGGCAGATGAAAGCCAAGGCCCTCAAACATCGGAGCTGAACATGAAGAAAACCAGCAAAGCCGGCTCCCGTATTCTGCAAGGCGCAAAGCAGGCTCTCGCTTTTGCGCGCGAAGAAGCGGATCTGAAGAAATTTCGCATTCACGTCCCGGCCGATGTCGACGTAAAAGACATTCGCCGTCGCCTGAGACTTACTCAAGACGAGTTTTCGCGGCGATTTGGCATTCCTCAAGGTACGTTGCGCGATTGGGAACAAGGACGGCGGCGCCCCGAGGGTCCGGCCAGGGCATTTCTCTTGGTTATTCAACACGAACCAAAGGCCGTCGAACGCGCACTCGCTCACGCGATGCCGTAGCGCGTAGATTAGCGTCAGCATAATCCGCCATCTCGACGACGTTGCGGCGGATTGCGCGGAAGACGTTAATCCGTCCATCTACGGACGTTAGCCGGGCCTATGGCGATTTCTTCTTCAAGACGTAGTTCTGATCGTAATCGTCGAGCACCGCCGACCCTGCCGGTCACGCTGGCGATCCTGTCCGTATTGGTATTGAGCGGAATGGGCGCGCCGTTCTTGCCGTTGAAGAAGGGATCGTTAGCCGTGCCGTTCACGCCAGCCCAGGCGAAGTCGCCACTAATTCCGATCACCCAATTGCTCGCGAACTGGTAATCGCACCCGGCCTATACGCCGCCCAAAATACTGGCACCGCCGTTCACGCCGATCGAATCTCCGGCCGGCGCGATGAACTGGGTGAGGCCAAAGAATGGTATGAGATTTCCGTTGTCAGTGAAGCTTGTGCGGTCCCATCCAGCGCCGATGTGGCCGCCCCCGTAGCATCCCGTCCACGTATAGGGAACGGCGGCTACAACCGGCGGCGCTTTGACGGGCATTCGGGCGGGAAGATCGGCGGCAAGTGCGGGACCTGCAAACACCAGCGAAGAACTGATCAGCAACAAATTTTTCATGCCAGAAACCCCTAGATCACCAGCAAATAATGCTCAATCTTAGCACCGCGGACGGGATCCAAATGTAACCCGTCGGCAACACTTCGCCAGGATTAGCGGACCGCAAGTCAGAATTTCCCAAGAACACCCGCACGCGACTTAAGGGAAATCCGGTGCGAATGTCCGAATCGCGTCAATAACCGACATCAGCCGGTGGGCAGGCGTTTGGACTGTCGTCTGATCCGTCGTACAGTATCCTCTGGGTTGGATTTGCGTGTCATGCCGCAAGAGCCGCCAAGCCGGGTCGAGCGTAGGTTGTCGGCGATATTGGCTGCCGATGTGGCGGGCTATTCGCGGCTCATGCACCATGACGAAGAGGTCACGCACGCCAAGCTGACCGCACTCATCGCCGAGAGCATCACACCTGCGATTGCCGAACACGGCGGCAGGATTGTGAAGAACACTGGGGACGGGTTCTTGGCGGAGTTTCCGAGCACGGTCGAAGCGGTTCGAGCTGCCATCCAGTTCCAAACCCGCATTGATGAACTTACAATTGGTGATGCGGAAGACAAGCGCATTGCCTTCCGTGTCGGAATCAATGTCGGCGACGTAATTGTCGAGCCTGATGATATTTTTGGCGACGGCGTAAATATTGCGGCGCGGCTTGAAAGCATCGCAGACCCCGGCGGCATCTGCATCTCGTCTTCTGCGTACGATCACGTCCGAGGCAAGGTCGGAGCTGAGTTCGCCGATCTGGGCGAGCAAAACCTCAAGAATATTGCCCGTCCGGTCCGAACCTATGCAGTGGTCCTGAATAGGCCCAGCCCGACGACCGAGCCTGAACGCACCAGGTCGGGCGCGCTCTTACCACCTCGTCTCTCCATCGTTGTGCTGCCCTTCGCCAACCTCAGCGGTGATCCCGAGCAAGACTACTTTGTCGATGGGGTGACCGAGACCCTGACCACGGACCTGTCACGCATCCGTGGCTCGTTCGTTATTGGCCGACACACCGCGTTTACTTACAAGGGCAAGGACGTTGATCTAAAACGGGTCGGCCGCGAGTTAAACGTCCGCTACGTGCTCGAAGGTTCGGTACAGCGAAGCGTCGATCGCCTTCGGGTCAACGTGCAGTTGATCGACTCAGAGACCGGCAATCACTTATGGGCCGAGCGGTTCGACAAACCAATTGCCGACCTGTTCGATATGCAGGACGAAATCGTATCGAGGCTCGCTAATACGCTAAATACCCAACTTATCGAAGCTGAGGCGAGGCGGGCGGAACATTCATTGCACCCCAATACTCTTGACTTGTATTTCCAGGGGATGGCCCGTTGGAACAAGAGCTGGACCCCAGAACATATGTCGCAAGCGCGGGGCTTCTTCGAACGTGCCTTGGAACTTGATCCCGACAACATCGAGGCGTTGGTCGGCATCGCGGCAGTCGATGCGGCATGCGCGACCCTTTATCTCGCCGATGACCCTGACGTGCGGCTTGCAGCGGCTAAAACGGCCTTGATCAAGGCGCTATCTTGGGCTCCGCAGCACGCCGCGGCTCACATGTTTCTAGGTATCGTCCAATTGGCTTCGAACCGCGCGGAGCAGGGTATTGCAGAATGCGAGCACGCATTAGCTTTGAACCCGAATCTAGCTGACGCGCATGGTACTCTAGGTGCCGCCAAATTATTTGTCGGTCGCGCCGCGGAAACGGAGGCCAGTGTACAGGAAGCGTTGCGCTTGTCGCCTCGCGATGAAAGTGCACATCGGTGGATGGGATATGTGGGGTGGGCGAAACTGCAGCTCGGTGCCGAGGCCGAAGCGGTTGTGTGGTTCCGTCGATCTTTAAAGGCGAACCCAAATTATCCCCCAGCGCAGTTCCAGCTCGCCGCTGCGCTTTCGATTCTCGGGGAGTTGAATGAGGCGCGAACTGCGGCAAAAGCAGGACTTGCCCTTGATCCGACTTTCACTATCCGTCGTTTTAAAAATGCTCCAACTACCGGCGATGCGAAGTTCCGTATCGTAGCCAAGCGCGTCATTCAGGGGATGCGCTTGGCCGGGATACCGGAAAGCTAATGCCCGCTTTGGGTTATTCGCGACCGGGTCGACACAGCGGGGAGACTGGCATGTCCGTTATGCCCAACAGTAGACATGGCCCTCATTCGATCACCTCGTCGGCGGTCGCCAGGAGGAATGGCGGAATGGCGAGGCCCAGCGTCTTTGCGGTTTTAAGATTGATCACCAAATCGAATTTCGTAGGCTGCTCAATCGGCAGATCAGCGGGCTTGGCGCCTCGCGCGATGCGATCGACGTACTCTGCGGCACGCCGGTACATTACGGGGAAGCTTGGCCCATAGGACAGCAAACCGCCCGCGTCCACGATTTCGCGAAAGCAGAACACCGATACCAGCCGATTGCGCAGCGAGAAGTCCGCGAGGCGTTCGCGGTCACGAAGAAAGAAACCAGATGCCAACACAAAAATGGTTCCGCGATATTCGGATTTCGCCCGCGCAAGCGTCTTGTCATAGTCAAAGGGTGGATCGCCCAAATCGATACCCTCAAGCCTTAGGCCCAGTTTCGCTGCCTCACGTTCCACCGCTTTCCACTGGTCAAGGCAGGTCCGATCCCAGAACACGGTCAAGGCCCGTGTATCTGGAAAGGCGCTCTTTAAAAGTTGGAGACGCTTCGCCATGAGTTCGATTTGTTGCAGAAACAATCCGGTTACGTTGCCGGTAGGCCGTGCGAGGCTCGTCACATAACCAAGGGCGAGCGGGTCGTAATCGACCGCCACCATCACGATCGGCTTGGTGTCCGAACTTGCGAGCGCCGACTTCAAGGAAATCTCTGGGCCGGAGGCAACCATAATGTCCACATCGCGCGCGGCCAGCTTCCGAAAGCCCGCCTCGTATTCCTCGGCTTTCGGGACATTCAGGTAATCGAAGGTGTAGTTGGTACCCTCGTGATAACCGAGTTCCGCCATCCGCTGCTCGAAAGCCTTCCAAAGGGAAGAAGATCTTGGTTGCGTGCTGGCCGTCCCCACCCGCAGCATTTTCGCCGCCTGCTGCGCACGCACCGCGAGTGGGAAAGCGGCCGCGCCGCCGATCAGTGTGATGAACTTCCGACGCCTCATTTCGATCACCTCGTCGGAGCTGCAATATCGCTTTCGACAGACCATGACCTATAGCATTTTTGTAATTTTTTTGGCCCGGGCGTGGTTTGGGAAATCGCGTCAATCGGGATCGGGCGCTGACCCTCTATGTCAGTGGTCATAGCAACCGGGTCGAGACAGCGTAGGCGAGCCTGTTTCTGATTTTCAGAAATAATTCTTGACCGCGAGGTAAAATCAGTATTATTGAGTCGCGGTCCCGCCTCGACAAGAGGGGCGGCTCGCGATCGTCAGGAACGCGGGGCGGGATGCGGTGGACGCAGGTGGCGCTTCTGACGAGGGCGCATTCCCGCGGACGGCGAAGGCGTGTGGTCCTGATGCCCCGACGCTGGCATCAAGTCTCGTGGATGCGATTCCCGCGAGGCGACGGGGGCAAGAAAGCCCGGTCCCCGGGGAGAGCGCGATATAAGCTGTTAAAACCATTGCGCGGGGAATGCCGGGTGTTTCCGGTGTGACCGTGGTGACTACGCTCGTATGCTCAATATATTTTGCATGCGAGGCTGCGGGCGCATTGGGCGCCCGGCATTCCCTGCGCCCTCTGATTTTCGGGGCGGATGTTTTCGGCATAGCCCGGGCGCGATTTGCGTCGCGGAATGCGCGGACGTGTGTCTCCACGTCATTGCCTGCGACAAACGCAAAGCGTTTGCGCAAGGGAGCGAAAGCGACGAAGCAATCCATTCCTTCTTTGCGCGGTACGATGGATTGCTTCGCGGAGCCTGTCATCGGGCGCGCATTCGCGCGACCCGTTGGCTCGCAAAGACGGTCTGTAACTGAGTCGCTGTTTGAAAAGGTGAAGACGCTCGGAAAGCCCTAGCCCGCCGCCATTGCGGAGCGGATTTCGGCGCGCAGCTCGTCGATCAGCTTGAGGCCCTTTTTGGTCTCGATGTGCCAGAAGGTCCAGCCGTTGCAGGCCTCGGCGCCTTGCGCCACCGCGCCGATGCGGTGGATCGAGCCGACCTTGTCGCCGAGCATGATGGCGCCGTCGGCGCGGACCAGCGCGCCATGACGCTTCCTGGCATCG
>DATGGY010000065.1:0-9178 GCA_035308285.1 Bradyrhizobium sp. | reverse complement strand
GAAGTTTGCCCGGCTGGCCGGCGTCAACGAGCCCAAAAAGAATTGCCATGGCGTGCGCAAGGCGCGCGCCGAAGTCGCGGCCTACTCGGAGTGCACGGAAGCGCAGATGATGGCGATGTTCGGCTGGCGCGATCACAAGATGCCGGCGCTCTACATCGCCAAAGCGAACCGGGACAAGCTTGCGATCAGTGGGATGGAGAAGATCGAGGCCTACGATCAAATGGAGAACATCGCCGATCTGGCGATGCCGACCGACCAGAACAGAATAGTAACTTTCGAGAGTAACCGGCGAAAAAAGCCGTGAGATTTCAACGCCAAGTGTGGGGGTGGTGCGCTCGGAGGGACTCGAACCCCCACGATGTTACTCACTGCCACCTCAAGGCAGCGCGTCTACCAATTCCGCCACGAGCGCTTTGAGAAAACGGCACGGAACTTGCGCCGGACCGCATCAACGGCGCCGATGTAACAAATCGGGGATGGGGGGACAAGGGCCGCCGGGCATCGTGATTCCATGCTGGGTGGCGGGCCGCCGGTCAGCGGCTCGCGACCGTCTTCGGCAGCATTTGCTTGACTTCGACCGCGATGCGGTTGCGATCTACGAGGACGACACCGGAGGCAATCGGCAGGGTGTTGGCGAGGATCTTGACCTCGTCCGCCTCCGTGGCGTCGAGCTCAATGATGGCGCCCCGGCTCAGGCGCATTACCTGATGAATCGGCATCGTCGTGGTCCCGAGGACCACCATGAGATCGACGCTGACTTTATCGAGGGTTGGCACCTTAGGAAGCTACCCGAACTGAAAATGCGAAATTGCGTGGTGAGAGATCACCACGTTATGGTTAGCCAATGGTTAATGATCGCCAAAGCCTTGATTTGTCGACCTTCGCGCACGCCTCCGACGGGTGCGCGGTGGAGTGGCTGATATCGGACGCCCCGGTACAATACCCGCAGGCCGTCGAAGCCATGGAAGCGCGGGTGGCGGAAATCGCGGCAGGCCGGGCGCCGGAGCTGGTCTGGTTGCTGGAGCATCCCCCGCTCTACACGTCCGGCACCAGTGGCAAGGCTGCCGACCTGCTCGATCCCCGCTTCCCGATGTTTGAGACCGGGCGCGGCGGACAGCTCACCTATCACGGCCCCGGCCAGCGGGTGGCCTATGTCATGCTCGACCTCAAGCGGCGACGGCCCGACGTTCGGGCCTATGTCGCAGGCCTCGAGGCGTGGATCATCCGGACGCTGGCGGCGTTCAACGTGCGGGGCGAGCGCCGTGAGGATCGCGTCGGCGTCTGGGTGGCCCGGCCGGACAAGGGCGAAGGCCATGAGGACAAGATCGCGGCCATCGGCGTGCGGCTGCGACGCTGGGTATCCTTCCACGGCATCTCGATCAATGTGGAGCCCGACTTGGCGCATTTTGCGGCGATCGTCCCCTGCGGCGTGGCCGACGCGCGCTACGGCGTCACCAGCCTCGCCGATCTCGGCCGTACGCCGGCGATGGCTGATGTCGACATCGCGCTCCGGCAGGCCTTTGAGGAGGTGTTCGGCCCGCTCGACCGGCGCATGCCGGAGGCGATTTAGTTCTCGCGCTTCGCACGAAGTGGTCTCTGCGGGATGACCACGAAAGAGCCCGCACGACGCGGGGCTTTTTGTCTCGGTCGTGACGAGTCCGGTACCCGAGCCCGGTCCCGTTGGCGCAACGATCTCAATACGTATCGAAATAGTGCGACACCCCGATCGTCAGGGTATGCCAGTCAAGCCCGGAGAGCCGGTTGTTATCAACGCCCGCAATCGATCTGGTGAAGGTTTGCATCCCGCCAACGAAATTCGTCGTTTGCGAAAAGGTGGAAGCAAAATTTGTCGATAAGGCCAGGTCCTGGAAGCGCGTATAGCGGTACTCGGCCTTGAGCGTCCATGACGGTGTGATCTTGCGCTCCCAGCCGGCGCCGACGGTTCCGCCGAACGCTCCGAAAGTCTGGTCGTCATTGGCAAATTCGAAACGCCCGTAGCTGAGGCCACCGATTAAATAAACCAGATCCTTCGGATCGACCACAAGGCCGCCCCGCACCAGCGCCGCCATCGCCCAGCGATTGTCCAGATGGCCGGTTGTGTTTCCGCTGTCCTGGCTGGTGACAGTTTGAGTGGTGATGGCGCCGGCGTTGTTGACAGTCAAGAGCGATTGCTCCAGATCGGAAGACGGCCCGGTCAACCTCGTCCGCATGTTTGATACACCGCCTTCAATCTGACCGCCGACAAGGTAATCGCCCGGCAACATGTAATTGTAGCCGAGGAAAAGATTGGCCATCGCTCCGGGGCCGCGGCCGCTAAGACTGGGCGTGAAGACATCCGAACTGACATTGGTGCTGGAGAACGTGCCAGTGACGATGGTCTGCGTCGAAGCGGTGGAGTCAACATCGTCCCTGTTCGCGTGCTGCGACGCCAGGCCGAATGACGCGCCGGCATAGAAGCCGCCCCATGTCGGGACCGCGGCCAAGAGCGGCGCCTTTGTTGCCATCGCGTAGCTGCCCGACGGCGGCAGTTGCAGCGGAGGCGTTGGACTGGGTTGCTTGCTACCGAGCTTCTGTTTCAGCGCCTGCGCCTCGGCCTTGGCCGAGGCCGCCTCGCGGCGGTATTGCTGCTTTTCGGATTCCAACGTCGCAACCCGCGCCTCCAACGCTTGCAACGTCTTGCGGATTTGCACCAGATCGGCGTCATCCGCCCTCACGCCGGAAATCCCCGCCAGCGGCGTCAGGACCATGCCAGCAGCGGCGTAGATCGCAAGAGATCGAATGACCTTCATGGTGGCAACCCCCAGTTTCCCAGCTAGAGATTTACTATCGAACTGGGAAATCACCCGTCAATTGGCCTTACATCCACCCACACCCGGATGAATTCGTTCGCCCTGAGGTGTTACTTTCCCGCAACACCACCCCACAAAACCGGGCTCAGTACCTATTTCCCAAGCTGAGGCAGGATGCGCATCTTCCACACGTTCCAGATCCGATCGATCACAACGAAATTGGTCTTGTCGGCTTTCTCACCCTCGCCCGGCGTCAGATACTTGACCTCGCCCCCAAGCGCGATGGCCTGCGCCTGGAGCTTGGCATTGACGTCGGTGTAATAAGCGCGGAACACTGCCATTCTCACGGACGGTGCGACCGTCACGTCGCCGTGGCCGCGCATCAGGACCACCGGCTTGTCACTGAGCGTTGCGGCCAGCGATTTGCCGATCGCGGAATTGCTGACCAGCATGTTGGTCTCGCCGAAATCCCTGGCGATATCCCACACCGGCACGCCGGCCGCGAGGAACGCCGGGTTATGAAACATCGCGCGCAGCGGCACCTTGGTGTCGCCGAAGGGAATGACCCCGGGAGAATGGGTGTGAACCGCCGCCATTACGTCGGGCCGCGCCTTGTAGATTTCGCTGTGAATGAAACGCTCCAGGAATATGGTGCGGCCCTTTGCGTCCACGGCATTGCCGTCGAGATCGAACTCCATGATGTCGTCGGCAGTGACGAGCGCGGGCGCCAACGAGCGGGACATCAGGAAATGATTGGGATTAGTGGGGTGGCGTGCGCTGACGTGACCGAACCCGTCGAGCACGCCGAAATCGGCGAGGATACGGCTTCCTATCGCGATGTCTTCGAGAACGCCGGCATCGACACCGGCCACCGGCGGTGACGGCGTTTGCGCGGATGCCTCGATCGACCCGGCAAGCAGCGCGATGGCCAGGATGGCAAGATGGCGCGCTACGCGATCGAGCGTGAACGCGCGCACGGCGCTCGGCCCTGTGATTGTCATTTTCATTGTCACCTTTCCTGATCGCTTTGATTTCATATCGTTGGTAGCACCGAAAACCGTTCGCCTGCCCGCCGCAAGGCCAACTCATCGGCGCCGGCCGCCACTTCCCTGATGTCGTCGACCCGCGCCGATGGCGGGCCGCGCCGGCAGGCGGCGACCATGTCGGCCACGACATTCTCGGGCCCTGAGAGCAGCGCCTCGACGCTGCCGTCCTTTCGGTTGCGCACCCAGCCCTCGAGCCCCAGCACCTCCGCCTGGTACTCGACCCAGGCCCGGTAGCCGACGCCTTGCACCCTGCCGCGGATGTTCAGGAGACGAAGCATGCCGCTCATCTATTTTGGGGACCCCAGAAATTCTTTGCTGCGCGCCTTCACATCCGCCTCCCGGCCCACGCGCTGGGTTAGTTCCGCCAAAGCCAGGCCCTTCAATGCTTTTGGGGAGGCTCCTTCACGAAGTGCTTTAAGCGTCTCATAGACGGCCTGGGTCGCCGCGGCAAACGGCGCGTGGCCCTGCAGCGCGATCCGCACCCTCTGTTCCCTCAAATAAGTCGGATCGGACATTTCCTCCGGCGCGCCACCCAGCACGATCGGCAGTCGCGTCGCCTTCGCGATCGCCTCGAGTTGCGATTTCGTCTTGACGCCGGTGAAGAACAGGGCGTCTACCCCTGTGGCTTCATAAGCTCTGGCGCGCGCGATCGCATCGTCGAGCGAAGTGAGCGACGCCGCACCGGTGCGGCCGATGATCACGAGCGAAGCATCGCCGCGCGCATCCAGCGCCGCCTTCATCTTGCCGATGCCCTCTGCAAGCGAGATCAGTTGTGTCCCCGCCTCGCCAAAGGCCTGCGGCAACAGCGTATCCTCGATGGTGAGACCGGCAGCGCCCGCCGCTTCCAGTTCCTCAACCGTGCGGCGCACATTCAGCGCGTTGCCGTAGCCGTGATCGGCATCGACCAGCACCGGCAGGCGCGAAGCGCGCGACATCCGCCGCATCTGTTCGGCAAGTTCGGTGAGCGTAATCAGCGTCACATCCGGGTCACCGAGCACCGCGAGCGAGGCCACCGAGCCGCCGAACATGCCGACCTCGAATCCGAGGTCCTCGGCGATGCGGATCGAAACCGCGTCATAAACCGAGCCCGGCCGCACGCATGTCGATCCCGACAGGATCGAGCGCAAGGAATCGCGTCGCTTTCGGAAGGGCATCCTAAGTTCCTCAGAATCTCATCGTTGTAGGGTGGGCAAAGCGCAAGCGTGCCCACCCTTTTGATTGGAGCAATATGGTGGCACGGCGCCAGAGGGCGCCTTTGCCCACCCTACGGCGCACGCGGTACCAATTCAAATTTCCAACAGCCTACTCCGGTGTCGTCGCCCGGCTTGACCGGGCGATCCAGTATTCCAGAGACGCCTCGTGCCTATACGAGAGATCACGGCGTACTGGATGCCCCGCTTGAAGCGGGGGCATGACGATCGAGGGACACAGCTTCGCGATCTCGCCGCGCGTTTTCGCGCGAGTTATGCCGGAAACATCGCTCCCTCAATTCAGAGGGCGCAGGGAATGCCGGGCGCTCGCTGCGCCCGCAGCCTTGTGTGCGGTGAAAGTGAAAGCACACAAGCATAGTCACCACGGTCACACCGGAAACACCCGGCATTCCCCGCGCAATGGTTTACGGCTTATATCGCGCTCTCCCTGGTGACCGGGCTTTTTTGCCACCATCGCCAGCGCGATGCGAAAGCATCGTCGCCAACTTGACGCCAGCGTCGGGGCGTCAGGACCACACGACTTCGCCGTCCGCGACCAGCGCCCTCGTCAGAAGCGCTTCCTGCGTCCACCGCATCCCGCCCCGCGTCCGTGACGTTCGCGAGCCGCCCCTCTGTGAGACGGGACCAAATCGCTATAATCCTGCTTCTACCACGCCGTCAAGCGAAATTTCTGAAAATCGGAAATAAGAGTCATGTCCATCGTCATTGCCTGCGACAAACGCAAAGCGTTTGCGCAAGGGAGCCCTTGCGACGACGCAATCCAGCCTTTCTTACTGTGGCGAGATGGATTGCTTCGCTTTGCTCGCAATGACGCGGAAAGGCTCGCAATGACAAGAATCCGTCATTGCGGGGAGCGAAGCGACGAAGCAATCCATTCTTTCATTTCGCGGCGAGATGGATTGCTTCGCGTTGCTCGCAATGACGCGGAGAGGCTCGCAATGACGGTACTCAAGCGAATTCGAGAATCAGCGCGTCGACCGCGAGCGTGGCGCCGGCGGTTGCGTGAATTTTCTTCACGACGCCGTCACGCTCGGCGCGCAGCACGTTCTGCATCTTCATCGCCTCCACCACGGCCAGCGTTTCGCCCGCCTTGACTTCCTGGCCTTCGGTGACCGCAATCGACACCACAAGCCCCGGCATCGGGCACAACACCTTCTTGCCGGTATCGGAGGCCGTAATCGCCGGCATCAGGCGCGCTGCCGTCGCCTCGGCCTCGGTGAAAACCTGAACCGCGACCTCATGGCCCTGATGGGCGAGCCGAAAGCCGTTGGGAACGGGCCGCACCTGCATCGCGACCAAATGGCCATCGATCGTGCCCTGCCAGACCGGATCGCCCGGCTTCCAGGGCGAGACGAGGCGATGTGCCTGGCCGGCGGCGCCATCGGCGCCGATGAAGCGCACCGCCAATCCTTCCGCCTCGCGCGCGATATCGAGCGGGATTTCGTCGCGCTCCAGCCATACCGCACGGCGGCGCTCGCGGTGGACGGGGCGATAGACCAACTGGCCGGATATCTGCCGCTTGCGTTCGCCAAGCACGTGGTCGATGCTGGCTGCGACCGCCGCCAGGCGGCGCGCGACCTCGCCTTCTGGCGCGGAAACCGAAAAGCCGCGCGGAAATTCCTCCGCGATGAAGCCGGTGGAGAGCCTGCCCTCGCGCCAGCGCGGATGATTCATCAGCGCCGACAGGAACGGAATGTTGTGGCGAATGCCGTCGACATAGAACGAATCGAGCGCGGTCGATTGCGCCTCGATGGCGGCCGCGCGCGACGGCGCATGGGTGACGAGCTTGGCAATCATCGGATCGTAATAGATCGATATCTCCCCGCCTTCCTGCACGCCGGTGTCGTTGCGCACGGTGATTCCATCGGCGCTGCTCTCGGCCGGCGGGCGATATTTGACCAGGCGTCCGATCGACGGCAGAAAATTGCGGAACGGGTCCTCCGCATAGACGCGGGATTCCACCGCCCACCCGGTCAGCGTGATGTCTTTTTGCGAAAGTTTCAGCTTTTCGCCAGCCGCGACCCGGATCATCTGTTCGACGAGATCGATGCCGGTGACTAGCTCAGTCACGGGGTGCTCGACCTGAAGCCGCGTATTCATTTCCAGGAAATAGAAGCTCTTGTCCTGGCCGGCGACGAACTCGACGGTGCCGGCGGAATCGTACTTCACGGCCCTGGCGAGCGCGACCGCCTGCTCGCCCATCTTGCGGCGCGTCACCTCGTCCAGCAGCGGCGACGGCGCTTCCTCGATCACCTTCTGATTGCGGCGCTGGATCGAACATTCGCGCTCGCCGAGATAGATCGCGTTGCCATGCTTGTCGCCGAGCACCTGAATCTCGATGTGGCGGGGATCGACGATGAATTTCTCGATGAATATCCGGTCGTCGCCGAACGACGCCTTGGCTTCGGCCTTGGCGAGACCGAACCCCTCGGCGACTTCGGCCTTCGAACGCGCGATCCGCATTCCCTTGCCGCCGCCGCCGGCGGAAGCCTTGATCATCACGGGATAGCCGATCGCGTCGGCGATCTTCACGGCATGCTTCTCGTCCTCGATCACGCCGAGATGGCCCGGCACCGTCGAAACCTTTGCCTTTGCTGCCGCCTTCTTGGACTCGATCTTGTCGCCCATCGCGGCGATCGCGGCCGGATTGGGACCGATGAAGACGATGCCGGCCTTGGCGAGCGCGCGCGGAAAGGCCTCACGCTCGGAGAGGAACCCGTAACCGGGATGGACGGCCTGCGCGCCGGTCTTGCGGCACGCCTCGACGATCTTGTCGATCGCAAGGTAGCTCTCGGCCGCCGCCGGTGGTCCGATCGGGACCGCATGGTCGGCCATTTCGACGTGAAGGGCATCGCGGTCGGCTTCGGAGTAGACGGCAACCGTCTCGATCCCCATCCGGCGGGCCGTCTTGATGACCCGGCATGCGATCTCGCCGCGATTAGCGATCAGAATTCGTTTGAACATTTGCAGACTTGCTTGCAACCTCTAGCGTCCCGGTTCTGACATTCGTATCCCGTCGCGGAGGCCTGGTTTACGAATGTCAGAACCAAGGGACACTAGCAAATATTGGATTCTAGTGTGGTTTTGGATTTGACATTCGCCTAGAGGACTCGCGGCGATACCGAAGCGAATGTCAAATCCACCACACTAGGGCGGGACCCGCCCCTCAATCTGGCACGTAGGGGCGGACGTAACAATTCCGTCGTACAGCAAAACCAAGCTGAGGCAACGGCTGATATGGCTGAAAACCGATTCTCCGGAGGCGGCTCGGTTGCGTTGACCCGCAGGGGACTGCCCCGCATTGGCCAGCCGGCGACGCTACGGGCCGGCCTTCGCCCGCGCTATAAAATCCCTTTATCGCGCACCATCAGAGCGAAAGCCTCGATAACCATGCGTGGGTTTATCCTGATGCTGGCGATCCTGTCGGCCAGCCAAAGCCTCGCCGCAAGCCCCCTCGTCCGGGACGGTGGCGCCATCGAGCTTGCGGACGCGACCTATCGGCTCGACGGCATCGATGCGCCGGCGTTAGACCAGATGTGTATCGACGACCACGCCGACACCTGGGCTTGTGGGGTTGACGCGCGCGACCGGCTGGTCCGCCTGATTGGCGGCCGCGAGGTGCGCTGCGAGGATCTAGGCCCCGATACCGCCTACAAGAAGTGGCATCTCGGTAGCTGCACCGTCGAAGGTGAAACCACCAGCCTGAACCAGCTTCTCGTCCGCCAGGGACTTGCGATCAGTCTCGAGCCCGCCGCGCGCGACCGATTCAAGGACGACGAGGCCAACGCAAGGAACAACCGCCGCGGACTTTGGAAAAGCTGCTTTGTCGCGCCAGTGCAATTCCGCGGCGGTCAAAAGGACGGCGCCCTCCTCGGCGGTGCGTGCCGCGCCGACAAGGATCGCGAAATACGCGAGGCGATCTTCCCCTACGAGCCCGCGATGCCGTCGGGCTGCAGCGTCAAGGGCAAATACGCCTTGCGCGCGCGCGTCACCGGCAACATCGGAATCTATCACTTGCAGATCTGCCGCAGCTATCCCGCGCTGACGCGGCCGGATCGCTGGTTCTGCAGCGAAGACGACGCCAAGGCCGCCGGATTTCGTAAAGCCTATAATTGCCGCCCCATTACCCGGC
>DATGGY010000064.1:0-3034 GCA_035308285.1 Bradyrhizobium sp. | reverse complement strand
CAGGAGAGGTACTAAAGCGTATGGCCCCGACACTGCTTTCGTCTGCGACCTTGCCACGACGCGGGGCTCTCCAACGGCTCAGCCTGCGGCGGCTCGCGGCCTGGGTGATGGCCTCGGCTACGAATCGCAACGGCGCGTCGGCGTTTGTCTTCGGCTTTGCCATGATCCATACGCTGCTCTGGACCGTGATCCTGATCAAACTCAAAGCAGCGCAGGACGTCCATATGGACGTCGCCGAAGCGTTCGCCTGGGGACAGAAGTTCCAGCTCGGCTATGGCAAGCATCCGCCGCTGGCGGGCTGGATTTCCGGTCTCTGGTTCAAGGTGTTTCCGGTCGCCGACTGGGCCACCTATGCGCTCGCGATGACGACGCTCGGCGTGGGGCTCGTGATCTCGTGGCTGATCGCGCTGCGCGTGGTCGACCGCCGCCGGGCCTTCTTCGTCGTGGTGATGCTCGCGCTCTATCCGATCTTCAATTTCAAGGGCTTCAAATACAATCCGGATTTGTTGCAGCTCGTCACCCTGCCGCTTTTGGTGCTGGCCTATCTCGACGCCTTCGAGAAGCGCAGCGTGCGCTCAGGTGTGTTGCTTGGCCTTGCCGGCGCGCTGGCGCTGATGACGAAATACTGGGTGTTGACCATGATCGGCGCGGTCGGCCTTGCCGCCCTCCTTCATCCCGACCGGCAAAAATTCCTGTGTTCGCCGGCGCCGTGGGTGGCGATGGCCGTGGCGGTGGTTGCGATGATCCCGCATCTGATATGGTTGATGGATGTGGACTTCGTGCCGCTGACCTATGCGGGCGACGTCTATGGACTTTCGAGCCGGGCGCAGAGCGCAGCGCTCGTCCTCGGTTATGTCAGTCACAATCTGGCGCTGCTTGCCCTGCCGGTAGCGCTGGCGGGACTCGCGCTGGCCTGGACCAATCTTGTGCGTCGTCCGTCGGCCGCGCTGGCGCGCCTCGTCTCGCGCGGCGCGAATACAGGCGTGAACTATTCGCAGGCGCTCAACGTCTGGATCATCCAGATCGTCGTCGCGGTCGGGCCGCCGCTCGGCGGCTTGATCTTCACGGTCTATATGAAGACCGACTGGGGCATTTCGCTGTTCTTTCTGACGCCGCTTGCGCTGGTCGCCATTCCGGCGTTGCGCATCCACGAGATCGCGCTGTTTCGCCTCGCGGCGATCTGGCTTGTGCTCACGCTCGCCACGCTTGTCGCCTCGCCCTATATCGCCGCTCGCGAGATCGCGACGAATCCCAATGCCGCCTTGAGCTACGCGTCGCGTTCCCAACTTGCCCGCGAGCTCACCGAAATGTGGCACAGCAAGTTCCACACGCGCTGGGCGATCGCCGCCGGCACGACGGAGCTTGGCGAACCGATGACGTTCTATAGTCCAGATCATCCGGCGCCGTTCACACCCGGTGAAGTGTGGTCGTCGGGTCTGACGTCGCTGGAGGAAGCCAGGCGGCTCGGCTTTATCGGCATCTGCGATACGACGGGTGGACGGCTGCCGCCCTGCGAGGCCTGGATGAGCGCCAACGCCAAGGATGCCGAGCAGCTTGCGATCACCACGCAGCGCTTCTTCCACGGGCATCCCGGTCCGGCGGTTACCTGGAAGGTCTATGTCGTGCCGCCGGGGAGGTAATTGTCCGTCGTTCCGGGGCGTGCGAAGCACGAACCCGGAACCTCGAGATTCCGGGTCTGGTCCTTCGGACCATCGCGGAATGACTACGACATCGGGGAAGAACGACTGAGCACACCATCGCTACGGATGTCACGTGCCTTCTTCGTTGAACTTGCTGGCCACCAGCGCCGTGATCGCCTCGATGGCGGCCTGCGCCTCAGGTCCGATCGCGGATACGACGATCGAGGTGCCGGGGCCCGCCGACAGCATCATCAGTCCCATGATCGAGGTGCCGCCGACGGTCTCGCCGCCTTTGGTCACCCACACTTCGGCATTGAAGCGCTCGACCATCTGCACAAATTTCGCGGAAGCGCGCGCGTGTAGGCCGCGCTTGTTGATAATCGGAAGTTCGCGGGAGACGGCGCCTGCCGGCACGCTGGGCCCGGGGATATGGTCGGGCGCCGCGTCGTCGCTCATTTGCCGGCAAGAACCCGACTCGCGATGGTCACGTATTTGCGGCCGGCTTCCTGGGCCATGGCAATTGCGTCGGGAAGCGAGCGCTCCTCGCGGACTTTTGCGAGCTTGACCAGCATCGGAAGATTGATCCCTGCGAGCACTTCCACTTTCGGGCGGCTCATGCAGGAGATTGCGAGATTTGAAGGTGTGCCGCCGAACATGTCGGTCAGGATGGCGACGCCGTCGCCAGAGTCGACGCGGTTGACCGCCTCGATAATATCGCTCCGGCACAGATCGGAATCATCCTCGGCCCCGATCGTGACGGCTTCGATTTGCTTTTGCGGACCCATGACATGTTCGAGCGCCGCCTTGAACTCGTCGGCAAGGCGCCCATGGGTCACAAGCACTAGACCAATCATCGAAAACTCCTCGCGGGTGCTTTTGGTGCACCGCACGAACGCGCCACTTTGACCATCCAGAGCCCCCGCGCAAGAGGGGATCGTCGCGATTCTCCCGGAAATTAGTGGTGGGGAAGGGAGCCGGCGCCGGTCTATTCGGTCGCGATAGTGGGACTGATATGGTTACCAATTCCCTTCGGGCAATTGGCCGAAGGCTGGGTGGAAGATGAATTCGCGCTCATGGTAAGCCCGGCGATCACCAGCGGAAGACCGGCAAAACCACGGCCTACGGGAATACGAGGTATTTTGATACCTAAGATATCTGTGTGAAGGGATTCGGGCGAGGGCAGCCGCTCGGCGTCCTGAGCCTCGAGGTCAACCACCAGGCCCGTGGGAGCCTCGTTGACGAAGTCGCAGCTTCGAATCCCCAACCCGCGAACTTCGATGAGCCCGGCCAAAACCGGCGCCGGCCGGACGACAAGCTGGCCTTCCACCGCCAGAACGTGGACGCGGTCGTCGCCCACCAGCAAGGCCGGCGCGATCTGGCCGGAGCGGCCGGCC
>DATGGY010000063.1:0-5845 GCA_035308285.1 Bradyrhizobium sp. | reverse complement strand
TCTTTCCGCGCTGGTCACCAAGCTGAAGCGTGCGCGGCCCGATGTGATCTTCCACACCGGCTACAATCCCGACATTACCTTGCTATTCCGGCAGGCGCGCGAGCAGGGCCTGAAGTTCGGCGCCATCGTGGGCGAAGGCGCAGGCTATGGCGTGTATGAGAAGCTGAAGGAAGGCCTCGGCACGGACGCCAACTATCTCTTCAATACCGACCCGGTCTCGATCTGGCTTGCCAACCAGAAGACCATGGATCCCAAGCTGCCACCGGTGATCAAGATGATCGGCGAGGCGTTCGACAAGCTCAAGCCGGGGGTCGCCATTCGTTCCGCCCATGTCGGCATCGGCGCGTCCAACGCCTATGTGTTCCTCGACGATGTGCTGCCGCGGGCGATCAAGAAATATGGCGGGGTCGATTCCGAAGCGCTGCGCAAGGCCGCGCTCGACACCGATATTCCCGAAGGCGGCACCATGCTCGGCTACGGCGTCAAATTCTACGGCGAAGGCGAGCGGTTCGCCGGCCAGAACGCGCGCTCGTTCCCGGTAATCCTGCAATACATCGATGACAAATCGTATGTGGTGTGGCCGAAGAGCCAGATGCAGCGCGAGACCGTGCTGCCGCTGCCAAAGGGGACTACTTTCAGTAATCAGTAAGCCCGGCCTCTGTTTTCCGAGGATGATTTTTGGTTGGATTGCTTTGTCCGCGAACTCGGTTCACCTCTCCCCGGTGGGGAGAGGTCGGATTGCTTAGGCGATGCGAAAGCATCGTCCGAAACAATCCGGGTGAGGGGGCTTTGCACTCATGGGAGACCGTAACCCCTCACCCCACCCCTCTCCCTAAAGGAGAGGGAGCGCACCTTCGTCTTGGTTGCATTTTGCCAGCGGAGTATCTGAAGTGCTGAGGGTGAGCGGGTTGGTGAAGCGCTTCGGCGGCTTCACCGCGGTCAACAACGTGTCGTTCCGCCTCGAGCGGGGTGAGATTCTCGGCCTGATCGGCCCGAACGGCTCCGGCAAAAGCACGATCTTCAACATGCTCTCCGGCACGCTCGTTCCCGCCGCTGGATCGATCCTGTTCGACGGCGTGGAGATCGCAGGCCTTGCGCCGCATCGGATCATCAATCGCGGGGTGGGGCGCACCTTCCAGATCCCGCGGCCGTTTCACCGCTTGAGCATTTTCGAGAACGTGGCGCTGGCGGGCTTTTACGGCCAGGGCAGCCACAGCCGCGCCAGGGCCTATGATGCCGCCGAACGGGCGCTGGCCATGGTTGGGCTGCCGACCGACCGCCACGCGGGCGTCGATGGCCTTGGCGCCGCGGGCTTAAAGAAGCTCGAACTTGCGAAAGCGCTCGCAACCGGACCCAAACTGTTGCTCGCCGATGAAAGCCTCGGTGGGCTGGATGAAACCGAGATGGATCAGGCCGCCGACATGCTGCGCAAGATCCGCGACGAACTCAACATCACGATCATCTGGGTCGAGCACATCATGGGCGTTTTGATGCGCGTGGTCGACCGCGTGATGGTGCTCGATCACGGCGAGAAGATTTCAGAAGGTTTGCCCGGGATGGTGGCGAGCGATCCGCGGGTGATCGAGGTCTATCTCGGCACCGACGCCGATGCGAGCCGCATCGCAGCCGCCGAAGCGCGCCGGCGGGCGGAGGCGTGAGGGGACATGCTCGAGCTCAGATCGATCGATGCGGGCTATGGCAGCTTTCAGGCGCTGTTCGGCGTCAGCTTGGAAGTAAAGGCCGGCGAAGCCGTCGGCGTGATCGGCCCCAACGGCGCAGGCAAGACCACTTTGATGCGCGTGATCTCCGGGCTGATCCGGCCGCGCAAGGGATCGATTGCGATGGAAGGCAACGATGTGCTGGCGACGCCGGCGCACCGCATCGTCAGCCTCGGCATCGCCCATGTCCCGGAGCACCGGCGGCTGTTTCCACGGCTCACGGTCGACGACAACCTGAAGATGGGTGCGTTTACGCAGGCTGCGCGCGCAAAATACGCCGAGCGGCTGGACTTCGTGTTCGATCTGTTTCCCCGCCTGAAGGAGCGGCGCAGCCAGATGGCGGGAACCATGTCGGGCGGCGAGCAGCAGATGTGCGCCATCGGCCGCGCGCTGATGTCGAACCCGAAGCTATTGCTGCTCGAGAGCCCTCCGCGGGGCTTGCCCCGGTCGTGGTGCAGCAGGTGTTCGAACTCGTGAAGCGGATTCGCTCAAGCGGGCTCACGGTGCTGATCGTCGAACAGAACGTGCAGCAGGTGCTGCGCGCGGTCGATCGCGCCTATTTGCTCGAAGCGGGCACTATACGGGCATCGGGGACGTCGGGTGAGATGATGAACACCGACACGGTCAAGCAGGCGTATCTGGGAGTGTAGGCATGATTGGAACGGCTCGAATAGTCACCGCGAAGCAAGTGCGCTCCCTCTCCCGCATGCGGGGGAGGGTTGGGGTGGGGGTGTCGCCGCGAGTCGCACTCTTCGTATGGAGAGAGCCCCCACCCATATCGCATCTTTCGATGCGATATGACCTCCCCCGCATCCGCCTTCGCCAGAAGGCGGGCTTCGGCGGACAAGAGCGGGAGAGGTGAAGCGAAGCAAGGGTCTACCATGCAGGCATTCCTCGACATCTTCGACATCTATCTGCTGGAAGCCATGGTCAACGGCATCCTGCTCGGCGGGGTGCTCGCGCTGCTCGCGCTCGGGCTCAATCTGATCTTCGGCGTCATCGACGTGACCTGGATCTGCTACGCTGAACTCGTCATGATCGGCATGTACGGCATGTATTATCTCATCCAGTATTATCATCTGCCGTATTGGGCCGCGGCACCCTTGGTCATTCTGCTGGTCGCGTTGCTCGGCGCGGCGCTGCATTTTCTGGTCATTGCGCCGCTATTGACGGCGCCGCCGATCAATCAGTTGCTCGCGACCGGCGGCGTTCTCTTCATCCTGCAAAGCTTTGCCACCGTCGCCTTCGGCATCGAATTTCGCAATGTCGGCATCCGCCTGCCGGTGCTGGCGCTGGGCGAGATGCATTTCAGCTATGCGCGGCTATTGTCCTTCGCCGCCGCGCTGATCGGCATGGTCGGCGTCTACCTGTTCATGACGCGGACCTTTACCGGGACGGCGATCCGGGCGATTTCGCAGGACCGCCAGATCATGCCGCTGATGGGTGTCGATGCGAATCGCCTCTATCTCGTCACCTCGGCGCTGGGCGGTGGGCTCGCCGGCCTCGCCGCCTGCCTCTTGGTGCTGCAATACGACGTGCATCCCTTTGTCGGCCTCTCGTTCGGGCCGATCACCTTCCTGATCTGCGTGCTCGGCGGGCTCGGTAATTTCATCGGCGGTTTCATCGCCGCGTTCGTGTTCGCCGAGATCATTTCGCTCGGCGGCCTGTTCTCGGACCTTGAATGGGGCTATGTGCTCGCCTTCGCCTTCTTCATCGTCATGATGTTCATTCGCCCCGCGGGCCTTTTGGCGAGGCGGCGATGAAGCCGCAATACGCGATCTGGCTCGCAGCCTTCGCGGCATCGGTCGCGCTGCCCTTCGTCTATCGCGAACCCTATCATCTGCACATCCTGACGCTGATCCTGATCTGGTCGTTCGCCTACACCTCGTGGTCGGTCATGGGCCGCTTCGGGCTGGTGTCGCTCGGGCATGGCGGCTTCATGGGCGTCGGCGCCTATGTCACGGCGCTGTTGTGGAACCATCTCGGCGTGACCCCTTGGATCGGCATTCCCCTGAGCATGGCGGCGGCGGGCGTACTCGCCGTGGTGGTCGGCTATCCCTGCTTCCGCTTCCGCATCACCGGTCATTATTTCGTGCTGGTGACGCTGGCGCTGTCCGGTATCGTGCTGCAGGTGATTACCGCTACGCGCGACTACACCGGCGGCTCGCTCGGCTATACGCCGAACCGCGCCAGCGGCAACCAGTTGCTGGCGCTGCAATTCGACGACAAGACCACGTGGTATCTGATCGCGCTCTTCGTCTGGCTGTCCGGCCTTGTGGTCTGGCGCTGGATCGACCGCAGCATGAGCCGCTACGCCATGGAGGCAATCTCGGAGGATGAGGACGCGGCGGCTGCCGCCGGCGTCAACGTCACCGCCGAGAAGCTGAAGATCACGATCGTCAGCGCGCTGATGACGGCGTTCGCCGGCGCGCTTTACTGCCAGTACCAGATGTTCATTTCGCCCGACACGGTCAGCGGCATTGCGGTGTCGTTGCAGATGGTGTTTGCCGCCATCGTCGGCGGGCTCTACGTGTCGCTGGGTCCGACGGTGGGCGCCATCATCACCATCCTTTTGGCGGAGGGACTGCGTATCGGTTTCGGAACCGGGGCGGTGGGCTGGGACAACCTCGTCTACGGCGTATTGCTGGTGCTGTTCATCATCTTCCTTCCCAAGGGCATCCTTGGTAGCGTCATCGACAGGCTGAAAAGACCTCGCACGCAGTCCTTGAAGACATGAGCAAAAAGTCGCAATCCCTCGCCGATCAGCTCAAGCCCTTTGTCGCGCCGTTCCGCTTCGACGGGTCGGGCAAGTTCCGTCTCAGCTCGCACAAGACCGACGAGAAGGGCGGCCTCGACAAGGACAAGGCCGAGAAGATCCTCGAATCCAACCGCGAGCGGCTGAATGATTTTCAGGAGCGCCTTTACGCGCAGGACCGCTGGTCGCTGCTCGTGATCGTTCAGGGGATGGATGCGGCGGGCAAAGACAGCGCCATCAAGGGCATTTTCGAGGGCGTCAATCCGCAGGGCTGCGATGTCACCTCGTTCAAGCAGCCGAACAGCCACGAACTCAACCACGACTTCATGTGGCGCGCCATGATCGCGCTGCCGGAGCGCGGCCGCATCGGCATTTTCAATCGCTCCTATTACGAGGAATGCCTGGTGACGCGGGTGCATCCGGAATTTCTCGCCGAGGAGAAAATCCCCCACAAGCTGGTCACCAAAAACATCTGGCGGGAGCGTTTTGCCGATATCTGCGCGATCGAGCGTTACCTCGCGCGCAACGGCACCGTGATTCTGAAGTTCTTCCTCAACGTCTCCAAACAGGAGCAGCGCGAGCGCTTTTTCGACCGGCTGGAGCAGCCCGCGAAGAACTGGAAATTCTCGATGAACGACATTTCCGAGCGCGGGCGGTGGCCGCGATACATGGCGGTCTACCAGGATATCGTCCGCCACACCTCCACGCCGTTTGCGCCATGGTATGTGGTGCCGGCCGACCACAAATGGTTCGCGCGGGTGGTGATTGGCTCTGCGGTCGTCAGCGCGCTCGAGGCGCTCAACCTGCATTTTCCGCGCGCCGACAAGGCCTCGCTGGCCGAGTTCGACCAGGTGCGCGAGGCGCTGGAGAAGGAGGGCAAGTCTAAGAGCAAGGCCAAGGCGCTGAAGAGGGTGGCGAAGGCCGCGAAAGCGGCGAAACGCAGCTAGTTCAGGCGTGCCAAGAATGATCGCACCCCGCGACCTGGATCGCTTGCGACACCCTTGATTGTGATCGGTATTCGCTTTGCACCAAAAAGAGCGTTTTCCGAAAGTCTATTTTTACCAACGCGGACATGTCGTGATCGTTTTAAGCACCGCCTGGTCTGATACAGTCCGTTTGCGATGACCGAGAGGGGGCTCCATGGTCCACCTTGTCCAGTTGCATTTCTTAGCTCGTATTTCACCCGTCGCGGGTTACCGACCGATTTGGATGATCGAATGAGGCGACGCGCGTTCATCACTCTTGTCGGCGGTGCGACGGCTTGGCCGCTTATGGCAGGAGCCCAGTCAGCGCCGCCAATAATTGGGTTTCTTGGCGCGCCGTCGTCTGCGTCTTACGTGAAAAATGTGGCTGCCATCCGTCAAGGCCTGAA
>DATGGY010000062.1:0-35417 GCA_035308285.1 Bradyrhizobium sp. | reverse complement strand
CCCGTTATCGTTTCACGCCGGCATGAATTCAAATAACTCAGAACCACCGAGCCGTTTTGCCCAAGCTTGATCACGGCGCGGGGAGACAGATAGCCCATTGCCTCGGCGCCGGTGACTTTTCCCTGAACTTCTTCCACAAGTGCGACCGGCGATTCCGCAGCCGCAGGTGCGGTCATTCCGGTGAGCACGAAAAGGGCGACAGCAATGATTTGCCTCATGGCCAATTCCTGCGAAAGAACGCAAACTAACTCGCAACCATAAGGCAACTTATGAAAATTCGCACATTTCGCCTTTCACTAACTAGCCATTGCAAGAATTTAGACAGCGACTATTGAATTCCTTTGCATGGTGGCTTCTATCGGTAAGCCACTCCCTTAAATGTGATGGATGATTCTCCAAAGGCCAAGAGGGGAAGGACATCTGCAACGAAGCGCGGATGTGGCGTGAGAGACCCTATTATAGCTGGTATTTTCATTGGTATCACTCAGAATAAGCGCAGATATTGGCCATTATAATCAGCGGCTTGCTCCTGCAATGCCGTGCCGGCCAGGGCACCAACCTACGCTGCTTTCGCAGCTTCGGTTGGCACGCCATCCTCGATCTATCGTGGCGAAGCAGCGTAGGTTGTCCGGCGTAGCCGCTTGGCAGAGGGGACTCGCAACTTCGGTCGCAACCCATCCGGCAAACTCGATTCAGTTGTCAAACAGCGCAAGCAGACAAGCGCCCGCCCTCTCGCGACGGGGATATCGTCCGAGTCATGCACCAACATCGTCCCTCGAAACAGAGGGCACGGGGAATGCCGGGCGCGCGTTGCGCCCGCAGCCTCGCATGCAAAATAAAATGAGCATACGAGCGTAGTCACCACGGTCACACCGGAAACACCCGGCATTCCCCGCGCAATGGTTTTAACGGCTTATATCGCGCTCTCCTCGGGGACCGGGCTTTCTTGCCCCCGTCGCCTCGCGGGAATCGTATCCACGAAACTTGATGCCAGCGTCGGGGCATCAGGACCACACGACTTTGCCGTATGCGGCAGCGTTCTCGTCCGGCTCGACAACAATCGAGCCTGACGCCGCCGCATCCATCGCATCCCGCGCCCAACGTGCCATGACGATCGCGATACGCCCCTCTGTGGGGCGCGAGACGGCGGGACTTCTAAAATTGATTTGCCCGACAGAGAAAGCGAAATATTTTTGCGAAGGGGGATGGACTCTCGCGGAAAATGCATCGGAGTGCGGAAGTGATTTGCCCGACGGGTCAGAGTGGCACGCGTAGCCGGAGAGCAAAACGATGTGCTGGTTGAGAATAAAAATAGATCCCGGAGATCGCTTCACTCATCTGGGCTTCCTACGCGCTGACGCTAGTCGGTATATGTGTGAAGTCCTCCGTACGTTGCCTTGCAATTTGGGCACTTGAGTTCCTGAATGCCTTTTCCATGCACAAAGGCAGTTTCGATTAGCAAGCCGTCTTTCTGAAGGCATACATCGCACATCGGATTGCCAGCCGCCGGCCCCTTTCCATCAGTCCGTTTTCGATAGCGGTAGCCGTACTGTTCTACAGTTTCGTCCGCTAGCCGACGTTGCACCTTCTTTAGTCGAGCAATCTCTTCATCCTTTTCCGCCACTTCGCCTTTGGCGTCGGTCAGCATAATCTTCAAATCAGCCAGTGCAGTCGAGAGGTCTACGACTTTCAACTTGAGTTCGGCCTGACTCATCTCTTTGTCTATCGACCGCAACTCGTTGGCGAGCCTGATCGCCTGCGAAGCGGTTGAGAGTGCTAGCGGCCAATCAATCATTTTACCGTCCAACAAATCCGACGGCCGTTTGGCCGTTGACCAGAGTTGACGCGTCGACCTCAATCTCACTTCCTTCAATTGGGATGCACTTCATTTCTTCAATGCGCTCTCGCGTCGCCATGCGCTGGGCCACTCGCTCATAATCGCTCGCACCGTCGTAGGGTTGTTTGTACTTCATTACCTTTATTTTCATAAGAATCTCCACGTTGATTCGTGGTGCATTATAGCGCACCATCATTTGCAGATTCCCGGGCTGGGTAACACCCTGGATAGCCAATTTTCTTTAATACAGGCCCCAATGAGGGGCCTTTTTGTTTGAGGGTAGAAATGGCACATTATCTCCTGACTGGCGCAGGCTTCAGTTACAATTGGGGCGGTTGGCTCGCCAGCGAAGCCTTTGAGTATCTGCTCGGTGCCCCTGAGATCGATGCCGAGTTACGTGCCCTGCTATGGCAGAACAAAGAGGCAGGGGGCGGCTTTGAGGATGCGCTGGCTATCCTAGAAAGGACTATGCCGACCATCCCGGTCCGATCACAAAGGGACGACTCGATTTGATGATCGCTGCCATCGTCGGCATGCTCAACATGATGAGCAATTCCATGGTCCGACGGCCTTTCGAACAGCATCCAAACATCCAAGGCAGCGTCATGGAATTTCTTCTCAGATTCGACGCGATCTTTACCCTCAATCAGGACACCCTGCTCGAGCAGCACTATGCGCAGCACGTCATGCTTCGCTCGCAAAACCGATACCAAGGACTTGAATTTCCGGGTACGGTCGCTGCCGGTCCGCCTCCGGTATCGTTAGGGGGGAATCAGGAATTTACGGCCCTTCGTTTCCCTGAACCCAACGGTCGGTTCTCCGTCTCACCGCAGCATCAGCCCTACTTCAAACTGCACGGTTCGAGAAATTATTCGGACGGACTAGCCGGTAGCCGCATCATTATCATGGGCGGCAATAAGGCCGCATCGATACCGCGCATCCCGCTTCTGCAATGGTACATGGACCAGTTCACGCAGCACATCAGCGCAGCAGGCGCCAAGCTCTTGGTGATTGGCTATAGCTTCAGCGATAAACACATCAACGACGCCATCAGCGCGGGTGTTGACCATGGATTGAGGCTGTTCATCATCGATCCAGCCGGCGTTGACGTGATCGACAAGCGCAAGCCCATGCCCATCAAGGTGCCAGATCCTTATGTCGAAAAGGTCGGCCCCGCCATCATCGGCGCATCTAGGCGACCGCTGACGCAGATTTTCAACCAGGACAAGGTAGAATGGGACAAGGTGATGAGGTTCTTCCAGTAAAACCCTTCTGGCTGGTCGGGGGCTATGAAGGTTTCGAGAGCCTTCCAAACCCGACTACAAGGTCACATGACCGAGGAAGAGATCGTGAAGATCATCTAGCATCTCGGCCGCGCAGCGTTACCGGGATTTGTTAAAGGAGCTAGGTCAATGAGCAGGAAACGCTACGCCAATGTGTGGGATGCAATTGAGGATACGCCTGCGCAGGCAGAGAACATGAAGCTCCGTTCGGCCTTGATCATGGCTTTGAAGGATCATATCGACCGGACAGGGCTTAGCCAATCGGAGACCGCCAAGCTGCTTGGTGTTACCCAGCCACGTATCTCCGATCTCATGCGTGGCAAGATCGAATTGTTTGGCCTCGATGCCTTGGTCAACATGATCGGAGCTGCCGGCTTGCAGGTTGAGATGCGCATCTCGGACGCGACCTGATAAACAGTCAATCCCCTGCTCTGTTCTCCGATCCTGTTTGCGCATGCGACCTCAAAGGGTTGCATCCGGGGTCGACGTAAGAGGAAGAGGAGGGTTTAAGCCTAACTAACCTAAATGCTAATTTCGACGCCCCAGAACGAGTGGCCTGCGCAAGTTGAGATATGTGGATGGATCATCGTCCGGCTTTTGATCTCGAAAAATCAAGATTCGATACCTGCGTGGAATTCGCAATCTCCGTGTCGAAGTTGGCTGCGGGGCGCACACAGAATCTGCCACGATTAATGGCATCCTATGTGTTCACGCGGGCGTGCGTATGTGCCGATACCATCCGTTATGCACTGCGGCGAGAAATCGAGAAATCAAAGGATGTGACGCTAGATCACTATTCGATATCAGTCCTGGCGAGAAATCTTATCGAGGCTTCGCTCATGTTCCACTACCTCATGGAAGATGGCGTAAGCGACGACGAGTGGTCACTACGTGGCAAGCTATTCTATCTACATGATGCCACCCTCAAGCTTCGACTGTTTAAAACTATTAATGCCGCAGAGTCATACAAAGCTTTCAAGCAGGACGTAACTGAACTGCGCGAGACTATCAGAAAGTCTCGGGCCTTCGCGAAGCTGGACGCAAAACATCAAGAGAGAATCTTGAGCGGACAGGAGCTTTATATTGGAGGTCTACGTTCGACCGTAAAGCTAGCTGGACTGAGTGCTAAATATTTCGATGGAATGTATGCTCGCCTTTCCGCCGAAGTACATATTTCTCCGACCTCGTTCTTCGAGACAGACAAACGTCTAAGTTTTGCGACGCCTGCCGACTATCAGTATTACATGGCCGCCTTGGCGCTTGCTCACGCGAGACGATTGTTGATGGGTGCAACGATACGGCTCGCAGAATCCGATCCAATCGTGTCAGACAAAATTGAAGCAAAAAGCCTCCAGTTAATGAGAGAATTGGAGATGGCGCCTCCACTTCGCACACAAGCTATGCGTAGGAAGGGAATCGAACCGCTCCCGCGAACAGAATCGTGAGTAGCGCGCCGCAAAATTTTTGCCTTGCCATCCTCTGCCTTGCGGCACTCCTTCACGGCTGGTGTGGCGAGCCGGCTTCGATCTCGACCATCATCGTTCCGCTCGTCACCTGCTCGCCTTCCATGACCTCGATCGCAGAAATCACACCCGACATCGGCGCGGAATGAACGTGCTCCATTTTCATGGCTTCCAGCGTAATGACCGGCTGACCGGCCGCAACGCGCTCGCCCGGTTTGACCAGAACCGCAACGACGCGGCCGGTCATCGCGGCGCGGATTCTGCCGTCGCTGTTGTTTGCCGCCGCGGAAGCCGGCGCTGCAAGCGAGAGATTGCGCGCTGAGGTCGTCATGCCCAGGCGCAGGAAATAAAGACGATCATTGTCGCGGAAGAATTTTGCCGTCTCAGTGAGGCCGTTGCTGCGAAAGCGAACGGCTTCGCGGCTAAGTTCGTCGATCGCGAACCTGTACTCGGTGCCATCGAGGCGGGCCGCATAGGCGCCGTCGCGCTCACGCACGATCTCGACATCGTAGGCGCCGTGATCGAGCTCAACGCGGAGGGGAAGCGGAAACGCCGCCGCCAATGAGCGCCCGCTCCGCCATGGCGGCGCAAAGGGATTTGTAACGTAGAGCAGCAACGCCGCGAAGGCTGCATCCGAACGCGCGTCGTGGCGCGAGGCAAATAGATCGGCGCGGTTTTTCTCGATGAAGGCGGTGGTGGCCTCGCCTGCCGCAAAGTCGGGATGCCGAAGGCAGGCGGCCAAAAACGTCTGGTTGGTGGTGACGCCGAAGGCGGCCGTGTGTTCGAGACCGTGAATGAGCCGGCGCCGCGCCTCGTCGCGGGTGACGCCGTGGCTGATCAGCTTCGCAATCATCGAATCATAGAATGGTGAAATCTCGATGCCGGATCGCAGCGCATGCTCGACGCGAAGTTCGTCCGGCATCCGCCACAACGCCATCCGGCCGGATTGCGGCATGAAGTCGTGGGCGGCATCTTCCGAGCACAGCCGCACCTCGATGGCGTGGCCGGAAAACCTGATATCTTCTTGCCTGAGACCAAGCGGCTCGCCGCTGGCGACGCGCAACTGCAATTCGACGAGGTCGAGCCCCGTGATCGCCTCGGTGACGGGGTGCTCGACCTGCAGGCGCGTATTCATTTCCATGAAAAAGAATTCGCCGTTCTGGTCGAGCAGGAATTCCAGCGTGCCGGCGCCCTCATAGCCAAGCGATTTGATCGCGCTGACGGCAACGCTGCCCATGCGCGCCCGCAATTCCGGAGTGACCTTCGGCGAGGGCGCTTCTTCGATCAGCTTCTGGTGCCGCCGCTGCACCGAGCAGTCGCGCTCGCCGAGATGGATGGCATTGCCGAAGGCGTCGCCGAACACCTGAATTTCGATGTGGCGCGGATCGAGGATCGCGCGCTCCAGGATCACGGTGGCGTCGCCGAACGCGCTTTGCGCTTCGGAGCGCGCGGCGCGCAAGGCATTGGGGAGGGCTGTCGCGTCCGCGACCAGCCGCATGCCGCGCCCGCCGCCGCCGCTGGCGGCCTTGATCATCACGGGGAAGCCGATCTTTTTGGCTTCGACCAGCATAGCGGCCTCGCTCTGGTCCTCGCCCTGATAACCGGGCACACAGGGCACGCCGGCGGCCTGCATGATCGCCTTGGCGGCGGCCTTGTTGCCCATCGCCTTGATGGCTTCACCCGACGGCCCGATGAACACCAGACCCGCATCGCGGCAGGCATCCGCAAAATCCTCATTCTCGGCGAGAAAGCCATAGCCCGGGTGAACCGCATCCGCGCCGCTCGACTTGGCCGCAGCGATAATCGCGCCAATGTCGAGGTAGGATTGCGCCGGCTGCGCCTCGCCGATCCGAACCGCTTCGTCCGCTTCGCGAACATGCAAGCTCTCCCGGTCGGCATCGGAATAGACCGCAACCACGCCATAGCCGAGCCGGCGCGCGGTGCGCATGATCCGCAGCGCGATCTCGCCACGGTTGGCGATCAGGATTTTTCGGAACGCCTTAACCTGCGCCGGTCTCGTCATGGCCGCGCGACCGAAAACTGCATGGGTTGCGGGTTGCGCGCCTCGGCCTCGCGGCAGATCGCAAGCACCTCGCTCAAGACAGCCCTGGTGTCGCGCGGATCGATCACGCCATCGTCGAGCAGGCGCGCGCTGGTCGAAAACACGTCCATCTGGCCATCGAACACGCCGACGATTTGCGCCTTCATCGCATCGAGTTTTTCCTTTTCGATCGGCTTGCCGCGCCGGATCGCGGCGGCTTCGGTCACGATCGCCATGGTTTCGGCGGCCTGTTCGCCGCCCATCACCGCGGTCTTGGCGTTGGGCCACGAGAAACAGAACCGCGGGTGAAAGCCGCGTCCACACATGCCGTAATTGCCGGCGCCGAACGACGCGCCGCAATAGATCGTGATCTGCGGCACGGTTGCGGAGGTCACGGCCTGGATCATCTTCGAGCCGTGCTTGATCATGCCGGCTTCTTCATAGGCCTTGCCGACCATGTAGCCGGTGGTGTTGTTCAGATACAAAAGCGGCGTGCGCGACTGGCAGCAAGCCTGGATGAAATGCGTCGCCTTGTTGGCGCCGGGCACGTCGAGCGGACCGTTATTGGTGATGATGCCGATCGCCTGCCCCTCGACGCGCGCGTGGCCGCAAACGGTGGCAGGGCCGTAATTGGCGCCGAACTCGGTGAAATCGGAATCGTCGATGAAGCGCGCGATCGCCTGCCGCATATCGACCGGCCGCTTGTGATCCATCGGCATGATGCCAAGCAATTCTTCCGGATCGTGGCGCGGCGGACGATACGAGGCCTCGCCCCTCACCGGCCGGTCCCATTGCAGGCTGGCCATGATGTCGCGCGCGACGCGCAACGCATCGCGGTCGTCCTCGGCCAGATAGTCGCCGAGCCCGGAAACTCTGGTGTGCATCTCGGCGCCGCCGAGTTCCTCCTCGGTGGCGATCTCGCCGGTCGCGGCCTTCAATAGCGGTGGCCCAGCGAGGAACGCCCGCGTCCTGCCGCGCACCATCACGATGTAATCCGACAGCCCGGTCTGGTAGGCGCCGCCGGCCGTGGACGAGCCATGCGTCACCGTCACCACCGGCAAGCCCGCCGCGGAGAGCCGCGCCAGATTGCGAAAGATGTTGCCGCCCCGGACAAAATCCTCGACCCGGTAGCGCAACAGGTTGGCGCCGGCGCTTTCGACCAACTGGACGAAAGGCAGCTTGTTCTCCAGCGCCAGCTCCTGCACCCGCAGCGTCTTGTCGAGTCCGAAAGGCTGCAGCGCGCCGGCATCGATGCCGGCATCGTTGGCGCTGACCATGCAGCGGATGCCGGCAACGAACCCGATGCCGGCGATCACGCCGCCGCCGGGAACGCTCTTGTCGGGGTCTGGCACGTCGAACCGGTAGCCTGCGAGCGTGGAAAGCTCGATGAAGGGCGCGCCGGGATCGAGCACCAGCGCGACGCGCTCGCGCGGCAACAATTGCCCGCGCTTGTGAAAGCGGTCCTTGGCAGCGGCCGAAGCCGCGCGCGTTCGCTCTTCGAGCGCACGCATCCGCGCAATCAACGCCAGCATGCCCTCGCGATTGGCTCGGTAGGCATCGCTGCCCGGCGCGATCGTTGATTCTATGACGGCCATTTCCGATTACACTTTCCGGCGACTTAGTGGAGAAGCCCGAAAATCCGCCGTGCCTCGCTCGGCGTCGCTATTTCGCGCCCTGCCCGGCGCGCGCAGGCCGCGATGCTTTCGATCAACTGGCCGTTCGAGGTCACCTTGGCGCCGTCGGGCTGATAGAAGGTGTCTTCGAGCCCGGTGCGCAAATGACCGCCGAGTTCGGCGCAGCGCTGGTGCAGCGGCCAGATTTCCGCCCGTCCGATCGCGGTGACCTGCCAGTGAGCTTCGGGCAATTTCAATTTCAAAAGGATCGGCAGCAATTCGGGATCGGCCGGCATGCCGGAGGCGACCCCCATGACGAAATTATATTCGAGCGGCCCCGAATACATGCCGGTCTGCCGGTACATTCCGACGCAGCGCACGATGCCGACGTCGAAACATTCGAATTCGGGGAGCGTGCCGGCTGCCTTCATCACGTCGAGATAGGCTTGCACCTTCTCGACCGCGTTATCGAACATCATCGGCGGCCAGGCCCAGGTATTGTCGGCCTTCACTTTGAGATAGTTCAGCGAACCGGCGTTGCAGGCGGCCATTTCCGGCCTGGTTTCGCGCACGCAATCGAGCGCGCCCTGATAGTTGGGCCCGGACGTTCCCGTGGTGTGATTGATGATCACGCCCGGGCAGGCCTCGCGGATCGCCTGCTGGATCTCGCGGGAGACGGCCACCTCCCAGGACGGCAGATGTCCCTTGCCAGGCGCCTGCTGGCGCAAATGGACATGCATCACGCTGGCGCCGGCATCGAAGGCGGACTTCGCCTCGCGCGCCATTTCTTCCGGCGTAACCGGGACGTGATGCTGCTTGGGGTCGGTCAGCACGCCGTTCAGCGCGCAGGTGATGACAGCCTTGTCGCTCATGGAGTCGCCTTGATGCAGTTGAAATTTCCACCCGAGATTCTCGCGCGGCTCTTTCAGCCGCTGTGCTCGTCAACCATAGCGTCATTCCCGGACGAAGCAATTCCACGTCTTGAGGTCGCCTGCCAACGCAGCTTGCCAGGAGCACCGCTTGGGATCACGGCGCGAACGTTCGGGCCACCTTTTGCTGCTCGCCGGCACGTTCTTCGGCGGCGACCGCCCTTTTATAGCCGTCGCGCCGCTGCAGGCGTTGCCAATAGGCCGCGACGTTGGGCCCGAAATCTTTCGCCAGCCCGATATTTTCGGCAAGCCGCAGCGCGTAACCGACCACGATATCCGCCGCGGTGAAGCGGTCGGCGGCAAGCGTCTCGGCATTGGCGACAGCGGTCTCGACCGCCCGCAGCCGCCCCAGGAACCATTTGGCGTAATCGGCCGCGACCTGCGGATTGCGCCGTTCTTCCGGTTCGAGCCGGGTGTAGCGCAGCACCAGCGTTTGCGGAAACGTCAGCGTGGCGTCGCTGAAATACATCCAGTTGAGGAAAGCGCCATAGGCCGGTTCGTCGACGCCAACGATCAGCGGCGTCGGGCCATGCCTCGTGCCGAGATAGTGACAGATGCCGGAGGACTCCGTCATTTTGGTCTCGCCGTCGATCATCAGGGGAATGGTGCCGAGCGGGTTGAGCGCGAGGTATTCCTTGGCGAATGCCCGCGGCGGGAACGGCAGCATTTTGAGATCATAGGATAGCCCCATCTCCTCCAGCATCCACAACGGCCGGAACGAGCGCGCGGCGTGGCAGTGATAAAGCGTAATCATCCGTCGTTCCCTTGTTGCTGATTCATTTTGCGAACTTCTTCGCGGTCCGCGGCGAACAGCATCCTGTTGTCATAACCCCATCTGCCGGCTGGCCAGATCCTTCATGATCTCCTCGCTGCCGCCGCCGATCGCGTTGACCTTGACCTCGCGGTAGATGCGCTCGACCTTGATGCCGCGCATGAAGCCTGCGCCGCCAAAAATCTGCACGGCCTCAGACGCGCAGAACGCCATGGTCTGCGTCGCCTGATTCTTCAGCATGCAGATCTCGGCGACCGGTTTTTCGCCCTGATCGAGCCGCCACGCCAGCATTTCAAGCATCGCCTGCGACGCCGCGACCCGCTGCGCCATGTCGACCAGCTTGTGCCGGATCACCTGATGCTGCGCCAGCGGCTTGCCGAAAGTGTGCCGCTGCCTGGCGTATTCCATCGCCTCCTCGAGGCAGACCCGCGCCGCCCCAATACAGCCGGCCGCCATCCCCATCCGCTCACCGTTGAAATTGTGCATGATGATCTTGAAACCGCCGCCCTCTTCGCCGAGCAGGTTTTCGGCCGGCACGCGGCAATCATCGAAATGCAGCGTTGCGGTATCCGAGGCCCACCAGCCCATTTTCTTCAATGGCGTGCGCGAGAGCCCGGGCGTGTCGCCCTCGATCACGAGCAGGCTGACGCCGCCGGGACCGGGCCCGCCGGTGCGCACCGCGGTGGTGATATAGTCGGCGCGCATGCCGGAGGTAATAAAGGTCTTCTCGCCGTTGACGACATAAAAATCGCCGTCGCGGCGCGCTGACGTGCGCAGGTTGGCGACGTCGGAGCCGCCGCTCGGCTCGGTGATCGCCAGCGCGGAAATCTTCTTGCCCGACAGGATCGGCGGCAGCACACGCGCCTTGAATTCCGCGGAGCCGGCGCGCGCAATCGGCGGCGCGCCGATCGAATTGCTCTTCAGGCTGGCACTGACGCCACCGGCGCCGGCCCGCGCCAGTTCCTGCGCCGCGACGATCCCCATGAAATTGTCGGTTTCCGTGCCGCCATACTCTTCCGGAAAGCCCAGGCCCAACAGGCCGATTGCGGCCGCCTTCTCGTAGAGCAGCCGCGGAAACCCGCCGGCCTCGTCCCATTCGTGGGCGTAGGGCTCGATCTCCTTTTCGACAAAGCGGCGCACCACCTGACGATAGGCCTCGTGCTCTGCGGTGTAGAATGGGCTGGCCATTCGTTTCGCTCCTGGATGCTTATTGTTGTGACCGCTTACGATGTCCCGAAACCTTAACCGCTAACTTGCGTCGACTGGCTGGCTGCCGGCGTAAGCCCGATGGTTCGGACGTGCTCTCTACATATGCACGATCTCGTGGCGCATTACGAAGGGGGCGAGCAGCTTATCTACTTCGCTGTCGACGGCTTCCCGCTTTTGCTCCGGGACGTGCGCGATCGTGACCGTAGCGATGCTGCCATGGCTGCCATGCGGCCCCACCTTAACCTCACAGTCGATGCCTTTTTCCGCGAGAGGGGCGAGAACGCCGGTGAATACGCGTTTGGCGGCGTCCCATCGAAGCTTGGGCTTGAACACCTTGCCGACGCCGGTCAACGGCATCGGATCGATTGGGATAATCTGCACGGGCGCGGCGGCGCGTTCGGGGGTGCGCTCTCGGACCCACGCTTCCAGCTCGCCCGGCTGGACAGTCGCACCCGGTTTCAGTTGCACGTAGCCCACCGGCAACTCGCCGGCATAGGCGTCCGGCTGACCCACCACGGCGGCAAAGCCTACGGATGGATGCTGGAACATGATCTCCTCGATCGGGGCGGGATCGATGTTGTGGCCGCCACGAATGACGAGATCCTTGGCGCGGCCGGTGATCCAGAGGTAGCCATCCTTGTCGAGACGACCCAGATCCCCGGAGTTGACCCAATCCCCGTCCACGAACGCACCCTCGTTGTGGATAGCGTTGAGATAGCCGCGGAAGATACCGGGTCCAGCCATGATCACGACCCCGATCTCGTCAGGTTCGCAATCGCGCTCGACGCGATTGTTGGCGTCCAACTTGACGATGCGAACGCGGCCGTAGGGCACCGGGAGCCCGACGGACCCGAGGCGGATGGGACGGTCCGCGTAAGCCATGGTGTGGACGCTTGAGGTCTCGGTCATGCCGTAGACCTCGATCACCGGGATCTTGAACCTGTCCTCGATCGCCTTGCCGACGGCAACGGGAATGGCCGATCCGCCGCCAGCCGCATATCGCAAGCTCGACACGTCAGCTTTGCCGGGCGGAATGGAAAGCGCTGCGGCCAGAACCGTCGGGACGCTGCTGAAAATTTCGGGTTTGAAGCGTTCGACAAGGCCCCAGATATTCTTTACGGCCGCCGGATTGCGCCATCCGATGGGCGAAAGAACGACAAGGCTGTTGCCGGCTGCCAAGCTGCTCAACGCCTGCGTGAGCGAGCCTCCGACGTGGAAGAGCGGCATGCCGAAAAGCAGATTGGCTCCGTGTCCCGCCTTGAGCAGGAGATTGCAGGCCCAGGCCTGATAGACCTGATTGGCGTGGCTGTGGCAGACAAGCTTCGGCGTGCCGGTGGTGCCTCCGGTGTGAAAGTAAGCCGCGGTCTCTTCGCCCGAAATCCGCCTGTTGCTGACGAGCCTGTCCGACGGCTGCGCCTCGATCAGATCGGCGAACGAATAAATCCCGTTCGCGGGATCGCCGGAGCCGTGGACCTGCACGATGGCCTTGAGGTGCTTCAGCTTGCCACGGACTTGCTCGACCTTCTTCCATATGTCCGTTCCGGGCACCGGGCCAAGCGCAACCAGCACCGTGGTATTCGCAGCCTCGAGGATTTCCGCGATTTGATGCGGCTCCAGAAGCGGATTGACGGGATTGGCGATGCCGGCTGCTTCGGCGCCGAACAGGACGATAAAGGCTTCCGGGAGAAGCGGAAGCATGAAGCTGACGACGTCATTGTCGCCAACACCCAGCGCATGGAACATGTTGGCGGCTTGCGTCACGCGCGCGACGAAGTCGCGGTGGGAAATTACGATCGGCGTGTCTGCCGGGTCGGCATTGGCGAGGAATTGGATCGCGGGAGCGTCGGGATTCTTGGCAGCCCCGAGCTTGAGGGCATCATAGGTGCTCTGGGCGATGATCCGGTCGGCGTAGGGGACCCGTTCGAAAGCACGGACGTCGGCTTCCGTCGCAAAAGTCGGATATTCGTCGCCGATCAATCGATCGAGCGAATGCATGCCCGCCATCGTCTACCCTCCCTGGTATCGCTTCCCCCGGGCCGTGCATTTTAAGGCTTAATCTTTGAGGCCGAGGTCTTGATCTCATAGCACCACATTCCGCTTCGTCAGCGAACATCAAATGTGGGAGTGGAGTGGGTAGATTAAGACCGCATCTTAAGAATAACAACAACAAATCAAATGCTTATACACGCATTCGATTCCGGCCGGGCAGTATCCGGCGCTGCCTGCTGAATTTCAGTCGGCAGGCCACCCGCAATCGATCGTCACGAAGTGGCGGGGGCTGGCGGCCGAATCTCCAGCGAAGACGGGCAACATCATTGCCGTCTCATATCACTGGAAATGTCCGCCGTTTTATCCTGTGAGTGCCGCCGATTTCACGGGCGCGGCCGGGGCGATGGGCGGGCTCACGACGGCGGGTGCGTTGCGGCGCGCATCGTAAAATTCCAGCACGCGTTTGGCGGTTCGGGTTGTGAGCCGTTCGAAGTTTTGGCGCGCCTGATCGAGATCCTTCTTCGACATCCTGCGGTCCGCCGCTCTCATCAGAAGGAGGGATTTCACGGTCGTCCAGGAGCAACGGGCGGCCTTCGCGAGAACCTGCACGACGCCGGGATTCTCGTTGAGTACCGCCCGTTCGACGACCTCGATGGGACAGCCTGCAAGAACCGACAAAGCGAGCACTGCCTTTTCGAAATTTTGCGCGAGAGCCGCCGCAAGTAGATCGGCTTCCCCGAGTTCCTTCCAATCTTTGAGCCGCTTTACCCTTTTCCTGGCTTCGGCGTGATCGCGAGAACTGTTGCGCATCTCCATATTTATGTCATCGACAACTTCCGTTACCGCACCCCGCACGACATCGGCAAACTGCGGGTTTGCTGTGACGATCTTGCTGCGTACCGAGGCGGAGGCCGTTTCAAGAAGTTTCAAAAAGCGATGCCGGGAAATGTCATGCCGCTTTCCAACAAGCAGCGCCAGCTCGGCATCATCCCCGGATCGCTCGACGAGCTCGCCAAAGCTGCGATCCGAAATGCGGGCGCCGGCGTTCTTGGCTACCGCATGGACGACGATGGGTTCGCCGCGCTCGATCAGTATCTGGGTGATTACCTCGCTGATTGTTCGACGCTGCGCGATGGCGTAGAGATGTCGCTGGCTCTGGGTATTTGCGCTGACGGCAAGATCGCAATCGCTCAGCACCGTCGACTGACTGAGAACCGGGGCCGCGACATCGATCGCGTCATCGAAGGCAAACGCCCGAACCAACGCCGCCGGCGCATCTGGGTCGGTTGCGACTTTGTGCGCGAGCTTGGCCCGAGTCTTCAGCTCGATCACGGCGACCAGCGTCTTGAACACCTCGCCGAATAGCTCGATCTGTCGCTCCGAATGATGGGCAGACCCGGCGGCAAACAAGTCAGTGATGCGCGTGAGCGCTCTCAACTGTCTTTTGGTGGTCCCGGAAGCTGTGTTTTGAACTTCATCAATCAGGGAGGCGAATGTTGTCATGGCTGTCGCTTTGTCATTTCCGGGTTCGAGCTTGAGAAGCTTTGAAGAGCAGCAACAGCTTGGTACCACCCAAGAGTGAAAATGATTTGCGCCCGTTGCCTCATAGAAGGCTAAAATTGTCAGAATTCGAAGAAAGTTTGTTAATTACGTGAAGGTGTCGGCGGCAAGCGAATATGCCCGTTGGGTTTATTGAACCCGTCATTGCGAGGAGCGCAAGCGACGAAGCAATCCATTCTTCCTTCGCTGTGGTCCGATGGATTGCTTCGCTGATCGGGCGCGTTCGCGCGACCCGTTGGCTCGCAATGACGTCGAAGCACGCATCCGCCATCTCGCGGCGCCCTCGTGCCGAAGTCACGCAAAAACTTCACTCCTTGACGCGTCTTCTTCACGCGAACCGGTATCCACCCCGGATCAAGCCCGAGGCAGGCTTTCGCTCGAAAAGCTTTAGGCTCGTCGAAGCCGGCTGCGGACCATCAAACCGCATTCGCCAAATGCAGCGCCTTGAGCAGGGTGACGGCCTTCTCGGTGCCAAGGCCGAAGTCATTGATCAGGGTGGCAAGCGCCTTGGCCGTCAGAGGAACCGTTGACGCGTCACCCAGGACGCACGCCTTGAGGGCGACATCGGGTGCGGTCAAACTAGCCGCGTTCGTCGCTGCCAAATCGAGCATGGCGCAATAGCAGATGACGTGGTGGTCGCAGAGCAGGTCGAGCTTGACGCCCGCCTGCGCCGTCGAGGGCTGGAGGATGGTCGCCTTCGAAAGCGTGGTATAGCCGATGCCGGCCGGGACGTGCGGGACTAGATCGAGAATGTAATTGAAGAGATCGTACTGCTTTACGTTCTGGTCAAAAATGCCCGCCCAGACCGAATCGCCGGTTTGCGGCGAGGCAAATAAACACGCCGACGCGTTTGCACCCAATCGTTCGGCGAGGTCTTCCACAAAATAAGTGGCGAGCGCGCTGCCGAGACTGTGCCCGGTCACAACGATCGTGCCATTGCCGACAAGCTTCTCCACTCCTTCCGGCGCATGTTGAAAGGTGGTGACGCCGGTGGCGGGATCGGCAAGGCTCATGGTTTGATAGATGCCCCAAAATCCCTGCTCGACGCGCGCGCCGGGATAGCTCGGATGCGGGATCGGAACAAAGTCGGCGTCGATCACCCATTCGATCATGCCGTCGGTGCCGCGGATCGCCGCGACATAAGAGTTTGGGTTGGTCTTGCCTTGGGCAACGAAGCCGTAAAAAACGCGCTTTGCCTGATCGATACCGAGCTTGCGGTTCGATGCGCCCTTTGTCGGAATGAGGGCGTCTTGCGCGGTCAGATAGGAGACGACATTCCAGCCGGCGGCAGCGATGCGGGGGTCCGCCGGAGGACTGAGCGTGCCGGGCGCGACAGCGTACATGTCCTCTGCGTACATCGCGAGCAATCCGAACGGAATGGCGTTGGACATAGCGCTCCTCCCCAATAGCACGCGAGGCAGCCGGCCGTCTCCGCGACCTCACCCGGAAGCCAGCCTGAACGGCGGACCTCGATCATCATGGTTGAAATCTGTAGCCAACGCAATCCAGACGCCGGCCGTCAATCGGTCTGGTCCCGGCGCACGCTCAAGGCGTGGGTTTCCGCAGTCGCCGGCGCGGTGCCGAATGACCGCGGCCGGGTCAGCACCTCCGGTTTCAAAATTTCGTCGAGCTGCTCGCGGGTCAAGAGCTTCTTTGCCAACACCAGATCGTAGACGCTTTGATCGGTGGCGAGCGCCTCTTGCGCGATGTCGGTCGCGTTCGCGTAGCCGATATAGGGATTGAGCGCGGTCACGATCCCGATCGATCGTTCGACGCCGCGACGCAGAAGCTCGCGGTTGGCGGTGATGCCGTTCACGCATTTCGAGGCCAGCGTCAGGCAACCGGCGCGCAGATGGTTGACGCTCTTGAACAGGCTGTGCGCGATGACGGGCTCGAAGGCATTGAGCTGCAATTGACCGGCCTCGGCCGCGAAGCTCACAGTCACGTCGTTTCCGATCACCTCGAAGGCAATTTGATTCACAACCTCGGGAATCACCGGGTTGACCTTCCCCGGCATGATGCTGGAGCCCGCCTGCATCGGCGGCAGGTTGATCTCGTTGAGCCCGACGCGTGGTCCCGAAGATAGCAGCCGCAAATCGTTGCAGGTTTTCGACAGCTTGACCGCCACGCGCTTCAGCACGCCGGAAAGCTGCACGAAACTGCCGCAGTCCTGGGTGGCCTCGATCAGGTTCGAGGCGGTGACAACCGGGATGCCGGTGACGGTCCGTAAATGCTCGCAGACGAGATGCGCATAGTCCGGATGCGCGTTGATGCCAGTGCCGATGGCGGTGGCGCCCATGTTGATTTCGCAAATCAGAAGTACCGCTTCCTTCAGCCGCTGCTCGTCTTCTCCCAGCATCACCGCATAGGTCGAGAATTCCTGGCCGAGCGTCATCGGAACGGCGTCCTGCAATTGGGTCCGGCCCATCTTGATGATGTCCTTGAACTCCTCGGACTTCACCTCGAACGCCCCGCGCAACACCGCCATGGCGTCGACCAGCCGCATGATCCCGGCATAGCCAGCGAGCTTGAGCGCCGTCGGATAGACGTCGTTGGTGCTCTGGCTCATATTGACGTGCTCGTTGGGGTGCAGGAATTTGTAATCGCCCTTGGACCGGCCGAGCAGCTCCAGCGCGCGATTGGCGATCACCTCATTGGCATTCATGTTGGTCGAGGTGCCGGCTCCGCCCTGAATGACATCGACCACGAATTGCTGGTGCAGCCGACCGGCCCTGATCTCATCCGCGGCCGCGGCGATGGCGTCGGCACGCGTGGCATCGAGCAACCCCAGCTCGCAGTTGGTCCTCGCGGCCGCCAGCTTGATAGAAGCCAGCGCCGCGACGAGGTCGGGATAGATCGAGATCGGAGTGCCCGTGATCGGGAAATTTTCCACCGCACGCAGGGTATGCACGCCGTAGTAAGCGTCCGCTGGAACATCCCGGTTGCCCAAGAGATCGTGTTCGCGTCGCGTGCTCATCGCCAGTCTCCGCGGTTGCACAGGAGACGCCGATAAGATCAGGATGTTCCGGACTTTCCAAGTATTGATGTGGCCGGCAACGGCCCCGCCGCGACGGCCGCGGTCGCGTTGCCGTTGTAAACGATCGTCGGGATGCCAAGGGGCCGACGCGGGGCGCACCAGAATCAGCGGTGGTGGCGTTATCGATGTGGTCGCCACGGTTGGGCCTTACCGCGCGCGACATGGCGGCCCTGCGCGTTCCGGTTGCGGGACCTGACAAATTCTTGGTCGACAACCGCACGGCATCCGCTTTTTCGGTAGCCCGCGCGCCAAGGACATCCGCAATGTTTAAGTCATCCTTTAGATGTGACGGGTACCTTGATAGGGCGATTGCCCTCATCGCCCGCGATCCACCGCCAATTGTTTCACCAAAAATTAACGCTGGCTTTTGGAGTTCGGGGGGCTGCAGACGCGATCCGGATGCGGATGGATACGATCAGGGAATGAGCAGCGCATTCGACGAGATCGATTTCGACTACGCGACGACGATCGCGGATCGGGCCAATCGATTCATGTTGAAGCACGGCGTGCCGCCCACGCCGGATAATTTTTCCGTATGGTTTCATTATGCGATGGGCGCGTCGCCCGCGCTGCGAAAGACCATCGAAATCCTGGTGGTCAACAAGCGGAAATTCGATTCCGCGGTCAACCATGACCTCTACGTCACCTACGTCAACCCGACGCACGATCGCAGCACGACCGAAGATTTCCCCGAGCAATTGCGGAGCGTGATAGAAGGCGCCAAGGAGTTCCTTGCAACCGCCATCTCCGACAACCGCGACCACATTGAGACGCTCGGTGAGGTCTCCTCGCAATGTCAGCCGACCGCCGATCCCAGGCCCATTATCGAAAAGCTGGTGAAGGAGCTGTCAAATGCGACGACGCGTTCTTCGGCGCTCGAGGCGAATTTCGTCAAGACCACGGAGGAACTGGATCAGATACGAGACTCGCTGAAACTGGCGGAGCAGCACTCCAACACGGACGCGCTCACCGGGCTCGCCAACCGCCGCTCGCTCGAGGCATTCCTTCGCTCCGCCCAGATTGCCGCGATGGAGACCGGAAACGCGCTCAGCATCCTGATGATCGATATCGACCACTTCAAGAAATTCAACGACAACTTCGGGCATCAGGTCGGCGATCAGGTTCTTCGGCTGGTGGGCAAGGTATTGCAGGAGAGCGTTCGCGAGTGCGATCTCGCCGCGCGCTATGGCGGCGAAGAGCTGATGGCGGTGCTTCCCGAGGCCAATCTCGACAACAGTGCCGACGTCGCCGAACGCATTCGCCGCCGCATTTCGGACGCGCGCCTGACGCGGCGTGCGACCGGCGAGGAAATTTCGAGCGTCACCGTCTCGATCGGCGTCGCGCAATTCCGCCTCGCCGAATCCGCGGAAGCCATGATCGAGCGGTGCGATCGCGCGCTCTATCATGCGAAGCGATCCGGCCGTAATTGCACCATCAAGGAAACCGCCGTCGAGGGTGAGACCGCCGCGGCTTAAGGCTATGATCGCCTTTGGGCGCCAGCCACGACGCGATCCTGGATCTTGACGACGCCGGCCCTGGCGCAGGCCTCGTCCTTGTCGCCTCCGGGCGCACCGCCGACGCCGAGCGCCGCAACGATCTCGTCGCCGGCCTTGATCGCCACGCCGCCGGCGAGCGGCAGGATATCCGGCAACGATGCGATGGCCTGCCCGGCGGGGCTCTTGGCCACCATCTGCGCGAACGCACTCGACGCGTCAAAGCGGAAGATCGGCCCGAGCGTCACGACCGTATAGGCCTTACGGAAGCTGGAGTCGCGCGTATGGATCGTCGAGTGATCGCCCTTGGCCTGCAATTTCACTACGCCGGAGGGATCGACCACGGAGACGGAAACGGCGTAGCCGTTACTCTCGCAAACCCTCACCGCTTCGGCCGCCGCTTCGATGGCCAGCGACAACGGCAGCGCATAATTGGCGCTCGCGACCTGCGCCTCGGCTGGGATGATGCCCCTGATCATCGCCAGGACCACACCGACCTTAAGTAAGAAACGCAGCATTCGATCCTCCGCAGAATAGCCCCGGCCGTTTGCCGATAATAACCTTATAAACTATATTTATACGGTTATCAAGAGGCCGGCTATTCTTTGCGCTTCTGCGCAGATTGGGGTCGGCGCGCCGCGGTGCCCCTCGCCCGCGCCCTGTGCGATGCCTGCTTGGCGCGGTTTCCGCACACGGCCATGGAGCACCAACGGCGCGCGTGGGCCTTGGTAGTGTCGAGGAAAAGCATCGTGCAGGCGGGGCCCTCGCATTTCTTCACCAGCTCGAAATCCGCTTCGCAAACGAGATTTGCCATCGCCTGTGCGACCGGCAGAAGCACCATATCCGGCGTGCGCCAGCGCCGACGCCAGCGCCAGCCCAGGGCGTGATCGTGCGAAGTCTCCACCGGCGTCTGCGAGGGACCCTCTGCCGCAACGATCGTGCCGTAGGCCTGGTCGCGTTCCAGAAGCCTGTTAAGCGGCGTCAACTCCGCTAGCGCACCCGATTTCATTGAGCGTCCGGCATGTGCAAGCACGAAACCGCGAAACCATTCGCGCAAGGCTCGCGCCTGCGCTGCCACGGCGTCGAGCTCGCCCGGGATCGTGCCGGCCCGAATGGCGTTTGCTTCATCGGCTGCAATCAAGCCGGCCCGCTCGAGCCAAGCGAGAAGATCCTGTCCATTCCCAAGCCACTCGATGTCGCTGCCCAAGGGCGCGGCAATCGTATTCAGGAAGTCGAGGCCATGCGCATCGGCGATGAACATCGGGGCCGGACGCGGGTCGGTCATCAAGAGATTGCTCCGAGTTTCAAGGCGATGGCTGGGGTCTCGACGAAATCTAACATAACCATATAAAAGGCTCTTGACAAGTTATCATCTCTACAGTAACTGTTAAAAATAACTTGCAAAGGTTACTGACAAGGAGCATCGGGATGTCTCTCACCACCCACCGCACGGCTGACGTCGACGGCTTGAAAATCTTCTACCGCGAGGCCGGGCGCCAAGACGCGCCCGCTATTCTCCTGCTGCACGGCTTTCCGACCTCCAGTCATATGTTTCGCGGCCTGATTCCGGCGCTCGCTGACCGGCATCGCGTGATCGCGCCTGATCTGCCGGGCTTTGGCTTCAGCGACGCTCCTGATCGGGCGAGCTTCCCCTATACCTTTGCCCGTCTCGCCGAAGTGATCGACCGATTTACCGAAGTGCTTGGCTTGAAGCACTTCGCCATCTTCGTCTTCGACTACGGGGCGCCGGTCGGCTTCCGCATCGCGCTCAAGCACCCCGATCGCATCGCCGCGATTATCTCGCAGAATGGCAACGCCTATGAGGCCGGCCTGAGCGAGGGATGGAATCCGATCCAGGCCTACTGGCGTGAACCGACCGCCGGCAACCGGGCCGCGTTGCGCGATTTTCTCAAGCCGGAAACGACGAAGTGGCAATACGTTCACGGCGTCAGCGACGAGAGCCTTCTTGCGCCCGAAAGCTATACGCTCGACAGCGCGTTGCTGGCGCGGCCGGGCAACGACGAGATTCAGCTCGACCTGTTCCTCGATTATGCGAGCAACGTCGCGCTCTATCCCGAGTTCCAGGCCTATTTGCGCGCGCATCGTCCGCCGTTGCTCGCGGTGTGGGGCAAGAACGATCCGTTCTTCCTGCCTCCAGGCGCCGAGGCGTTTCGGCGCGATGTGCCGGATGCGGAAATCCGCTTCTACGACACCGGCCATTTCGCGCTGGAGACCCACGGCACGGAGATCGCCGCCGCAATCGGCGAATTCCTCGCACGGCTGCCGCGTGCCGCCGCGCACGCCGCGTGATCGGCGTTCCGCAGTTCAGGCCGTCGCCCCGGTGGCGCCTGATTATCCCGGCCAGCCAGTCCATCAACGGGCTTAAGGCCATCAATCCTCAACCACGGAGACCACTGTCATGAACATGAAACACCTGAAGCTCCTCGGCCTGGCCGCTTTCACAGCCATCTCGATTTCCGCCGTCGCCGCGCAGGGCGATCAGCCTTCCGCGCACATTCCGGTCACCCAACTGAAATACGGGGCGACGGGGGTCACCGATGGCGTTCACGGCGAACTTAACGCTGCGCCCGCTTATGGCGATCTGACCCACGGACCGCACGGCACGTTCATCAAGATGCCGTCGGGGTTCGTCAGCCCGCTTCACACTCACACCGAAGATTATTGGGGCGTGGTGATTTCCGGCGTCGGCGTCAACGGCAAGCCGGGCAGCGCGGATGTCCAGCTCCCCGTGGGATCCTATTGGTTCCAGAAGGGCGGCGAGCCGCATGTGACGAAATGCATTTCGCCCAACGAATGCATTTTCTTCATCAGCCAAGGCGGCAAGTTCGACTACATCCCTGCGAAGCTGGGCGCCGCGAAGTAAGACCCAACCCGTCTGCATTGGCGGCCGAGTTCATCAGCCGCCAGTGCAGCGGCCTCAGCCGCCAACCAGCCGAATCCCTTAACCGCGAAGGTGCTGCAACACGCCCGTCCCGGCCCAGCGTGCGCGCAAAAGTCTTTTTCGCTCATCCAACCTGAAAGAGCCTCACATGACCAAGATACTGCATATCCAGGCTTCGCCCCGCCAAGCCGACTCCAAGTCGAACGAAATCGCACGGGCTCGAATCGACACGCTTCGCCAGCGTGACCGGAGCCTTGTCGTCGATACACTCGATCTCTGGCGCGAGCCGTTGCCGGAATTCGACGGTAACAGCGCCGCCGCCAAGATGACCTTCTTCGGCATCGGCCAACTCGATGGCGCCAACCGCACGGCCTGGGACCGGATCGTCGAAATTACCGAACGGTTCAAGGCGGCCGATCACTATGTGCTCGGCGTGCCGATGTGGAATGGCGGCATTCCCTATAGGCTCAAGCTCTATATCGACATCATTACACAACCCGGACTGCTGTTCGGTTTCGATCCGGCGAAGGGCTATTTCGGACTGCTCAAGGGCAAGAAGGCGACGGTGGTTTATTCCAGCGGTGTTTTCGCGCCGGGGGCTCCACCCGAATACGGACTCGATTTCCAATCGAACTATCTCGACTGGTGGCTTCGCTTCATCGGCGTCGCCGATATCCAGACGATCCGGTACCAGCCTTCGCTGCTGACTCAGGATCCGGCCAAGGGTTTGCATGATGCAACCGAAGCCGCCCGAAAGCTGGCGGCATAGGACCGAAGCAGCAATCCGCCGGCGCAAGTGGTGGAGGGCCCCGGCCCTCGCCGCCTGCCCGGGGGCCGGCGCCGACCCTCCAACCTGGAAGCCTGATCATGAATACCCCGACCGACATTGTCCGTGGATTCTACAACGCGCTCGGGCACGGCGACGTCCCCGGCGTTCTCGCTTTGCTTTGCGACGATTTGGAATGGACCGAGGCCGAACGCTTTCCGTATTACAGCGGCACCTGGCGCTCGCCTCAGGAAGTTCTCGACAAGCTGCTGGTTCCGCTCATGCGCGACTGGCGCGACTTTTCGGCAACCGCCCACGATTTCGTTGCCGAGGGCGATCGGGTCGTCTCGCTTGGGGTCTATTCCGGTACTGCGAAAGCCACGGACAAGTCGATGACCGCGCCTTTCGCACATGTCTGGACTGTACGTGACGGCCGCATCACGAAGTTCGGCATGTACACCGACACTGCCAAGGTCCTCGAAGCACTCGCGCCCCATTCCAGCGAAGACAAACCGGCTTCCGCTTTTCGCTCTGATGCAAGCCGGTAGCGTCGCGGTCCCTACCAGCGCCATCCTCCCCATCCGCCATAGTAGCCGTAATATGGGGGGTAACCGTAATACGGACCGTGGTAGCCGTAATAGGCCGGCGGGGCTGAGAGGCGCGGCCCAACTTCCTCGACCGCTTCCCCGCCATAGACCTGCGGCGCGGGCCGAGGTCGCCGCGACGCCAGACCGAGATTGCGGGCGATGACATAGCCGTCCCGGCCGTCGACGGAAGTTTCGCACCATGCGTTGGCGCACTTGCCAACCTCGACCGTCGTGCCCTTCGGGATGATGCTGAGCACCGGACTGTCCGTGCCCGGCGATTTCCTCAAATTGGTCTCGGCGGTGGTGACGATGGGTTTGGCCGTCGCGCACACGGCCGACGGGAGCATGAAGATGGCGGCCGATGCCGCGATCCGTGCAAAGCTCATGGCTCTCCTCGTTTTCTTCGTTCGACCTCGTCGTTCGCACCTGGAGTGGATATTTTCGAGCGCAACGGCGGCGCCGCGTTCAAGCAGTGCACCTCAAAAATAGCACTCTGGAGCAGCCTTTCAATTGAAAGCGGATGGCAGGTTCGAAGCAAGGCCCCCGGCCGCCGATGTCGCGAGATTCCAGCCAGCTTTGGACCTGGAAGGTCCGCTTCGTCCGCTCAAATCAGCGAGACGACCTTCTCGAGGCCGATCAAGCGGGCCAGTTGGCGCACTTCGCGCTTCTGGTCCTCGCGCAATTGAAACAACAGCGGCATCGCGGCCGACCTCAACTGCTGAACTTCTTCCGCATCGGGATCGATCGGCACGCCAGTCGCGGTCGGGTCGGCCTGCCGCATGGCGTGAATCTTCCGGGCCACCGCGCGCAACGCCTTTTCCACCGCCGGCCAATAGTATTCCTGCGAGGACGAAAGCTTCAAACGCTCCTTGATGCCGGCAATCTGCGCGTCGCTCAGAAGCGCATAGGACTTTTGCGGCGGCGGTTTGCTGACGGCTCTCTGCTTCGGCGGCGCGGGCGGTGCTGCGGGTTCTGCTATCCTCAGGCCTTCGATCTCGGGCGAAGGCGTGGCCGCGAAGGCCTGCCGCATCGGCTCACTGGAGATCGCGCCGGTTTGCTGCGGCTCGAACGAGGCCGGCACAGCCGAAGCAACTGTCAGCTTGTCGCCCTTGCTTTCCCTGTTCGAAACCGGACCCTGGAAGTCGGCGGAAGCCGTTGCCATCGCCGCTCCGGCCGCGGGCACGCTGTCGCGGCCCAGAATGCTGGTTGCGGCCGCCCCGACCACCAGAAAAGATGTCAGGGCGATCATGGTCACTGCTTTGGTCAGGCAATACTCCGGTGTTGACTGTGGCGCCGGGTCACTTCGCCAACAAGTGCGCAATAATTAAGGCCTAACCGTGCCGCCACGGTGTCCTCATTCGGTGGCGGACCGAAGACCTGCCGGGAACTGGCGAAACATCACGCCATGGCGGCGAGCTCGTAGGCGTCCTGGATGTCGGCGATGATGTCGGATGCCTCCCACAGCGCATCGGGGGCCACCGCTTGCAGGCTGATGGTCCAGTTGCCGCCCCTGCTCGAGCGGGGCATGCTGATGACGTCGAATTGCACGTTGCGGCATAGCGGATGGCGATCGAGGGCATAGGCGACCCGGCGCTTGATCTCGTCGAGGCTTGCCGGCGTCTTCGCAAACGGCGTCTCGAAATCCATGTCGATCCCCCTCAACCGCGGTTCGGGCACCGCGCCAACAAGCGGCCTCCGACACGACTTTCGGACGGGTTTGGTTAACGGAGCGTTAAGGCGAGGAACCGCGCGGAATGATTGGGCGGGCTTACCGGTGGCGCGGAATTCCGCATGAGCGGATGGTGGGATAGGTCCGGTTTTCCGCTTGCCTCAGGGCGAGGCTATTCCCGCGGGGAGAATTCGGACCACATCGCCCGCCATTTCTCGCCCAACGGCCGAAAATCCTCCGGCCCGACTTCGTGGCATTCGGCGTTGGCCGCCGGCAATACCCATGGCTGCGCGCTTCTCATGAACATGTGCGCGGCCGGAACAAGCCATTTCGTGTCGTCGAGCGTTCCGGCGCGAATATTGACTGTCTCCGAACGCTCCGCCCGCTCGCCGTAGATTCGGCCGCCGCAGTCGCCGCAGAACCATGACGTGACATCGGCTCCCCCCGGGGAAAGATGTCGCCATCCCTTCGGTTGGCCCTGCAGGATATCGAAATCCTTTGTCAGAACCGGCATGTTCAGCGCGAACGCGCTGCCGGACGCCGTTTGACAATCCGTGCAATTGCACGTGTAGAGCAGCAGCGGAAACGACGCGATGCTGTATCGGATCGCACCGCACGAGCAACCGCCGGTCAAAGGAAGTACAGGCCGCGCCGAGCGCATGATCCATCCCCGCTTCTTGCGACGCAGAGTTTATCCGGGAAAATAGTCTGGCGGCGATACGCTTCCCGGGAACTTGGCCTGCGGCAGAAGCACGATCGCGCTCTTCTGATCTCACAGCGGGGGATCAGTGGCTTTGTCATATTCCCTTTTGAAGCGCGCGATCAATTCGGCGGCCGGCACGATCTTGCCGACGCTGCCGACACCCTGGCCGCTTCCCCAGATTTCCTTCCAGGCCTTCGGCTTGGCGCGCTCGCCTGAGGCATCGGTTCCAAAACTCATCTTCGACGCATCGGATTGCGGAAGATTGTCGGGGTCCATGCCGGCGGCGACGATCGATGGCCTCAGGTAATTGCCATGCACGCCGGTGAAGAGGTTGGAATAGACGATATCTTCCGCGCTCGAAGTCGTAATCATCTCCTTGTAACGCTCGACCGCGTTCGCCTCGGTGGTGGCGATGAAGGCGGAACCGATATAGGCGAAGTCGGCGCCCAACAGCCGCGCCGCGCGGATGGCGCGGCCGTTGCCGATGGCGCCCGACAACGCGATCGGCCCGTCGAACCATTGCCGCGTCTCGGCCACGAAGGCGAACGGCGAGATCACGCCGGCGTGGCCGCCGGCGCCGGCGGAGACCAGGATCAGGCCGTCGGCGCCCTTCTCGATCGCCTTGTGCGCGAATTTCTGGTTGATCACGTCGTGAAAAACGATGCCGCCCCAGCGATGGGCGGCCTGGTTGAGTTCCTCGCGCGCGCCGAGCGAGGTGATGATGATCGGCACCTTGTGCTTTTCGCAGAGCGCAAGGTCCTGTTCGAGGCGGTTGTTCGAGCGGTGCACGATCTGATTGACGGCGAACGGCGCCGACGGAAAATCGGGATGCGCCGCATCATGCGCGGCAAGCTCTTGGCTGATCCGCGCCAGCCACTCGTCGAGCAGCGCAGGCGGCCGCGCGTTCAGCGCCGGAAACGACCCGACGATCCCCGCCTTGCACTGCGCTATCACAAGATCAGGCACCGAGATAATGAACAGCGGCGCCCCGATCACCGGAATCGACAGACGGCCCTTGAACAAGGCAGGCACGGACATTCGTCAAGATCCTTTACGTTTTCGAGGGAGGCGCGATGCATCGAATATAGAATGCCAGACATCATACCATGAAGGCAAATCGCGCTTGTACGAAAACGGCGCAAGGTGCGCATTTCGCTATTGGCACAGCGCGCGGGTGACGTAATAGTCGGTGCGGCAATCGTCCGGCTTTCGGGCGCGTCCGGGAATCAGTACTTTCGCCGAGCAGGCTTCCACCGAATCGGTGTTGAGGCTCTTGCCCTGCTTGAAGCCCCTGGTCTGGCAAAGCTTGTCGGCGCCGGCCTTGCAGTCGGGAGCGCCGTTGGCGGAGACCGGGCACATCACCCGCCCGGTCACCCACGAGGGCGGCTTGGCCAGACGCGACAGGCCCTCGCCGGCATCCTTTGCCGCATCCCTGGCACGCGCGTTCAGATCCTCGATCGCCTCGCCGGTACTCTTCAGGGAGGGCAGGACCGACAGGGATTTCTCGAGCACCTTTCCCATCTCATTGATGAGGCCCGGATTTTCCTCGCGCGGTTTTGCAGCCTGCGGCGAGGCGGGGGCGCCTTGCTGCGGCGGCTGATCCGGCACCGCCTGCTGGGCCGGCGGCTGCACCGGCGTGGACGACGGCGAGGAAGCGGCCTGCGGCCAGGCGGCGCCCGCTGCAAGCATCCATACCGACAGTGCGACCCCTGCGGTTGCAACAGGCGTCCTGGACAGCGCGATCAGGTTGCCGGATCGGTCGAGCATCGCCCCAAGGGTAGCCCGAAGCGGCGAACCGGCAAAGCACTTAACGCCGCCGTCAGATCATTTTGAATGCGACAACAAAACCCGCCACCAGCACGCCCGCCCCCAGCGACACCCACAGGCCGAGATGCCGCTCGATCCTGAGCCGGATCCAATCGCCGTAACGATTGAGCAGGATTGCGACCACGAAGAAACGGCCGCCGCGCGCGATGACCGAAAGCGCGACAAACAGCCAGATGTTGAAATTGGCAAAGCCCGACGTGATGGTCACGAGCTTGTAGGGGATCGGCGTCAAACCCTTCAGCAGGATGATCCACGCGCCGTATTCGGCGTAGCCTGCGCGGAAAGCCTCGACCTTGTCGCCGAGGCCGTAGATGCTGATCAGCCAGTGTCCGATCGAATCGTAAAGCAGCGCGCCGATGGCATAGCCGAGAATGCCGCCGAACACGGAGGCCGCGGTGCAGACCGAAGCGTAGAGCCAGGCGCGCGCCGGCCGCGCCAGCGACATCGGGATCAGCATCACATCCGGCGGCACCGGAAAGAAGGAGCTTTCCGCAAACGCCACCGCCGCCATGATCCACAGGGCGTATGGTCTGTGCGCGGCGTCGATACACCAATCGTAAATCCGTCTGAGCATGCCGCGATGAACCATCATGCGACGGATTTGTCCATGCCGGAAGGCAAGAGAATTTGGGGGACTCTCAGTTGCGCTTGCGCAAGCCGCGGCTCTCGAGCGCGACAATTGGTCGCCGCGCGACCCGGGGCGGCGCAACCTTGGGCAATTTGAGCGGCGACTTCGGCATCTTCTCGGCTATCCCGAGCAGATGCTCGCGGCGCTCCATTTCCCGCCACACGTCTTCGGGCCGCACGCCGGCCGCCGCCCACAATACCGTGAGATTGTAGAGCAGATCGGCGCTTTCGCTGACGACGGCGTCGGTCTTGCCGTTGACGGCGTCGATCACGACCTCGATGGCTTCTTCGGCGAGTTTCTTGGCCATCTTGGCAGGGCCGCGCTGAAACAGCCGTGCGGTCCGCGAAACCGCCGGATCGAGATCCTTGGCCGCGATCACCGCCAGATAAAGCCGTTCGAGCGAATCACTCATGTCTTCAAGATAATCCAAACGCGTCGCGAGCGTGTTAACGAACGGCGTCCGCAGGTCGAAAACCACCGGCCACAGTGACCAGCGGATTAATCATGTCGAAAGACTTGCAGCTACCGGCGAGGCAGGCGGCCTGGGAAAACGCGGCATGCCCCCGTTGCCGAGAGCCATATCCGGCGCATCAGCCGGCGTCACCGCCGTAATAATACGGACCAGCGGGTCCGAGCGGGGCCGGGCTGCGGCGGTCTCCGGCAGCCCACCCGCCGAGTTCGCGCCGGGAACAGTTGCGCACGCGCATGTGAACGGCGGCCGCCCGTGCTCATCGACTGTTCAGATTACATCCGGCACAATGCGCCGGGCGCCGCGATGGTGTGTCATGAAACAGACATATCCGGCGTGGCAACTGACATCCGGTCCCGGTGTGATGCTGATGCGTGTAGTTCGGACAATCGTTGCCCGCTGCCTTCTGGCTTCGCTGCTCAGCCTGACCGGACTTGTGTGCCTGGGCGGGCTCGCCGGCCGTGCCGCCGAAGAAAGCCGCCAGCCGCTCACGATTGAGTTTTCCTTCGATCGTCCGATCAACGCCAGCGCCGCCCCTGTCGTATTGGCGATGACCGACGGCTTGTTCGCCTCGGAGGGACTGGCGGTCACGACCGACGTCGCGGCCGGATCGCCGGAAGCGATCGCGCGGGTTGCCGCCGGCACCGGCGAATTCGCACTCGTCGACATCAACGCGTTGATCCGCTTCCGCGACCAGGGTTCGCCGCCGGTCAAGGCGGTATTCGTACTGTTCAACAAATCGCCCTACGCCATCATTGCCCGCAAGAGCCGGGGCATTCATTCGCTGTCCGATATCGAAGGCAAGACGCTCGGGGTCGCCGACGGCGATCTCTCGGTGCGGCTGTGGCCGGCGCTGGCGCGTCAGAACGGGATCAAGCTTTCGAGCGTCAAGCGGGCCCGCATCAGCGCCGCCGTGCGCGAACCGATGCTGTCGGCAGGCCAGGTCGATGCCGTGGTCGGCTTTTCGTACCAGTCCGCGGTGAATCTGAGGGACCGCGGCGTTCCTGCCGATGACCTCGCGGTGTTGCGATTTTCCGACTACGGCTGCGATGCCTACGGTTTTGCGGTGATCGTCAACCCGGCTTTCGCCGCCAAGCAGCCCGAGGCGGTGAGGGGCTTTGTGCGGGCGCTGATCGCCGGCACGAATCTCGCGATCAGGGATCCCGGCCATGCGGTGGATGAAGTCCTGAGCCGGATGGACGATGGCTCAAGCGAGCTCGAACTGGAACGCCTGCAGACGGCGATCGAAGACAACATCTTGACCCCCGAAGTGAAACGCAACGGCATCGGCGGGGTCGACCCCGCGCGGCTCGACCGGTCGATCGACCAGGTCGCCGAGGACTTTAAATTTACCAAGCCGCCGTCCGCGGCCGATATTTTCGACGGCAGTTTTCTGCCTCCGCGCGGCGACCGCCTGATCAATTGATATCCGCAACGTCGCGAGGCCGCTCCTCTGAGTCTGACTGGAAGTGCAGCCCTTGATATTGGCCAAAATCATCCCGCGCTGGTTCTCTGCCGCAATCCCTGATTAGATGCGCATTCCGACGATGGATCTTCCGGTCGGGTCTTTTTGGTGCTGGAGCCGCATGTCCCTGCCTCGTCTCTATACGCGCGTCCTCAACCTGCTCGGCAAAGAGGCACGCCTGGGCTGGATCCTGGCCGGCGTCAACCTGCTATTGGCGGGCGCGCAATTCGCCGAACCCGTGCTGTTCGGCCGCATCGTCGATGTTCTCTCCGGAAAGCCGTCGACAGGGCCGCTCGGATCATCGTCGGCGTGGCCGCTGCTCGGGGCCTGGGCGGCCTTCGGCCTGTTCACCATTGGATGCAGCGCCGCAGTTGCTCTTTATGCCGATCGGCTCGCGCACCGCCAGCGCCAGGCGGTGCTGACGGATTATTTCGAGCACATCATGCAATTGCCCCTCACCTTCCACACCGGCACACATTCGGGGCGCCTGATGAAGGTGATGCTGAACGGTACCGACTCGCTGTGGCGGCTGTGGCTCGGATTCTTTCGCGAGCATTTTGCCGCGATCATGTCGCTGATGGTGCTGCTGCCACTCGCGCTCTACTTCAACTGGCGGATGGCGATCCTGCTGTTTGTACTCTGCGTCGTGTTCACGGTGCTGACCACGCTTGTGGTGCGAAAGACCTACGGCATGCAGAACGAGGTCGAGGAGCATTACAGCGATCTGTCGGCGCGCGCTTCCGACGCGCTCGGCAATGTCGCGCTGGTGCAGAGCTTCGTGCGCATCGACGCGGAGGTGCAGGGGGTGCGCTTCGTCGCCGACAAGCTGTTGGCGGCGCAGATGCCGGTCTTGTCGTGGTGGGCGCTGGTCACCGTGATCACCCGGGCGTCTACCACCATCACCGTGCTGGCGATCTTTACCGCCGGCATCATCCTGCACGAACGGGGCCTCACCTCGGTTGGCGAGATCGTGATGTTCGTCAGTTTCGCCACCATGCTGATCCAGAAGCTCGAGCAGGTGGTCAGCTTCATCAACAACGTGTTCATGGAGGCGCCGCGCCTGCAGGAATTCTTCAACGTGCTCGATGCGGTGCCTGCCGTCCACGACCGGCCCGATGCGATCGACACCGGGCGCCTTTCGGGCCTGGTCGAATTCAACGACGTCTCGTTTTCCTATGACGGCAAGCGGCCCGCGGTCGAAGACCTCTCCTTCACGGCCCTGCCCGGCCAGACCATCGCGATGGTCGGCCCGACCGGCGCCGGAAAATCGACCGCGATCGCGTTGTTGCACCGGGCGTTCGATCCGCAATCGGGCTTCATCAAGATCGACGGCATGGACGTCCGCGGCCTGAAACTTTCGGCACTGAGGCGCAATATCGGCGTGGTGTTCCAGGAGGCCTTGCTGTTCAATCGTTCGATCGCGGACAATCTGCGGGTCGGCAAGCCGGACGCCAGCGACGAGGAACTGCGGATCGCGGCGCGCCGGGCGCAGGCGCTCGAATTCATCGAGCGCAGCGAAAAGGGGTTCGACACCAACGCCGGCGAGCGCGGGCGGATGTTGTCCGGCGGCGAGCGCCAGCGGCTGTCGATTGCGCGGGCGCTGTTGAAGGATCCGCCGATCCTGATCCTCGATGAGGCCACCAGTGCGCTGGATGCGGTGACGGAAGCCAAGCTCAACGCGGCGCTCGACGAGGTGATGAGGGGCCGCACGACCTTTGTCATCGCCCACCGGCTTTCTACCATTCGCAACGCCACGCACATCCTCGTGTTCGACCGCGGCCGGATCATCGAAAGCGGAACTTTCGATGAACTCCTGGCGAAAGGCGGTCGTTTTGCGGAACTTGCGCGGGCCCAATTCATGGTTCAGGAGAGTGCGAGGGCCAGTATCAAGGCGCCCGGATAGCGAAAAGCGTCGCGGTGAAGATTTAAGTACCGCCGAAATTCGGCCTATTTCGTCGACGAATTAATCGCCCTTGCCTCTGTTCCGGACCGGCAAGCCGGTATAGGTTTGCAACCGCCGTTAGCGACGGCGCCGGACACGCTTGAAACCCGAATGTGAATTGGTGAGGACCTCCTTCCCGAAGGCGGGTCTCAAAGGACCGGAATCGGATAGTGCATCTTCTTCGCCCGTTGCTTTGCAAATCGTCGTTGAGCTGGATCGTGTTTCTCGCGACACTCGCCGTGGTCTCGCCGCGCGCGGCGCGCGCCGAAGCGCTGCTGGTCGTCGAAGCCGACACTGGAAAGGTCCTGCAGGCCGAGAACGCCACCTATCCGTGGTACCCCGCATCGGTGACCAAGCTGATGACGGCCTATGTGACGCTCAAGGCCGTCAAGGAAGGTCGGATCACCCTCGATACGCTGTTTACCGTGTCCCCGGTCGCGGCCTCGCAATCGCCTTCGAAGATGGGGTTCCGGCCGGGAACGCAGGTCACGGTCGACAATGCGCTCAAGATGATGCTGGTGAAGTCGGCCAACGACATGGCCGTGGTGTTGGCCGAAGGCGTCGGTAGTTCGATCGACGGCTTTTCGGCGCTGATGAACCAGAATGCGCAACGGCTCGGCATGACGCAGACGAGCTATGTCAATCCGAACGGCCTGCCCGCCGACGGCCAGATCACTTCGGCGCGGGATCTTGCGATCCTTGCCCGCGCGATCATTCACGACCTGCCGGAATACGAATATTTCGTCCATATTCCCTCGATCCGTTACGGCCGCAGGGTCACGCAGAATTTCAACAAGCTGATCGGACGTTATCCCGGAGCCGACGGCTTCAAGACCGGTTTCATCTGCGCCTCCGGCTATAACCTCGTGGCTTCGGCCACCCGCAACGGCAAACGGCTGATCGCGGTGGTGCTTGGTGCATCATCCGGCCAGGCGCGCGCGGTAAAGGCCGCGCAATTGCTCGAGCGCGGCTTTAACGGCGACGCGCTGTCGTGGCTGCGCCCCTCGCTCGGCACCGTCGATAATCTGGCGCCGATCGATGCCTCGCCGCCGAATCTGCGCGACGAGATGTGCAACGGCAAGCGGCACAAGCCGGCCAGCGACGAAGACGAGGACACGACCGTTGCCAGCAGCGCATCGACCAGTTCCGAACCGGCGCTAGCCTTCTTCGCTGCCGGGCTGCCGCCGCCGGTACTGAAGCCGTCGGAGTTGTTGGCGGCAGCTCCCGCGCCGTCCGAACCTATTCCGGTCTATACCGGGCCGACCCGAACCGGCACGGCCCTGATCGCCGCGGTCGCCGCGGACGCCGACGAACAGGCCGCGCGCCACCACGGACGAAAGTCGCGCCTTGCGGCGAAAAGGCCGGATGCGGCCGAGTCCAGGAGCGACGCCAAGCCCGAAGCCAAATCGGGCGGGGGCAAACCCGCACGGCATGCCAACGCCAAGCCGGATGCGGCCGCAAAGCCCGCAGACAAGCCGGCCAAGCCCAAGGCTGCGGCAAAGCCTGCGGCCAAACCAGCGCCGAAGAGTACCACGGGCGACGCCGGTGCGCCGGATCAAAAGCCGCGCTCGTAGCCGGTTCCGCACCGCTCGGACCGGCACATTTCCGTGAGTCATACCCCCGATTGCCGCCGCCGCTTGCCATCGGCCGCCGCAATGCTCAATACTGAGCCAAATAATGCGCCCCGTGCCGGCAAGCGGGCGAGATTCAGAGGCAACGAACCAAGAGGGGAATAGCATGGAGCGCATCTGGCTCAAGCGATATCCGGCCGGCGTGCCCGCCGATATCGATGTGACCCAATACTCATCCCTGGTTGAACTGCTGGAAGAAAGCTTTGCGAAGTTTCGGGATCGCAAGGCCTTCATCTGCATGGACAAGTCCATCAGCTACCACGACCTCGACGAGATGTCGCAGGCGCTTGGCGCCTATCTGCAGAATCTCGGCCTCCAAAAGGGCGCTCGCGTCGCCTTGATGATGCCGAATGTGCTGCAATATCCGATTGCCACCGCCGCCGTGCTGCGCGCCGGTTTCGCGGTCGTGAACGTCAATCCGCTCTACACCCCGCGCGAACTCGAGCATCAGCTCAAGGATTCCGGCGCCGAGGCGATCATCGTATTGGAGAATTTCGCAACCACCGTGCAGCAGGTGATGGGCAAGACCCCGCTCAAGCACGTCATCATCGGCAGCATGGGCGACCTGCTCGGCTTGAAGGGCGTGATCGTCAACCTCGTGGTGCGGCGCGTGAAGAAGATGGTGCCGGCTTATTCGATCCCGCGCGCTGTTGCCTTCAATGATGCGGTTGCCGCCGGCCGCGGCATGAAATTCGAAAAGCCCAGGCTCACGCCGGACGACGTCGCCTTCCTGCAATACACCGGCGGCACCACCGGCGTCTCCAAGGGCGCGACGCTGCTCCACCGCAACATTCTCGCCAACGTGCTGCAGAACGACGCCTGGCTGCAGCCGGCGCTGGAGAGGCCGCCGCATGTCGATCAGCTTTTGATCGTCTGCGCGCTGCCGCTCTACCATGTCTTCGCGCTGACGGCGTGTTACCTGCTGGGGATGCGCGCCGGCGGTACCAATCTCTTGATTCCCAATCCGCGTGACATGGCGGGTTTCGTCAAGGAGTTGATGAAATACCAGGTCAACTTCTTCCCGGGCGTCAACACGCTTTACAACGGCCTGTTGCATACGCCGGGTTTCGATAAGGTTGATTTCTCCAGGCTGAAGATTTCGAACGGCGGCGGCATGGCGACGCAGAAACCGGTCGCCGAGAAATGGCTGGCGGTGACGGGCTGCCCGTTGTCGGAAGGCTACGGACTTTCGGAGACCTCGCCGACGCTCACCTGCAACCCCGCCGACACCGACCAGTTCTCCGGCTCGATCGGCATTCCCGTGCCATCCACCTATCTCTCGATCCGGGACGACGACGGCAATGAAGTCCCGCTCGGTCAGCCCGGCGAAATCTGCGCCAAGGGCCCGCAGGTGATGGCCGGCTACTGGAACCGGCCCGACGAGACCGCCAAGGTAATGACGTCGGACGGCTACTTCCGCACCGGCGACATCGGGGTGATGAGCCCGGATGGCTTCACCAAGATCGTCGACCGCAAGAAGGACATGATCCTGGTCTCCGGCTTCAACGTCTATCCGAACGAGATCGAGGAAGTGATCGCAAGCCATCCCGGCGTGCTCGAATGCGCCGTGATCGGCGTGGAGGACGCCAAGTCCGGCGAAGC
>DATGGY010000061.1:0-2616 GCA_035308285.1 Bradyrhizobium sp. | reverse complement strand
CGTCCTGCTTGCCGGCGATGTCGGTGCGGATGCCGCCGGGATTGGTGAATGCCATCACCGCGCCGCCCTTGTCGCGGGGTGAGGTCGCGGCCAATTGCGCGTCGGCGATGATGTCGCCGAGCGCGCTCTCGCCGGCGTCGTTCGGCGCGCGCGACAGCGTCTCGGTGACCGACCCCGCCCGGCGGTCGGCGATCGGAGCAGCAAATTTGTCGTAAGCCTCGAGCAAGGCGGTCTGTTCCGGATCCTTGGCCAGGGTGCCGCTGCGGACGATGAAATTATTTGCCTTGGCGCTGACGACATCGCGGGTCTTGGGATCGAGCTTGAGGTCGATCGCGGTGACAAGCGTGCCGTATTTGTCGGCGGAGGTGACGAGCCGGCCGTCGATCTCGCAGACATAGGCCTGATGGGTGTGGCCGCTGACCACGACGTCGACCGCGCGATCGAATTTCTTGACGATGTCGACGATCGCGCCGGAGATGGCGGGACATTCGTTGTAGTCGCCGGTCGGATAGCCGCCCTCGTGGATCAGGACGACGATGGCCTCGACGCCGCGCGCCTTCAATTCCGGAACAATCGCGTTCACGGTGTCGGCTTCGTCTTTGAACTCAAGCCCTGCCGCGCTGGCCGGCGAAATGATGCCGGAAGTACCCTTGAGCGTGAGGCCGATGAAGGCGACCGGGATTCCATCGAATTCCCTGATCTCGTAGGCGGGAAAGATCGTCTTGCCGGTCGCCGTCTCGAAGGTGGAGGCCGCAAGGTAGTGGAATTTCGCGCCCTGGAATGGATGCGGCCCCTGGCAATTGTCGGCCGGATGGCAGCCGCCATTCTGCATCCGCTTCAATTCGTCCTTGCCCTCATCGAATTCGTGATTGCCGACGGAAGTAATCGCAAGCCCCATCATCGACATCGATTCGATCGTCGGCTCGTCATGGAACATCGCCGACAGCAACGGGCTCGCGCCGATCAGGTCCCCGGCCGCGACGAAGATCGCGTTGTTGTGGCCGTCGCGAAGCTCTTTCACCAGCGTCGCCATCTGTTCGGCGCCGCCGGCGGCTACAGCGAGCTTTCTGGTCTTGTCGTCGGGATTGGCGATCCTGATCCCGCCGGTAGGCGGGCGAAGGTAGCCGTGGAAATCGTTGATGGCGAGGATTCGCAAGTCCACGGATGCGCTCTCGGCCATGGCCCGCGAGATCGGGGCAAGGGTAACCAGCGCGAAGGCGGCAAGCGCGATCGAAGGCGGATGTCTCATGACTCTATAATAGGGGATCGGCACAACGATTTCACGAATCTTCGTGCGCAATGAGAAATCAGCCCGTGACGGGCCCTTCAAACTCGACCCACTGGCGCGGGTGGCTAGTTCGACCAAGATATCCTACATCATCTCCCATGGCGGGCCAAAACCGCTGACGCAACGATGCGCGAGGACCTCTGCAATGCAGTTGACGGGAATTCACCACCTCACCGCGATTTCAGCGAAGCCGCGCGAGAACCTGGCTTTCTATGCCGGCTTGCTCGGCATGCGGCTGGTCAAGAAGACCGTCAACCAGGACGACGTCAGCGCCTATCATCTGTTTTATGCCGACGGGAAGGCCAATCCAGGAACGGACCTTACCTTCTTCGATTTTCCGGCACCTCCAGAGCGGCGCGGCACCAACAGCATTTCGGCGACCTCGTTGCGCGTGGCGGGGGAAAAGACCCTCGGGTTCTGGCGCGATCGCCTGCGAAGAGCGAGCGTTCGCACTGGCGATGTCGCCGAAGTCGATGGCCGGCTGACGCTCCCCTTTGAAGACGGCGAAGGCCAGCGCCTGGTGCTGGTCGATGACGGCGGCGCGGGTCCTGCGTCGCCCTGGGAGAAGAGCGCGGTTCCTACCGAGCATCAGATCCGCGGGCTCGGTCCGATCGTTTTGAACGTGCACGATCTGGCGCGCACCTCGATGGTGCTCACTGCGGTGATGAACATGCGGCATGTGCGCGCCTATGCCGCGCCCGATGCGAGGGGCGAGGTTCAGGTATTCGCGATGGGCGAGGGGGGACCTGCCGCCGAGCTGCACGTCGTCGAGCAAAAAAATTCGCCGATCGCCCGTCAAGGCGCGGGCGGGGTGCATCACGTCGCCTTCCGCACCCCCGACGAGACGCAATATCACGCCTGGACGCATCGCCTGCGCGAACTCGGCATTCCCAACAGCGGCGAGGTTGACCGCTTCTATTTCCGCAGCCTTTATTTCCGCGAGCCCAACGGCATCCTGTTCGAGATCGCCACCGACGGCCCCGGCTTTGCCACCGACGAGCCGATGGACAAGCTCGGCGAAAAACTCGCGCTGCCGCCGTTCCTCGAACCGCGCCGCGCCGCGATCGAGGCGGGGCTGAAGCCGATCGGGTAAACAATTCGCGTCGTCCCGGCCTTGAGCCGGGACCCAACCACGAAATTCTGTATCGCGCGAAGCTGGAGCCGCAGCTTTGCCCTTCATCCACATTAGTGGTTGATGGTGTGGACGGCCCCCTACGGCATCGAGTGTGCCAGAATGAGGTTGTTGTAAATCTCAGACAAGGGAGCCGTCCGTGAAGCAGATTATCCGAGTTGGCATGGATACGTCGAAGCATATTTTTCAGCTGCAT
>DATGGY010000060.1:0-7846 GCA_035308285.1 Bradyrhizobium sp. | reverse complement strand
TTCCGCAACTCGGTCGCGGCCTACACCGTCAGCCTGTTGAACCCGCGCATCATATTCGATCTGAAATTGGGCGACCACGGCCTTCGTATCGTCGAACGGCGTGCGCAGAATTTCCTGCCCTCCCCTGACGGTCAGTATCTGCTGACCGGCGAAGGCCCGCTTTCCCAGTCGGTGGCGAAATTCAGCAAGCGCGACGCCGGCCGCATCGATGCGTTTTCGCGTGAACTGGAGGCGATCGCCGACGTGCTGCGGCAACTGGTGTTGCGGGCGCCGCCCAACATCGTCGAAGGTTTTGGCATCGACTCCGTTCGCGAGGCCCTCAACGCCCTCGGCACCGCCAACGTGCTGCGCCGGCTGACGCTGGAGCAGCAGCGCAGCCTGCTCGACCTGTTCACGCAATCGGCGGGCGAGATGCTGGACCAGCGTTTCGAGATCGACCTGATCAAGGCGCTCTACGGCTTTGACGCCATCGTCGGCAATTACGCGAGCCCCTATGCCGCCGGCTCCGCCTATGTGATGCTGCATCATGCGTTCGGCGAGGTGAACGGCAGGAAGGGCGTCTGGGGCCACGCCATCGGCGGCATGGGCGCGATCACCCAGGCGATGGCGGCAGCGGCGCGCGGACATGGCGTGGCGATCCACACCGATTCCGGCGTGCGCGAGGTGATCGTCGAGCGCGACCGCGCGGTGGGCGTGGTGCTCGACGACGGCACCGACGTCCGTGCCCGCTACGTCGTCTCCGGCGTCAACCCGAAACTGCTCTACACCCGGCTGGTAGCGGCGGACGCGCTGCCGGCGGCCTTTCGCGATCGGATCGGGAACTGGCGCAACGGCTCCGGCACCTTCCGGATGAACGTGGCGCTGAACGCCCTGCCCTCGTTCACCGCGCTGCCGGGCGCGGGCGACCATCTCACCGCCGGCATCATCATCGCGCCGAGCCTGCGATATATGGACCGCGCCTGGCAGGACGCGCGCGACTTCGGCTGGAGCCGCGAGCCCGTAGTCGAAGTGCTGATCCCCTCGACGCTGGACGACACGCTCTGCCCTCCGGGGCAACATGTCGCGAGTCTGTTTTGTCAGCACGTCGCGCCGGAATTGCCGGAGGGAAAATCCTGGGACGACCATCGCGAGGAAGTCGCCGACCTCATGATCGCCACCGTCGACCGCTACGCGCCTGGTTTCGCGGCGAGCGTGATCGGACGGCAAATTCTTTCCCCGCTCGATCTGGAGCGGGAATTCGGCTTGCTCGGAGGCGACATCTTCCACGGCGCGCTGACGCTGAACCAACTGTTCTCCGCGCGCCCCATGCTCGGCCATGCCGACTACCGCGGGCCCTTGAAGGGACTCTATCATTGCGGCAGCGGCGCCCATCCCGGCGGCGGCGTCACCGGCGCCCCCGGCCACAACGCCGCCCGCGTGATCCTCAGGGATCACCGCGCGCTGTTTGGGTGAGCCGCGAGAGATCGCGCCGCGTCGTCATTGCGCGCGTCAGCGAAGCAATCGATGCGCTGGTGCAACGAGCGAAACTGGATTGCTTCGTCGCTATTGCTCCTCGCAATGACGGATGAAGTGGTTGAAAAGCCGGTGGAAGGCTTGTGGAAAACCGGTGGATGAGACGGGGAAATCCGGTGCTATCAGCTCGAAATTTCGAGGTTATCTCCTCGCCCCCTCCCCCACTCAATCCAGCTCGAACGTCTCCCGGTAATCCCGCTTCAGCGCGGAATCCTGCTCTTCTTTCCGCAAGTAACAATTGCCGATCGCGAGCACCTCGATGTCGCTGCCCATGAAGCAGCGGAAGGCGTCTTCCGGCGTGCACACGATCGGCTCGCCGCGGATGTTGAAACTGGTGTTGACCAGCACCGGGCAGCCCGTTTTCTCTTTGAAAGCCGAAAGCAGCGCATGGAAGCGCGGGTTGGTTTCCGCGTGCACGGTCTGGATCCGCGCGGAATAGTCGACATGCGTGACCGCCGGGACGTCGGAGCGGGAAACGTTGAGCTTGTCGATCCCGAACAGGCGCTGCTCCTCGTTGGTCATGGCGCGGCGGCGGCGCGCGACGACGTCGGCGACCAGAAGCATGTAGGGGCTGTCCTCATCGAGATCGAACCAGTCGGCAACGTCCTCGCGCAGCACCGCCGGCGCGAACGGGCGAAAGCTCTCGCGAAACTTGACCCGCAAATTGAGCGATTTTTGCATCGCTGCCGAGCGGGGATCGCCGAGGATGGAGCGCGCGCCGAGCGCGCGGGGTCCGAATTCCATCCGGCCCTGAAACCAGCCTACGGCCTTTTCGTCCGCCAAAGCTTCCACCGTGCGCGAAATCAAATCCTGATCGTCGAGGACAGCGAAACGCGCGCCAGCCTTCTTCAGGCGGCTTTCGATGTCAGGTTGCGCGTAGGAAGGCCCGAGATAGGCGCCTGACATGCTGTCGGCGGCGCCATTTAATTTCCGGGCCGCGCCGTTGAACTGGTAATGCGCCGCAAGCGCCGCGCCCACCGCGCCGCCGGCGTCTCCCGCCGCAGGCTGAATCCAGATGCGTTCGAAACTTCGCTCGCGCAAGATTTTGCCGTTGGCCACGCAATTGAGCGCCACGCCGCCGGCGAGGCACAGATTGGCGGCGCCGGTTTCCTTGGCGAGACTCCGCGACAGCCGCAGCACGATTTCCTCGGTCGCCTTCTGGATCGAGGCGGCGAGGTCCATGTGGCGTTGATCCAATAACTGCTCGGGCTTCCTCGGCTCGCCGCCGAACAGATCGTGGAAGCGTCCGTTGGTCATCGTCAAGCCCGTGCAATAGTTGAAATAGCCGAGGTCGAGGCGATAGGAGCCGTCGTCCTTGAGATCGACCAGAGAGTCGAAAATCTTGTCGACATATTTCGGCTCGCCATAGGGCGCGAGCCCCATCACCTTGTATTCGCCGGAGTTGACCTTGAAGCCGGTGTAATAGGTGAACGCGGAGTACAATAGCCCGATCGAGTGCGGGAATTGAATCTCGCGCGTGATCTCGAGCGCGTTACCGCGGCCCATGCCGGACGAGGTGGTGGTCCATTCGCCGACGCCGTCGAGCGTGAGCACGGCGGCCTGTTCGAACGGCGAGGCAAAGAACGCGGACGCCGCGTGGCTCTGATGGTGATCGGTGAACAACAGCCGCGCTTCCCAATCGATATCGGGATCGATCTCGGCGAGGCTTTGCCGCAACAGGCGTTTCTGGAACAGTTTTTCCTTCAGCCATAGCGGGATCGCGAGCCGAAACGACGGGAAGCCGGAGGGCGCGAAGGCGAGATAAGTCTCAAGCAGCCGCTCGAACTTGATGAAGGGCTTTTCGTAGAACACGACATGGTCGAGATCGCCCGCTCTTATCCCGGCCTGATCGAGACAATAGCGGATGGCATGGAGCGGGAATCCCGGATCGTGCTTGGTGCGCGTGAAGCGCTCTTCTTGCGCGGCCGCCGCGATGCGTCCGTCGATCGCCAGGGCGGCGGCGCTGTCGTGATAGAACGCGGAGATGCCGAGGATGCGCGAGGGCATCAGAACAGCGTATAGATGAAGGGCGCGACCACGGAACCCTTGGCCAATATAAGAAGTGCGCCGAACACGAACATCATGAGAAAGACCGGCATCAGCCAGTACTTCTTCCGGACGCGGAGGAACGCAAGGAATTCACGCAGGAACGACATCATCCCTCTTTTAGAACTGCTGACGCATCTTAAAACTGCTGGCGCATGGCTTCTGGCAGCGGCCGGGCGTCGGATCGCGCAATCCAGTAGCTGGCCGCCGCCTTGTCGAATTTGAGGCGCAGCGGGTCCTTGCCGAGCGAGCGCATCAGAAGGCCGATCGGCGCGATGACGACGAAGAACAGAAACACCATGATGAGCGGATTGACGATCCGGTGCAGCAGCAGGCCAAGCCTCAGCCAGAGGTCGTTGAGCCGCGAGAGAGCCGCTGGCCGCAGAAACGCGCATCCGATCAGCGCCGCGGCGAGCGCGCCCCACACCAGGCCCCAGTTCGAGCCGTGGAACGATTTCCAGGCCCCGATCGCGGCGAGGATCGCGCCGATCGTCAGCCCGAACCTGCGGTCGCTCGGGCCCTCGGTCCGGTCGTCGCGCCTTAAATCCTCGTGGAAGGTACCGCTTGCCACCGCCTGCCCCTCGCTGAGCGTCCATCACTGGAAATATTGCCCGGCAAAAGCAAGCCTTGTTTTGGCCGGCGGGAACCGGCCCAAGTTCACGATGAGATTAAGCAGCAGCGACAACGGAGGTATGACCCCCTCTCCCGTTGGGAGAGGGCTGGGGTGAGGGATGACGGTTTCTCAGCAGGGCCAGCCCCCTCACCCGATTTGCTGCCGCAAATCGACCTCTCCCCGCTGGGGGAAAGGTGAAGAGAACGACTAGCGGGAGACCCCATCGGTCTCCACGATCTTGTTCTCGGTCAGTAGTCCCAGCAGGCGTTCGGCGACGAGTTTTTGGCCATCCGGCGTCCAATGGGCGCCGTGGAGGCTGGAATAGGCCTCTGCCCCCTCGAATGTGACAAAGGGAATCCGCTCGGCCTTCAGATGCGCGGTGAGCGCGGCATCGGCGGCCTGCAGGCCGACCACCAGCCTCCCGCCATGGGCCGCCACGAATTCGTGGATTCGGCTGACGATCCGCTCGGTCGGATCGGGCACGAAAACTTGGCGGTGGGCGAGTTCGACGTAGGCGAAGGCGGCCAGCCGCGCGAGCCAGAGATGGCGGACCAGCCAATCGTCCTTGATGTAGAGCTGGCGCGACCACGGCACCGGCTGGCCGCGCAGGACCAGCGAACCGTCGGGGCCGGTGGCAAAATACGGCTTCTGATAGCCGTCGTAACGAATGTTGGTGCCGTTATCGAGGCGGTCATTGTCCGTGCAGAAGATCAGCACCACGACCGACGGCTCGATCGCCGGCCAGATCCGCTGCAACAGCAAGTACTCCTGATCGGTGCCATAGCCGGAGACGCCGGCATTGACGATCTGATGGCTGGCGATGCGGCTTCGCAAGAGATCAGTGAAGCGCTCGCCGGCTTCTGAATCCACTCCCCAGACAAAGGAGTCGCCGAGAAACAGCATCCGCGGCCGGCCGTCGCGCTTGAACTCGACGTCGCGGAAGCCGAGGCTGTTGTGTTGGGCGTGGATGGTGCGCGCGGTGGTCACCACCGAGGTCGAATTGGGAACCGGCGCCCAGCCCAGTTCCGGGTCATAGCGGTAGGTCAGCGAGCGCTCGCTGGTGGCTTCCCGCAGTACCCTGAGATCGGCGACCCGCAGGACAAGTTCCAGCGCGGCCAGCGTCGCAAGCGTTGTGAACAACATGAAGAAAGCCGACCGCAACGCCTGGCGGACCCGGTCACGCGTGAGAGGTTGCTTCATTCAAACCTGGAAAAAGGCGCATGCGAGACGGCCAGGAGAGGGAACGCCGCAGGGGGAAAACATCAGCGCCAACCATGGCATAGCGGCTGGGCACCCGCAAACTTTTCACGCCTCGCCGGCCTGTGGAAAGAGCCGGGTAAACCCTTGAACCGACACGGTATGTCCCGGTGGACAAAGCTGTGGGCAAGCCTTGCGCGCGATGTGGGCTCAGTTGGTATCTTCCTCGAGCAATGACCCATCGGCCCGCATGATGAAAGCGCCGGTAAGGGGCCTGAAAGCGCTTACCCCAGGACCGTCGGCAGCCACGATCGCGCGAATATTGCCGCCGGACTTGCCGTCCCAGCGGACCTCGGTCTCAACCTGATATTCGTGGCCATCGGGCCCGGTGACGCCGCCGCAACGAACCGCGCCCGCCCGTCCGGCCAATTCTGCGTAGGAAAGCGGGCGAAGCTCCCCGAGCTTTTCTTCGATGATCGCGCGGGCGATTTCACGACTCATGGGACGGCTCCGGGGCGAATCGACTTTGAGCGGGATTTTCTCATCGTCCCGGATCGATTGAACAGATAATTCAATGCGATCCGTCGACAGATTCAATCAACGCCTCACGCGAGACGCGCTGCTTCAAGAGTTTGATGAATATCTTCAGCAAGAAGTTTGAGAACCACCGCCATGCCCTTGCATTGTTTTTGTTTCTAACAAAATGCGGGCTCAGAAAACTGCGTCGTCGCGCGCGTGACTGAAGCGCTGTGGTCGAAAACAACGCTACAAGAAAAAGATTACCGAAATCTCAAGCTGTCACGCTAACAAGTTCCCTTCGCCCATCCCTTCGAGCCTCCCGATGGCCACGACGCTCACCCCCAGTACCCACCGAGCCAGCTTCGCCATCGGCAACGAGCAAACGGCCAAACGCGTGGCGGATCTGTTGACCGAGAGTTTGGTCGAGGGCGAGGCCGCGATCGCCGCCTTCGAGGGCCCGGGCGGCCGCTGGGACATCACCGTGCATTTTGGGCAAGCGCCCGACCAAAGCGCGGTCCGCGAGTTGGTGGCGCTCGCCGCCGGCCGCGAGGCCGCAAACGCCGTCAGCTTCGACACGATGGAGGCAAAGGACTGGGTCAAGGCGACGCTTGCCGAGCTGGTTCCGGTCCGCGCCGGACGCTTCGTCGTCCACGGCCGGCATGACCGCGCAAAAGTGCCGCCCAACAAGCTTGGGATCGAGATCGAGGCGGCGCTGGCCTTCGGCACCGGCCATCACGGCACCACCCTCGGCTGCCTGTTGCTGCTCGACCAGGCGCTGAAGGCCCATTCGCCCCGCCGCGTGCTCGACCTCGGCACCGGCACCGGCTTGCTCGCCATCGCAGCCGCGAAGACGCTGCGCCGCAAGGTGCTCGCCAGCGACATCGATCCGCTTTCGGTCAGGGTCGCGGCCGACAACGGTCGGCTCAACTCTACCGGCGACCTCGTGGAGACGATCCGGGCAACCGGGTTCTCCGCGCCGCAATTCGCACGACGGGGCCCCTTCGATCTGGTGCTGGCGAATATCCTGGCCAATCCGTTGCGGCAAATGGCAACGCCGATGTCCCGGCATCTCGCGCCCGGCGCGCTGGTCATCCTGTCCGGGCTATTGGCCCCGCAGGCCGGCGCCGTGATATCAGCCTATCGCGCCAGGGGGCTGGTGCTGAGACGGCACATCCGGATCGAGGGCTGGAGCAGCCTGTTGATGTGCAAGGCGGGGTGAACTTTGCCCCGTCATTCCAGGATGCGCGCAGCGCAGACCTCAGATGCGCAATTGCGCATCGGGGAATCTCGAGGTTCCGGGTTCGCTTCGCGCCCCGGAACGACGGCGTTCGACTAAGACCTACTCCGCCGTTTTCTTCTTGCGGGCGACGGCGCCCTCTTCCTTGATCTCCGCGCGCTTGACGCGGGCTTCGACGAACCGATCCAGAATCTGGACAATGACGCCGCGCTGTTTCTTGACGGCGGGAGCAAGCGGTCCGCGGCGAACCGGCGGCGAAATCTTCTCAAACGTAAAGACGGGCATTGCGCATCCCCTCGTCGTTGAGTTGAAACACCCCTGGATTTCCTCCGGAACGTCGTTTTGCGGTCGCTTTGGGCATCGATCCGTTCAGACCCGCCCGACGCAGTTGCAGCAATTCAACCACAACATGGGCGGAATCGGAAGCATTTTGCTGCGATTGCGCAGTTCTCCACGTAATCCTAAGGTATGGCGTGATGTTCGAAGCCCTCTTCCAGACCTTCGAGGAACCCGAGACCGGCGTCGCACTGACCGCGCGGCTATCCGCGTTTCGCGAGGAACTGGCGCGGCGCAACCTGACCGGGTTCGCGGTCCCTCGCGCCGACCAGCAGCAGAACGAATATGTCGCCCCCTCGGAAGAGCGGCTGGCCTGGCTGACCGGCTTCACCGGCTCGGCGGGTATGGCCATCGTGCTCGCCCGCGAGGCCGCGGTCTTCGTCGAC
>DATGGY010000059.1:0-32902 GCA_035308285.1 Bradyrhizobium sp. | reverse complement strand
GTTGACGTAGCTCGGCGTGTTGAAGATGGCGTTCTGGCCGGAGTAACACCAGAAGAAGAAATATTCCGGATAGTCCAGCCAGCCGGAGAAGAAGTTGAGCATCAGCGGCATCGTCTTCTTGGCCATCTCGCTGCGCCAGTTGGCGCCCGGCACCTTGTTGATCGTGGTCTTGATGCCGATCTGGGCCAGGCTTTCCTGCATCAGCGCCGCGGTCGGTTCCGAGACGTCGCCGGAACCGAGATCATAGGACAGGGTCGTTTCGATTTCCGATACGCCGCTTTCGGCCATCAGCGCCTTGGCCTTGGCCATGTCGTTGACGTAGCCGGTCTTGGCCGGCCAGGCGATATCGGCGACCTTGTTCGACGGGCCTCCGAACAGGGGGTTGGCGAGGCCGAACATCGCCGCGTCCATGATCTTCTGGTACGGCAGCGCATAGGCCACCGCCTGGCGAACCTTCGGGTTATTAAACGGCGGATTCTTCACGTTCATGTCGACCGAGTACATGCCGTTGCCGATCGGGTGCGAGACGATGACGAGCTTGCCCTCCTTCTTCATCTCGGAGGTGTCCTTGCTCGAAAGATCGAAGGAGATGTCGGCATCGCCGCGCTCTATCAAGGCGCGGCGGTTACCCTGCGAGGGAACCGTGCGCCAGATGACTCTCTTGAGCTGCGGCAGCTTGCCGCCCACCCAATTTTCGTTGCGCTCATAGACCACTTCGACGCCGGGCTTCCAGCTCGTCACCTTGTAGGCGCCGCTACCCGCGGTGTTGCTCTTGGTATAGTCCATCGCCCATGGATCTTTTTCCGTGGCCTTCTTCTTCAACAGTTCGGAATTGTAGATGCCGGGCACGATCACCGCGAGATCGGGAATCGTCAGTCGGTCCTTCTTGGTGAAATCGATTCGGACGGTGTTGTCGTCGACGACGACGAACTGTTCCTTGTCGACCAGCGAGCCGGCCTTCATCTGCACGGTTGGGAAACCGCCGACGGTCACCGCGCGATCGAGCGACCATTTGACGTCCCGGGCGGTCACCGGCGCGCCGTCATGGAATTTAGCGCTCTTCTTCAGTTTGAAGGTGACCGACATGTCACCGACGTTCATGTCCTCGGCGAGTTCGGGTTTGAACTTGTCGCGATCGTAGGACAGCGTTCCGTCGGGTAGCGTTTTGGTTTCGTGGGTGATGAGGCGGTCATAGCAATTCCACGAAGTCTCGTAGCCCGAACGGTTGGTGCCGACGCCGTGGATATCGAGATTGTTGGGGCCGCCTTCCGTGACCACCAACAGCGTTTCCGAGCGGCCATCCGCCCTGGCGGAAGACCAGACCGCCGGTGCCGGCATCGCGGCGCCGACAGCAATGCCAGAGACGGATTTCAGAAAATCGCGGCGCTTCATCGACTGCTCCAACGCACGGGGAAATCGGCTGCTCGGGCAAACTCGCAAGGTTCGTGCCAAAGCTTAACCGATCCTTACTCGACAGATAAACCTATGATATAGCTACAGAAATAGACCCCAGCGGCGGCGGACTTCGGGTGCGCGGTCGGAAAAGCCATGCATACAAAGGCATTGAAATTGCCGAATAAATAGGCAGTGTTTTGCCGCCCTTCCCTGCCTTTCATCCAGCCGACGGGTGGCAATAGGATCGAGCTGAAAGCATCCGCGCAACGAGCAGCGGAAATCCTGGACCGCTCGCGGGGATTTTCCGCCGCAAAAAGCTTCCAAAGATCGTTGAACCTTTCGTTCCTGCCGTCGACTTCATCAGAGGGGGGAAGTTGCCTGTGTATAGCCGCGCCGACCTTTCGCAGGCAGCAGCCGTCGTTGGGCTGATTCTGACGGCCATCACGACGAACGCTTTGGCGCGGGAATTTCGCGCCGCCGATACCCAGAGCGAGGATTATCCAACCGTACAGGCGCTGCGCTACATGGGCAGCCTGATCGAGGAAAAAACCGGCGGCCGCTTGCAGATCCGCGTATTTCATTCGCGCCAACTCGGCGAGGAAAAGGAAACGATCGAACAAACCCGCGCCGGCGCCATCGATCTCAATCGAACCAACGTGGCGCTGATCGGGACCTTCGTTCCCGCAATGAATGTACTGGCCATGCCATTTCTGTTCCGCTCGATCGAACATTTGCAGAAGGTGCTGGATGGCCCGATCGGAGAGGAGATCCTTAACAGCTTCGAGCCCTTCGGTTTCGTCGGCCTCACCTTCTACGATTCCGGCGCGAGGTCGATCTACAACAGCGTAAAACCGATCCGCTCGGTTGCGGACATGAAGGGCCTGCGAATTCGCGTCCAGCAATCCGAACTGATGTCCGACATGATCAAGGCGCTCGGCGCCGAACCGGTCGAACTGCCCTATGGGCAGGTTCTCACCGGACTTGCCACCAAGCTGATCGACGGCGCGGAGAACAACTGGCCCTCCTTTGTCACAACCGATCACTACAAATATGCGAACTTCTATACTCTCACCGAACACACCATGAGCCCGGAAGTGCTGGTGATGTCGCGCAAGGCCTGGGAGAGCCTGTCGGCGGAGGACCACAAGATTTTTCGCGAGGCCGCCTTTCAATCGAGCCGCTTCATGCGCGAGAGGTGGAAGGATCTTGAGGCGCAGTCGCGCCGGCAGGCGGAAGGCGCGGGCGTGACGATCGTGACCAACTTCGACCGCAAGCCCTTCGAAGAGGCGATTTTGCCGATCTACGCAAAGGCGCAACGCGATCCGGCGGCCGCGGCGCTGATCGAACGAATTCGCAAGGTGAACTGATTGGCCATAGGAACTCACCAGCACGAGGAGGCGACCGACCCGCGATTGGGCCTCGCCGCGCGCGGCCATTCGCGCCTCGTTGGGCTGGTCCGCGCGGTGCCGATCCGCTGGCGCATCCTGTCGATCGCGGCGCTGAACTCGGCGGTCGTCGTGGTGCTCGTCGCGATGATCTGGAACGGCGTTCAGGTGCTCGGCTCGGCCTGGGATGACGTGCGGCAGGTGCGGGAGTCCGACAAGATCCTGGCAAGCCTGGAGAGCGAGACCGGCCGCCTGCAGAACCTGATCCATCGCTACATCAATCAGCCGAGCCCGGAATTATTCGCCGAAATATCGCATCTGCGCGAGGTCGTTCTCGGGACCCTGACCACGCGCGCCGCCACCGACCCGGTGCTGTCCGGATCGGTGCAACAGCTCGAGCGTGTCACCGAGCGCTTCCTCAGCGGCTTCGGCGAATTGCGCCGGGTCCAGGCGACCATCTCGAAGACCTACGAGAACGATATCCTGACCCCTGCCCGGGACATGGCCGGGCTCTATTCGATCATCGAGGGCGCGACGGGACACCGCGATGCGCTGATCTGGCCATCGCTTGGAAAATCCCGCGAGGCCTTCACCGCGATGCTGGTCGCAGCCAACGCCTATTACCTTTCTCTGGCTAGTGCGTCGGCCGAGGAAGCCCGCCGCAATACCGAGACGATCCAAAAGACCATCCCGGTCATGAACGACCTCGCCGACAACGATCTGCAGCGGATGGCGCTGCAGCGCCTGGACGCCCGGACGACCGCGCTGTGGGACGGCCTTGCCAAATTGTCCGAGCAGCTCGCCAACCGTACCGAATTGCTGCGCAACGCCATCGACGCCAGCCAGGCCGAGGCGAGCAGCGCCATCGACGAATTATCGGTCAAGATGCGCCAGCGCGAGCAAAAGGCGCAGGAGACGTTCGACCAGACGCTCGCCGACATATCGCGAAAGGTGTTGTCGATTGCCGTGATTTTCCTCGGAATCATCATCACCGCGGGCGTCCTGATCGCGCTCTCGATCCGGCTGCCGTTGCAGCAGATCATGGCGGCGATGCAGGCGATCACGTCCGGCGATTACGACCGGCGCGTCCAGGGCACCAACGCCAAGGATGAGGTCGGTGAAATGGCACGCGCGGTGGAGGTTTTCCGCGAAAACGCCATCGCCAAGCGAAAGACCGAGGACGAATTGCGCGCCTCCAAGGAGAAGGCCGAAAACGCGCTGCACGAGCTGAACGCCGCCCAGCAAAACCTGATCGATGCCGAGCGGCTGGCTGCGCTCGGCGGCCTGGTCGCCGGCGTCGCCCACGAGGTGAACAACCCGATCGGCATCAGCCTGACGGTCGCCTCCAGTTTTGCGCGCCGCGCCGAGACGTTCGAAGCCGAGCTGCGGTCGGAAACCGGCCTGCGGCGATCGCAGCTTGAGGAATTCGTGCGAGCCTCGCGCGACGCCGCCCAGCAATTGGTTGGGAATCTGCATCGCGCCGGCGAGTTGATCCAGTCCTTCAAACAGGTGGCGGTGGACCGCTCGCACGCCGAACGCCGGCTATTCAACCTGAGCGAGGCGACCGATCAGATCATCGCAAGCTTGAGGCCGGCCCTAAAGAAGGCGTCGATCACCCTGTCGGTCGAGGTCCCGGAGAGCCTCGTCATCGACGGCTATCCCGGCTCATATGGCCAGATCCTGACCAATCTGTTCCTCAACGCCGCCAATCATGCATTTGCCGACGGGCGCTCCGGGGCGATCGCGATTTCCGCCAGGCCGCGCGGCAATGACGAGGTCGAGATCATTTTTTCAGACGATGGCGCCGGGATGACGCCGGACGTGCAGCGGCAGGCGTTCGACCCCTTCTTTACGACACGTCGCAACGAGGGAGGTACCGGACTAGGCCTGCATATCGTCTATAATCTCGTCACCCAGCAGCTCGGCGGCCGCATGATGCTCGATTCAAGGCTGGGACAAGGCACCACATTTCGCATTATCATGCCGAGGGCTGCCAAGGGCGGCCAGGCAACCCAAGAGCAGGATCGCGACGGGACACCCTCATGGCCGAACAGGACGATGTCCTCCACCTGATCGACGATTCCGGAACGGTTCCGGAGGCATCGACCGCACGCAAGTGGAAGATCGCAGTCATCGACGACGATCAGGCCGTGCATGAAGGCACCCGCTTTGCGCTGAGCGACTACAGCCTCAACGGACAGGGACTCGAGATCCTCTCGGCCTATTCCGCCGCCGAGGGACGGGCGCTGATGCGCGCGCATCCCGACATCGCCGCCGTGCTGCTCGACGTCATCATGGAGACCGACGCCGCGGGCCTCGAACTCGTCGAATATATCCGCAACGACATCAAGAACGAGACGGTCCGCATCATCCTTCGCACCGGACAACCCGGACAGGCGCCAGAGCGCCGCGTGATCGTTCGATACGACATCAACGACTACAAGGCGAAAACCGAGCTGACGGCCGACAAGCTGTTCACGTCGTTGACCGCGGCGCTGCGCAGCTACCAGCAGCTCGAGCGCATGGTTCAAACAAGGCGCGGGCTGGAAATCATCATCGATGCCGCATCGACCTTGTACGATTTCAAATCGATGCAGCGCCTCGCCGAAGGCGTGCTGACGCAAATCGCCTCGCTCCTCAATGTCGACTGTGCCGGCATTCTGGTCTTGCGCGATGGCGGCGCGGTCGGCGACGATTTTTCGGTACTGGCCGGCTCCGGTTGCTACAGTCGCTTCATCGGCGCCACCGGGGCCAAATCGCTCGACCCCGACCTGCGGTCGATGGTCGAGGCCGCCTTCAGGCGGCGCAAGCACGAGTTTGTCGACCAGCGCACGGTTCTCTACGTTCGCACCGGCAGCGGACGTGAAGTCGTGGTGCTGCTGCAAGCCGAGCGCCAGCTCTCCGAGACCGACCGTTCGCTGGTCGAGATATTCGGCAGCCGGCTCTCGATCGCCTTCGACAACGTGATCCTTTATCAGCAATTGCAGGAGGCCAATACACAGCTTGAAGACCGTGTCGCCCAGCGCACCCGCGCGTTGATGCAGGCCAACCGCCGGCTGTCGGCGCAGTGGCTGCGGCTGCAGCGCGCCAACGGCTTCAAGAACGAAATCTTGGGCACCGTCGCCCACGACCTCAAAAATCCGCTTGGGGTGATCCTCGGCCGCACCGAAATGCTCACCGAGCTGATTGCCGCGGGCTCCTCCCGCGAAGGCATCACGTCGCAGGTCGAGCACATCCGCGACGCGACCAAGCGCTTGACCTCCATGGTCGATCATCTGATTTCCGACGCCATGGCCGATGCGTTCGACATCTCGATTCGCCGCGAGCCGGTCGATATCGCAACCCTCGTTGGCGAAGTGGCCGACGCCAACCAGCCGCTGGCCGTCAACAAGCAGCAATCCATCGCCGTTTCGGCACCGCCGAATTTCGTCACGATGTGCGATGCCGACCGGATGCGGGAGGCGATCGATAACCTCATCAGCAATGCGATCAAATACAGCCCGGTCGGCGGCAGTATCTCGGTGGTGGTGAGTCACGAGCATGGCAAGACCGCCATTCGCGTCGCCGACCAGGGCGCGGGCCTCTCGCCCGAGGATCTTGGCCGCCTGTTCGGGCGCTTCCAGCGGCTTTCGGCCAAACCTACCGCGGGCGAAAGCTCGACCGGACTGGGGCTGTCGATCGTCAAGCGCATCGTTGACATGCATGGCGGGGAGGTAACCGCGCACAGTGCCGGGCCGGGAGAAGGGTCGACCTTCACCATCGTATTGCCGGTTGCGGACGCATGATCACATGAGCCAGGCTCCGCACATCTTTATTGTCGATGACGAGGCGCCGGCTCGCGAGATGGTCGGCGACTATCTGAAGATGCACGGCTTTACGGTAACGCTTTGCGACGGCGGCAAGAGCCTGCGCGCGGCAACCGAGAGCATCGTGCCTGATCTCGTTGTTCTCGACCTCAACATGCCTGAGGAAGACGGGCTCTCCATCATCCGCGACCTGAAAAGCCACACCAATGTTCCGGTCATCATGTTGACCGCCACGGCGAGCCCGATCGACCGCGTGGTGGGGCTTGAACTCGGCGCCGACGACTACGTCGCCAAACCCTGCGAGTTGCGTGAGTTGATGGCGCGAATTCGTTCGGTGTTGCGGCGTTCCGCGCCGGTCAGGGCCCAAGCTGGCACGACCGGCGCTGGCGGAGCCAAAGCGGCAAGAGATGCGCTGGTGCGATTTGGAACCAAATGGCTCGACCTTGAGGCCCAGGCGCTGCGCGACGACGAGGGCAACGAGCATCCATTGACGGCTTCCGAATTCGGGCTGCTGAAGGTCTTCGCGGCTAATCCGAAGCGTGTGCTGTCGCGCGAGCGGCTACTGGAACTCGCCAATGCCAGAGATAGTGAAGCCTTCGACCGCGCGGTCGATCTGCGGATCATGCGAATTCGGCGCAAAATCGAGCTTGATCCCACCAAGCCGGCGGTAATCAGGACGATCAGAGGCGGCGGATATCTCTTCTCGCCCGTCGGCGACAAGGCGTGAGCGGCATCACCGGAAGCTACGGGGAAGCCCATTGCGCGACGTCGCGGTTCACTGCAACACCACAATGACATCTGATTTATCGGCGCGCGCTGAACCCCGTTGCTTCCCTGTGGATTTCGACGCTGCGATAAAGTAGTGATTGGCGAAATTGTAGTACCCAAGGGATAATCGATTTCATGCTCACGCTTTCCGGCGCGAAGTTCCGGTTCGCGATCAGATGCTTGCCCGTTGTTTTTCTGATGCTTGGCGTGACGTCGGGATGCTTTGCCGCGACCGGTCCCCACAAAAAGGTTTATCTGCTGCGCGGATTGACCAATGTCCTGTCGCCGGGGATCGATCGGCTCGCCGACGAACTGTCGAAGAGAGGCATAGATGCCACGATAACCAATCACGCATTTTCGGATTCCCTCGCCGACGAGGCGATCGAGGGGTGCAAGAGCGGGCGCGTGAACTCTGTCGTGCTGGTCGGCCATTCGCTCGGCGCGAGCGCGGCCGTGAGCATGGCCGAGCAATTGCAGAAAGCCGGCCTCCACGTCGCCTTGATCGTTACGCTTGATCCCGTCGTCAAGACGGTGGTCCCGAACAATGTCCGCCTTCTGAAGAATTTTTATCTTTCGAGCGGCGTCGGAACGGCGGTGGAACGCAGCGGACACTTCCACGGCGTGCTGCAAAACGTGGATATGGGGCGCACGGAATACGGGCATGTTTCCTTGACAACTGCGCCCACGGTTCAGAAGCAGATCATGCGCGATATTCTCGCGGCCAATTCCAGTTGTCGCTGAAGCGTCGAAGTTGAAGCGGCTGCCGGCAAGCGGCCGATGGCGAGGGTCCGGCTTGAGCCCGGAAGGCACGCCTAAGCGCGCGTCCGTCGATCGGCCACAATGGGTTCACGCCGGAAAGTCCGCATTTGTTCCCCGAAGGCCACTGCGGTGGCCAAATCCACAACTTCAGATTTATCTCATTAAAATTGCTTACTTTTTCGGCCTGAATGTTTCGTCGTGCAGGCCGCGACGAAACAAATCTCCCGCGCATGAAACCATTTTCCCCTTTTCGCGCAGACGTCCCGAAACCGTTGGCAACTATCAATCTACCCAACGAAACGCCGCCAAGCGGCGAAACGGGAGATCGTCAATGCCGTCAATGCAGAACGTCATCGCCATCAATGCCACGGCCCGACAGGGGATCATCGCCGCCCAGGCGACCTCGGACGAGATGCTGCTGGAAGGTATTGCCGACGGCGGCCGGACCGCGATGTATATCCTTTACTCCCGCCACAATGTACGGGTTTACCGTTTCATCCTGCGCATGGTGCGGGACGCCTCGATGGCCGAAGATCTCACCAGCCAGGTCTTTCTGGACGTGTGGCGCACCGCCAGCCAGTTCGAGGGACGTTCCCAGGTCTCCACCTGGCTGTTGTCGATTGCCCGCTTCAAGGCGTTGACTGCGCTGCGCCAGCGCCGGCACGAGGACATCGATCAGGAAGAGATGATCGAGATCGCCGACGACGCCGACACGCCGGAAGATTCGCTCGATCGCTCGACCACCAGCGCGATTCTGCGCGCCTGTGTGGCAAAACTCTCTCCGGCGCATCGCGAGATCATCAACCTCGTCTACTATCACGAGAAGTCGGTCGAAGAAGTCAGCGAGATCATCGGAATTCCGCAGAGCACGGTGAAAACCCGCATGTTCTACGCCCGCAAACAGCTCGCCGAACTGCTCAAGGGAGCCGGCGTCGACAGCCTCGCCGCGTAAGGCCGCATCAAATTTGTACGCGCTTTCTCCCCCAAGAAAGCCGCAGTGACCCGGACGGGTTCCCCCACCCCTTCCGGGTCTTTCAGCGTTTGCAGATGGGCGATCGGCGAAGGGACGATACCTCCGTCACCTTTGGCATGATAAATTCGTCTTACAGCGATAAGGACGGATGGCTGTCATGTTCGAGAGCTGGGATGCCGTGGTGTTGGCCAGGGCGCAGTTTGCGTTCACGATGTCCTTCCATATCGTGTTCCCCGCCTTCTCGATCGGGCTTGCGAGCTATCTCGCGGTACTTGAAGCGCTGTGGCTTTGGACCGGGCGTGAGGTCTTCATCAACCTGTTCAATTATTGGCTGAAGATCTTCGCGGTCGCCTTCGGCATGGGCGTGGTATCGGGCATCGTGATGTCCTACCAGTTCGGCACCAACTGGTCGGCCTTTTCCGACAAGACCGGCCCGGTGATTGGCCCTCTGATGGCCTATGAGGTGCTGACCGCGTTTTTCCTCGAGGCGGGCTTCCTCGGTGTCATGCTGTTTGGTCTCGAACGCGTCGGCCACAGGCTGCATTTCCTTGCCACCCTGATGGTCGCGATTGGCACGCTCATTTCGGCGTTCTGGATCCTCTCTTCCAATTCCTGGATGCAGACGCCGGCGGGTTACGCCATCAATGCCGAGGGGCAATTCGTCGCGGCCGATTGGCTCAAGGTGATCTTCAACCCTTCATTCCCCTTTCGCCTCGTGCACATGGTGCTGGCGGCCTATCTCACCACGGCGCTCGTGGTCGGCGCGGTCGGTGCGTTCCACCTCTTGCGCGACTTCCAACTCGCAGGTCCACGTGTGATGTTTTCAATGGCGATGTGGATGGCGACGCTGGTGGCGCCGATCCAGATTCTCGCGGGCGATCAGCACGGCCTCAATACTCTGGAACATCAGCCGGTGAAAATCATGGCGATGGAAGGGCATTTCCAGAGCCACAAGGATGGCGCGCCGCTGATTTTGTTCGGACTGCCGAGTGAGACCGCCGGCGAGGTGAAATACGCTATCGAAATCCCGAAGCTTGGTTCGCTGATTCTCAAACACTCGCCGGACGCGCCGCTCAACGGCCTCGACACCGTGCCGCGCGAAAACTGGCCGCCGGTGCCGGTCACATTCTGGTCGTTCCGCGTCATGGTCGGAATCGGGTTTCTGATGCTGGGACTTGGCCTGTTCAGCCTGTGGGCGCGCTGGCGCGACACGCTCTACCAGACGAAACTGCTGCACCTGTTCGCCATCGCGATGGGTCCTGCGGGATTCATCGCCGTGCTCGCGGGCTGGATTACGACCGAGACGGGACGGCAACCGTTCACGGTCTACGGGCTGTTGCGAACGGCTGAGTCCGCCTCTCCGCTGGCGGCGCCGGCCATCGCCTCCTCGCTGACCGCCTTTGTCGTCGTCTATTTCGCGGTGTTCGCGGCCGGCGTGATCTACATTCTGCGGTTGATGGCGCAGGCGCCGCATCACGGCGAGCAGGGGCCGCAAGGCGACATCCCGGCCCGCGCCGCCGGCATCACGCCCGCGGCCGGCGCCGCTTCCGCGAAGGGAGCCGCCGCATGACTGTCTCCGCCGACCTTGCAACGATTTGGGCGTTCATCATCGCCTTTGCCGTTTTTGTCTACGTCGTGATGGACGGGTTCGATCTCGGCCTCGGCTTGCTGTTTCCGCTGTTTCCGAACAAGGCGGACCGCGACGTGATCATGAACAGCGTCGCGCCCGTGTGGGACGGCAACGAAACCTGGCTGGTGCTGGGCGGCGGTGGCATGATGGCGGCGTTTCCGCTCGCCTACGCGGTGTTGATGCCCGCGCTCTACACGCCGATGGTTGCGATGCTGATCGGCCTGATCTTTCGCGGCGTGGCCTTCGAGTTTCGCTGGCGAACGACGTCGGGCGGGCGAAATCGTTGGGACCTCGCCTTCACCGGCGGATCGTGGCTTGCGACACTGGCGCAAGGGATCGCGCTCGGCGCCATCCTGCAAGGCATCCACGTCGAGGCGCGACATTACGCCGGCGGCTGGTGGGACTGGCTGACGCCGTTCAGTATCCTGACCGGCCTTTCTCTGGTCGTCGGTTATGCCCTGCTGGGAGCAACCTGGCTGGTGATGAAAACGGATGGTCCGCTTCGCGACAGGGCCTATTCGCTAAGCTGGCCTCTCCTGTTCGCGATGCTGGGCGCAATCGGCGCGGTCAGCATCGCCACGCCGTTTCTCAATGTTCAATATGCGCAGCGCTGGTTCACCTGGCCAAATGTGATTTTGACGGCGCCGGTGCCGGTTGCGGTCGCCGCCGTGACTGTGATGCTGTCGCGCAGCCTCGCCAATAAGCAGGATTACCGGCCGTTCTTTCTGTCGCTGGCGCTGTTCGCGCTGTCCTATGCCGGGCTCGGCATCAGCATGTATCCCTATATCGTGCCGCAAAGCATCACCATCTGGCAGGCGGCTTCGCCTCAAACCAGCCAGGCTTTCATGCTGGTCGGCGTCGCCGTGCTGATCCCGCTCATTCTTGGCTACACCGCGTGGGCCTATTGGGTATTTCGTGGCAAGATCAGATCCGAGAGCGGCTATCATTGACGCCCCCCGAACCAAAAGCGCGGCCGCTGGCGCAACGACTGTTGTGGTTCGCAGTCCTTTGGCTCGGCGGCGTGGGTGCCGTCGCCGTCATATCGTTGGGCTTGAAGCTATGGCTTGCGCCCAAATAAAAGCCGGTTGTTCGCTCTACCGCGTTACCGGTAAAAAGCGCAAATATCCCGGCGAGAAATTCGCGTTGCTTGCCATCGCGCCATCCCTGAGATTTGATGGATCGGCGATGTGGCGACCGGCAATGCGCGCCGAGGAACGCCAAACCGCGCCGCTCAGAGGAGAGGCTTGAATGACAAGATTTCGGCACCTGATCTGGATGATTGTCGCGGCAGCCGGCCTGATGCTTTCGGTCTTGCCCGGTTTCGCTCAACAGCCGGATTCCGATCAGCCTGGTCTGATCGCCGACGACAGCTATCAGCTTGATCCCGAATGGCAGAAGCAGATGGTCTTTTACCGGACGATGGAAGCGCCGGGCACCATCATCATCTCCACAGCCGAGCGCCATCTCTATCTGATCCAGCCCGGCGGCCGGGCGTTACGCTATGGCATAGGCGTCGGCCGCGACGGCTTCCAGTGGCAGGGCCTCGTGAACATCAGCCGCAAGGCTGAATGGCCGGACTGGGTGCCGCCGCCCGAGATGATCGAGCGCCAGCCTTATTTGCCGCGCTTCATGGCCGGCGGCCCCGGCAATCCGCTCGGCGCGCGCGCCATGTATCTCGGCACCACCGTCTACCGCATCCACGGCACCAATCGCCCGGATACGATCGGCACCAAGGTGTCGTCCGGATGTTTCCGCCTGGTCAACAACGACGTCGCCGACCTTTACGACCGCGTGCCGGTCGGCACCAAGGTGATCATTCGGCAGAAGCCGGAACTGTAACCGCGACGGCTGTATTCGCAGCCGCTCGATTTTCCCGACACTGGCGAGAGATAGATCATGCGGACATTCCGAGGCGGCCTCCTGATTGGGCTGGCGGTCGCAGTTGCCGTCGCGGCCATCGCTGTCGCTTACGAGATCTACGACACACGGACGCTGAAGCGGACGGTCCGGCGCGGCGAAGTGCTCTGCGGCGTCAACAAGGGCCTGCCCGGCTTCTCGATCCCCGACGACAAGGGCAACTGGACCGGCTTCGACGTCGACTTCTGCCGCGCGGTCGCCGCCGCCATCTTCGACGATCCGAACAAGACGAGATTCGTCCCGCTCGATGCCAGCGAGCGTTTCAAGGAACTGCAGAACCGCAAGGTGGATATTCTCTCGCGCAACTCGACCTGGAGCCTGTCGCGCGAGGAGAGTTACGACCTGTATTTCCCGGCGGTCGCCTATTACGACGGCCAAGGCTTCATGCTGCCGCGCGTGCGCAAGATCGATTCCGCGCTCGACCTGAACGACAGCAAGGTCTGCGTGCAAGAGGCGACGACGACGCAACTCAATCTGGCGGATTATTTTCGCGCCAACAATATGAAATACACGGAGATGAAGTTTGCGAAGCTGAACGATGTCGTGAAGGCCTATGAGTCCGCCCAATGCGATACCCTCACCGGCGATGTGTCTGAGCTTTATGCGCTACGGCTGAACCTTGCCAAACCGGGCGACCACGTCATCCTGCCGGACGTCATCTCCAAGGAGCCGCTCGCGCCGGTCGTCCGCCAGCGCGATGACGACTGGATGATGATCGTGAAGTGGACGCTTTATGCCATGATCAATGCCGAAGAACTCGGCGTTACCTCAAAGAATATCGACGAGGCGCTCAAATCCAGGAAACCGGACGTGATGCGGCTGGTCGGCACCGAAGGCAGCTATGGCGAGGATCTCGGCCTGACCAAGGATTGGGCCGTCCGCATCATTCGCCACGTCGGCAATTACGGCGAAGTCTACGACCGCAACGTCGGCGCGGAATCAAAGCTGAAGATTCCGCGCGGGCTCAACCAGCTTTGGAGCGCCGGCGGCATTCAATACGCGCCGCCGATCAGGTGAGGGCCTTTAGGCCGTCATTCCGGGATGGTCCGAAGGACCAGACCCGGAATCTCGAGATTCCGGGCTCGCTCGCGCCCCGGAATTACGACTCAGATAAATTCAATACCCCTTCATCCGCGCCAACTGGTCGGCGTGGAAATTGCTGTCGCCGAACAATTCCTCGCAGACCCTCGCGCGCTTCATGAAGAAGCCGATGTCGAACGCGTCGGTCATGCCCATGCCGCCATGCATCTGCACTCCCTCCTGCACGGCGAGGGTCGCCGTTGAGCCTGCGCGCGCTTTTGCCACCGCCACCGCGGCAGCCGCGTTGGCGATATCCTTGTCCAGCGCCTGCAGCGCCTTGAGCACCGCGGCGCGGGTGATTTCGATCTCGATATAAAGCTGGGCGGCGCGATGCTGCAGCGCCTGAAATTCGCCGATCGCCTTGCCGAATTGCCGGCGTTCCCTGAGATAACTCACGGTCCGGCCGAACACCCCTTCGGCGACCCCGACCATTTCGGAGGCGACCGCGCCGCGGCCGATATTGAGCACGCCTTCCAGGAGAGCACCGCCCTGGTCGACTTCGCCGAGCACGCCGTCGGCGTTGACCTCGACGGAATCGAACTTGATCCGCGCCGCATTGTGCGAATCGACCATCGCGGTGCGCTCGATCTCGATGCCCTTGGTGCGGGGATCGACCAGAAACAGCGTCAGCCCGTCGCGCTCGCCGGCGGCGCCCGCGGTGCGCGCCGCCACGATCAGGAGATCCGAGGTGTGGCCATCAACCACAAAGGCCTTGTCGCCTTGAAGCCTGAAGCCGTTGCCGGAACGGGTGGCCTGCATCTTGGTCATCAATGGACGATGTTTGACCCCCTCATCGATCGCGAGCGCCGCCAAGAGGGAGCCATCGGCGATTTTCGGCAGATGCTCGGCCTTTTGCGCAGCACTGCCGCCGCGCGACAATACGGAGGCCGCCAGCACGGCGGTGGCAAGAAACGGCGACGGCATCAAATTGCGGCCGATCTCCTCCATCACCACGCCGGCTTCGACAGAGCCCAAGCCGCTGCCGCCGAAATCCTCCGGCACCAGCAGGCCGGAAAATCCCATCTCGGCAAAAACTTTCCAGAGATCGCGGGAAAATCCGCACGCATCGTTGGTGTCGCGCAGATGCCGCAGATGCGACACCGGCGCCTTGTCGCTGATGAGCCCGCGCGCGCTGTCGCGCAGCATCGACTGTTCTTCGGTGAGGACGAGTGCCATATGATGATTCCGGTCTTGGGTTTAAGGATTTAAGAAAAACGCTCTGGTCCTGATATTGGTGCTTCCCCTCATGGTGAGGAGGCGCAGTTTGCGCCGTCTCGAACCATGAGGCCTCATCCTTCGAGACGCGGCCAAGAGGCCGCTCCTCAGGATGAGGGGCTCAAGTCCCCGGCAGATCGAGAATCCGTTTGGCCACGATGCCGAGCATCACCTCCGAGGTGCCGCCCTCGATCGAATTGGCCTTGCTGCGCAGCCAGGCGCGCGGCCGCGCGCCGCCCTTGGAGCGCTCGCTCTCCCACTCCAGCGCCTCGATACCGCCCGCGGACATCAGTATTTCATAGCGGCGCTTGTTGAGCTCGGTGCCGTAATATTTCATCGCCGAGGAAAATGCCGGATGCCCCTGCCCGGCCTTGGCAAGATCGATCGCGCGTTCGGCCGCGCAGGCCAGCGCCGCCTCGTCGATCTCGAAGCTGGCGATTTGTCCGCGCAGGATCGGATCTTCCAGGCGCCCCTGCTCGTCGGTGCCGACCGAGCCCGCGGCGACCTGCCCGAGCGGCCGGCCAACGCCGCGCTCGCCCATGCCGGAAATCATCGCCCGCTCGTGTTGCAGCAAATATTTGGCGACGTCCCAGCCGCGGTTGATGGCGCCCACCAGATTGGCCTTCGGCACCCGGACGTTATCGAAGAACGTCTCGCAAAAGGGCGATCGTCCCGAGATCAGGAGAATGGGTTTTGTCGAAACGCCCTTTGAGGCCATGTCGAACAGGATAAAGCTGATGCCGTCGTGCTTCCTGGCGGCCGAATCGGTCCGCACCAGACAGAAAATCCAGTCGGCATAGTTGGCGTAAGAGGTCCAGATTTTCTGGCCGTTGATGATGAAATCGTCGCCATCGCTTTCGGCCCGGGTCTGCAGCGAGGCAAGGTCCGATCCCGCGTTCGGCTCGGAATAGCCCTGGCACCAGCGGATCAGGCCGGCCGCGATCTTCGGCAAATGTTCCTTCTTCTGCGCGTCGGTGCCGTATTTCAGGAGCGCCGGACCGAGCATCGAAATGCCAAAGGACACCAGCGGCGGGCGTGCCCCGAGCGCTGCCATTTCCTGCTGCACGATTTTGGCCTGCTCGGGGTCGAGCCCGCCGCCGCCATATTCTTTCGGCCAGTGCGGTACCGTCCAGCCCTTGTCGCGCATGCGCTCGAACCAGGCGCGTTGCGGCTCGGAGGAGAATGTGGTGTTGCGGCCGCCCCAGAAGGTGTCTTCATCCGAAGTCATCGGACGCCGCATCTCCGGCGGGCAATTGGCCTGTAACCAGGCGCGGGTTTCGCTGCGAAATTTTTCCAGATCGGACATTTGGTTTTCCGTCGTTGTTCCAGGCGACCTTAGCCCTCGTTCGGCGGAATTCAATATGCGTGGCGGTGCCCAGCTATGTCCGCCGAGGTGGCCTTGGTCGACGATCCCGTGTATTCGCTAAAGCGCGGCGGTTGAAAAACAAGAGGAAAGTAAAGATGCGGCTGACGTTGCTTTCGCCTGGCGAAATGAGCGCGGACCAAAAAGAAACCTACGATGAATCGATCGCCGGCAAGCGCGGCGCCCCGCCAGCGCCAATGATGGCCTGGCTCAACAGCCCGGAGATGGCGCGCCACGCCACCCGGCTTGGCGGCGTATTGCGCTTCGACACCATCTTTCCGGCAAAATTGTCGGAGATCGCCATTCTGGTTACGGCGCGGCACTGGACTTCGCACTATGAGTGGTTCGCCCACAAACGGCTCGCGCTCAAGGGCGGCATGGACCCAGAGATCGTCGATTCTATCCGCGATCGCCGCACGCCGCATTTCGACGATCCCAAGGCGCAGATGATCTACGACGTTGCCAAATCGCTGCACGAGGCCCATGGCTTGAGCAAGGCGCTCTACGAGCGGGCGGTCGAGGTGCTCTCATTGCGCGGGCTGGTCGAGATCATCGGCCTGTGCGGCTACTACACCATGGTCTCGATGACGTTGAACACGTTTGAATTCGACCTGCCGGCGGGCGAGGTCTCCGAGCTTGCGTAAGGAGAATAGCCTCCTACGTGTCCCGGACGCGGTGCAGCGCCCTGGCGGTGCACCGCTGAGCCGGGACCCATACCGTCACCAAACATGGGCCCCGGCTTAGCAGCGCACCGCTTACGCGTTGCGCAGCGTCCGGGGCACGAAAAACCATTCCGAATGGAGAATGACGATGCCTGAAACCACAACCCCCATCATCGCCGGAGCGAAGATCGGGCACGTTCATCTCAAAGTCGCCGATCTCGATCGCGCGCTCGGATTTTATTGCGGCGTGTTGGGTTTCGAATTGATGCAACGCCTGAGCTCGGGTGCGGCATTCATTTCAGCCGGTGGCTATCATCACCACATCGGATTGAACACCTGGGAAAGCAAAGGCGGCCATCCGCCGCCGCCGGGAACGACTGGGCTGTTTCACACCGCGATCCTTTACCCGACCCGACCCGCGCTGGCGGACGCGCTGCACCGCGTAATCAGCGCAGGGATCGAGCTCGACGGCGCCAGCGACCATGGCGTCAGCGAAGCGCTTTATTTGCGCGACCCCGACGACAACGGCGTCGAACTTTACTGGGACCGGCCGGAGGCACAATGGCCGCGCAAGCCGGATGGCTCGCTCGCGATGTTCACGCACCGGCTGGATCTCGACGATCTGTTGCGGCAGCGGGTGGCATGATTGCTCACCGCGCGCCGCTCCCGCGTCACTTCATGATCTTGGTCGGATCGTAGAAAAAGCGCTCGCGGAATATCTTGTCGCCGCGCCATTCCTGCAGGCTCACCTCGTCAAACCGGCGCACCAGGCCTGATTTCTCCGTCAGTTCGAAGTTCCAGTGAATGGCGGCGTGATCGCCTTCGACCACCGACGTGACCGCTTTCGAATAGACATGCGACATCCTGGCCAGGGCGGCCCGCTCGTGAGCAACCAGCGCGTCGCGGCCGACGCGCGGCGGCGCCGTGTTCTCCTGCATGCTGGAATCTTCGGTATAATAGCGCTCGATCGCGCCGACATGGTCGCCGGATTCGACGACCGCAATGAACTCATCGAGACGGGCGCGCGACGGCATCGGACCTCCAACATCTTCGGACGTAGAGAGACTTTCAGTCAAAACCGGGATCGGTGAATTCCGGAACCGCCTGGATGGCCGCCGCCCGCCGCCTCGCTGCCGAAGCAGCGGCCAGCACCGCCAGTCCCAGCAGCACCGGCGGAAATACCACCCAATTGACCGCGGACCAGCCGAAATTCGCCAGCAACTGGCCGGAGGAGAACGAGCCCACCGCCATCATGCCGAACACCAGGAAATCGTTGAAGGCCTGAACCTTGTTGCGCTCCTCCGGCCGGTGCGTCTCCAGCACCAGCGCGGAAGCCCCGACAAAGGCGAGATTCCACCCCACACCCAGCACGACTAAAGTGGACCAGAAGTGAAGGGCGGTAAGGCCGGAGAGACCGATGGTGGCGCCGACAGCCTCGAGCAGAAGGCCCGCGGCAACTATTCTTGGCGCGCCGAAGCGAGCAATCAGGGCGCCGGTAAAGAAACTCGGTCCGTACATCGCCACGATATGCCACTGAATGCCGAAATTCGAATCGCTCACGCTCAGCCCGCACATCTTCATCGCTAGCGGCGCCGAGGTCATGACGAGATTCATCGTGGGATAGGCGATCACGCCGCATAATGCAGCGGCGATGAACCGCGGCTGCCGCGCGATTTCGAACAGCGGACGGCCCCGGCGCAAATCCGACGGCGCGGGCCTCGGCGCATCGACGCCGGCAAGGATCGCCATCGCGATCAAAGCCACGACCGCCTGCACCACGAAGCTGAAGGCGAAAAGATAGGGCGACCAGACGTCCATGGTCCATTGCACCAATTGCGGACCCAGCACGCCGGCGAACACGCCGCCCGCCATCACCCATGCTACTGCCTTCGGGCGAAACTCCGCGCTTGCGCCGTCGGCGGCCGCGAAACGGTAGGATTGCGACACCGCGCCGTACAATCCGCCGAGGAATGTCGCACAGCAAAACATCGCAAACGAACCGCGCAGGATGGCGAAGGCCCCGAGCAAGCCCGTCAGCACGCCGCAGGCGGTGCCGATGATGAAGGCGGCACGGCGGCCATGGGCGCGCGAGACAGCGCCGGTCGGCAAGGTGCCGCCGGCGAGCCCCAGCACATACATCGAGATCGGCACCGTCGCGAGCGAGACGTCGGGCGCCAAGGTCGCGCCGACAATCGAGCCGGTCGCAAAAATCACCGCCGAATTCGCGCCCGTCAGCGCCTGCGCCGCCGCCAGGCGCACGACGTTGGCGCGAACGCGGGCGTCGCTCGACGCTTCCTCGGCTGCGGTCAGATCGGTCATCGGCGGATTTCCGTCCGAGGACGGTCGGCTACCGTCCTCGCTAATTCGGCGTACTATGAAGGCAGGCGCTCGTCCGATCAACCGACGCAAACGGGCGCGCGCTATGCATCGCCGTTCAGTCTGTTTTGGTTCGACCGAACACCACAGTGAGATTGTTGGCCGGCATCTCGGCGATCTCGACAAGCGAAAGACCGGCGCGGCCCCCCAACTCCTCCACGGCTTCGATATCGCGCACGCCCCATTCGGGGTTGCCTTGCCGAAGGCTTGCGTCGAAAGCCTCGTTACTTTCGGCGGTATGCTTGCCGCCACGCTTGAACGGACCATAAAGAACAAGCTGCCCACCGGGACGCAGATAGCGACCGGCACCGGCAACCAGCCCCTCGGCGACACGCCACGGCGCGATATGGATGACGTTGGCGCAGAACACCGCCAGCAAACCGGCTGGGCCGCTTCCGTCTCCCATCTCGGGGCACCAGGAGGAATCCGACAAATCGATTCGAAGGGGCTTACGGATATTCGAAAGCTGCGAATGGGTCCGCCAGGCCTCGATGCTTTTCAGATGTTGCTCGTTGAGATCGCTCGGCCACCAGGTGATATCGGGAAAATGCCGGGCGAAATCGACGACATGCTGTCCGGTGCCGCTGCCGGCCTCGACCACATCGCCGGACTTTCCGGCAAGGATTCTTTGCAGCACGGCTCGGATCGCCTGGTGATTGCGATGAAAGGCCGGCGCGTCGAGCCGCCCGTCCGCCTCTAGGGGGCTGCCATCTCTGCCAAACTCGACGACATATTCAGCCATGCTCGCCTTCCGGACGTCTGCCCATCAGGGATTTCGCTTTAGCCCGCCGCGCCCCCGGCGTCACGTTAAGGGGCGTTGACGGCAATCCGGGCATCGCCGAACGGTGAGGCCTGATCCCGCATAAGCGAAGGCAGCGGCCGGCCGATCTCGCATTGCGCCAAAGCACCCTGTCAAGCGGTGTCGGAGCTATCCCCCGCCGCCCTGCGTGATAATATCAGGAATCAATTTTCGGACATATATTTCATGATCTTTCGCCAGCTCTTCGACAGCGTTTCGGGAACCTACAGCTATCTCCTGGCCAGCCGCGCCGGCGGCGAGGCGTTGATCCTCGATCCCGTACTGGAGAAGGTCGATCGCTATTGCCAATTGTTGCGCGAACTCGACCTCAAACTGGTCAAGGCCGTCGACACCCATCTGCATGCCGACCACGTCACCGGCCTCGGCGAACTGCGCGACCGCACCCATTGCGTCACCATCATGGGCGAGCAGAGCAAGGCCGACGTGGTGGCGATGCGCGTTGCCGAGGGCGACAAGGTGATGATCGAAGGCATCACGCTGGATGTGATGTACACGCCCGGCCACACCGACGATTCCTACAGTTACCTGATGGGCGACCGCGTCTTCACCGGCGATACGCTTCTCATCCGCGGCACCGGCCGCACCGACTTCCAGAACGGCAGCGCGCGGGCGCAGTATGATTCCATCTTCAACCGTCTGTTGAAGCTGCCCGATGACACCCTGGTGTTTCCCGCTCACGACTACAAAGGCGATACGGTTTCCACCATCGGCGAGGAAAGACGCTACAATCCGCGGCTGCAGGTGCGCTCGGTCGACGAATATGTCGAGCTGATGGGCAATCTGAAATTGCCCAATCCGAAGATGATGGATGTCGCGGTGCCGGCCAACATGCATGTCGGCCTGCATCAGGACGACCTCGCCAAGCAGGGGCTGTCGTTCACCGCCCGCGAGGCGATCGAAAGTCTCGGCCGCCCCGATATTCTCCTGGTCGACTTAAGGGAAAACAACGAACGCGCCAAACACGGCACGCTGCCGGGCGCGCTGCACGCGCCTTATACCGGGATCGACGAAAGCCTCAAGCCGGGCGGAATGTTGCGCGAAGTCGCCACCGCGACCGGTCGGCGCATCGTGTTCTTCTGCGCCTTCGGCGAGCGCTCGGCGATGGCGGTGGCTTCGGCCAAGGAAGCCGGCCTCACCAACTCGGCCCATATCGCCGGCGGTATCGATGCCTGGAAGAAGGCCGGCGGGCCGGTGCTGACGGGGTGACGTATTGATATCGTACGCAGCCGGCGCAAGCGTGGCGGCGGCGCGCCTCTCGGAGAACGAAGCCTCGCGCCTAAATCGCTGATTTTGGCCAAAAATGGCTTTTTTTTCGAACGTTTACCACTCAAAGACACGCCTCGCATAACCCAATGCATGGTAGGGTGATTTTCCGGACACCGCGCCCGGTGTGCGTTAAATTAGAGGTATGGGATGAACGACGAACCGAAGAGCGCTGCCGAATTGAAAGAGATCAGGCTGAAGCGAAAGCTCGCGCAAGACGCCGATGGCATCAAAGCCATGGCCGAGATCGCGGCAGCGGACGCGGCGATACGAAAGCGCACGGCCCATCTGCGCGCATTGCGACTGGCGAAAGAGGCAGCCGAACGCGACAACCCGGCCGAACCCAAGACCAAGCGCAAGAAGAAGGCCGTCTAGAAAGTGATTTAGAGAAATCATCGTAAATTCGTTGCCGAAGCGTTGCGCCAGCGGCGATTTAAGGGCTGCCATGCAGCTCTATTCATGGACAAATAACCTGTATAGCCGATAGTTTGCCCGCAATCGGAACAGGAATCGGACATGGCCGACATTTTGGCTTCACCGCAAAAAGCCAAGACCGGAGCCAGAACGGGAGCCAGGAACGACGCACAGCTTCGCACGCTGGCCGCGATCTCGACGGCCCATTGGGTCAGCCATTTCCACATCTTCGTGCTGCCGATGCTGTTCCCTTTCCTCAAGCTTAGGCTCGGGGTCGGCTACATCGAGCTCGGCTTCGCCCTGACCGTGTTCGCCGTGACATCCGGCCTGACCCAGGCGCCGATCGGTTACCTCGCCGACCATTTCGGCGCCCGCAAAATCCTCCTGATGGGCCTCACGCTGGGCGGCTTCGGGTTGATCATGCTCGGGTTACATCTGAACTACCCGTCACTGATCGTCAGCGCCGCGCTATTGGGACTGGCCAACAGCGTCTATCACCCGGCAAATTATGCGATCCTTTCCGCTCACATGAATGAGGCGCGCATGGGCCGCGCCTTTTCCATACACACCTTCGCCGGTTTCCTTGGCGGCGCCGTGGCCCCCGCCGTCGTCGCGGCGCTGGTCGCGACCATCGGAGGCCATGGCGCATTGATCGTATGCGGCGCGGTGGGGCCGTTGGTCGCGCTTGTTCTCCTCGTCGTCGGTATTCCCGAGGCGAGCGCCGCGGACCGCAAGACGGCCGGCGCCGATGCGCCGCGGCCAAGTGTCGTCACGCCCGCCCTCATCGCGCTCACGATCTTCTTCACGCTGCTCAGCCTGTCGAGCGCCGGCATCGGCAATTTCGGCGTCGTTGCGCTGATGAACGGCTACGGCGCGACATTCGAGGCCGCCAACCTTGCGCTGACCGCGTATCTCGGCGCCAGCGCGATCGGCGTGCTGGCCGGCGGCTTTCTCGCCGACCATACCGCGCGCCACGGCCAAGTGGCCGCGGCGTGCTTTGCGGTTAATGCCGTGATCATGCTCGCGATCGCCGCGATCGGTCTACCGCAGTTTCTCCTGATGGCCGCGATGACGTTAGCCGGGTTTCTCGGAGGCGTGATCGCCCCCTCGCGCGATATGATGGTGCGTAACGCGGCGCCGCCGGGCGCAGCGGGACGGGCCTTCGGCATCGTCTCCACCGGCTTCAACATCGGCGGCATCGTCAGCCCGTTGTTGTTCGGCTGGATCATGGACCAGAATGCGCCGCATTGGGTGTTTGGCGCGTCCGTCCTGTTCATGGTCCTCACCGTCCTGCTCGCACTTGCGACCGAGCGAGGTCCGCAACAAAGACGGGCGGCCTCCGACGCAGGCCTCATGCATCCCTGAAGTCGCATCAAGGCGCAAACCGCCGCCGAATTCCGGATGGTCAGGCGAATTTCGGCTGCCGCATCGCAGCCATCAAACGCGCACGCTCGGTGTTGGGCCAAAGCAAGAGCAGGCCGAGCACGCCGGACGCGACCAGAATAACGGCGTTGATGGTGAAGCCGGTCATGTAGCCGTCAAGCATGCCTGCGGCTCGCTGGATCACGCTCCCCATCACCGCCGGGGCCAAAATGCCGGCCAGCGTGTAGATCGCCCCGTAGATCGCAATCACGGCGCCGCGCTGGGACACCGGCGTGAACTCGCTGATCATCGGCGCGCAGACCACATAGATCGATCCGCAAAGCCCCGATCCCGTCACCAGCAAGGCGATCTGCATTCCGGCGCCCTCGACATGGGGGATCATGGCCAGGATTGATCCGCCGACGATTAGCGGAACCGCGCCGAGCACGCCGCGCGCGCTTCGGGTGGAAACGCCGCGCGCCATCATCACCTGCGAAACCCACCCCGTCAGGAGCACGACCGTGGCACCGAACACCCATGGCAGGATCGAAATCCATCCCGCATCCGTTTGCGAGAAGCCGAGCCCCTTGACGATGAACGGCGTGAACCAGGTCAGACCCAGCGACAGCGCCCAGTAGGCGCCGAAAGTCGCCGCACAGCAGCCGACAAAGGTCCGCGAGGTCAGAAGCTGGAAATAGGGAATGCGGGGCTCCGTCTCCGCCGTCACCGCGATCTCCGCCAGCGGCCCTTCCGCTCCCAGGATCATCCAGGCCACCACCCACATCAGGCCGACGACGCCGAGCGCCCCAAACGCATAGTGCCAATCGTAATTGACGATCGCCCAGTTCAGCGCAGGGACGGCAAAGATGACGCCAAACGCCGCTCCCTGCGACAGCACCGCCGTCGGCAGCGTTCGCTTCTCGTCGGGAAACCATTTGTAGATGGCATGCACCGCCACCGCGCCGGCCGGCCCTTCACCGGCGCCGAGAATGACCCGGCAGATCAACAGCGTCGAGAAACTCACCGAACCGATCATCGGGAACTGCGCCAGCGCCCAGATCAGCGCAAGCGCGAGCAACACCCAGCGCGTCGCGGTCCGATTGACCAGGAAGCCGACGGCGATGGCCGAAATTGAGTACAGAAAGAAGAACGAAGAGCCGAGCAGGCCGAACTGCTCCGGCTCGAGCTTCATTTCGGTCATGATCGGCACGCCGGCGAGGCCGACCACGATCTTGTCCGCGAAATTCACCAACATGAAGAGAAACAGGAGAAACGTAATTCTCCAGGCACCGGTAGGTGTCGGCTGCGCGGCCATGGTCGTCCCCTCATGATCGTTTTCGCGGGCTCTGTCGGCCCGGGCCGATGCTACCCAAGGCGCATCGGGCAATGCAACCGGACATTTGGCTGGATCGCGCTGGCCGCGGAGAACAAGGCTCTCGGGGCGAAGCTTTCGCGATCACGATCCCGTCGCCGCCATGGTTGGGACCGTGATCTAACGCTATGGTCTTGCTATGGTGACCCAATTGTCCGAAGGTTCCACGGTGACACGCTTCGCATGACCAACGGCGGCCCAATCGTGCTGAGCGTTCGCAATCTGACCAAAGCCTATCGTTCCGCCGGGGAACACATCGCGGTATTGCGCGGGGTGAATTTGAGCGTCGGAGCCGGCGAGCGCGTGGCGTTGACCGGCGAATCCGGCAGCGGCAAGAGCACGCTGTTGCATTTGATCGCGGGGCTTGATCGCCCTGACGGCGGCGAGATAGAGCTTGCCGGCGCCTCGATTTCGGAACTCGGCGATGCCGGTCTCGCGGCGTTGCGGCGCGACCGGCTTGGCCTGGTTTTTCAGCAATTCAACCTGATCCCGAGCCTCAATGTGCGGGATAATCTGGCATTTCAATCGCGCATCGCCGGCTGCCACGATGCCGCCTGGCATGCCGAGCTTGTGGAACGGTTGGGGCTCGGCGGCCTCCTTGACCGCTATCCCGAGCAATTGTCCGGCGGCCAGCAGCAACGGGTTGCGGTCGGCCGGGCGCTCGAGGTCAGGCCATTGCTCCTGCTCGCCGATGAACCCACCGGCAATCTCGATGAGGCAACCGCGGATGACGTTCTGGCATTGACGCGCGATCTGGTCGCGCAAACCGGCTGCGGCCTTTTGATGGTCACCCACTCGGCGCGGCTCGCCGGCACGCTCGACCGTCACGTCAACCTCAGCGCGGGGCTGATCGCGTGATGCGCATTTTGTGGATTCTCGCCGTCCTGTTGAGCCATTGGCGGCGGCATCCGATGCAGCTCGCTACCTTGCTGATCGGCCTGATTTCGGCAACCGCACTTTGGAGCGGCGTGCAGGCGCTCAACCTGCAGGCGCGCAACAGCTACGATCGTGCGGCGGCCATATTCGGCGGCGCCAGAACGGCGGCGCTGGTCGGCCGCAACGGCTTGGCTTTCGCCCAGCAACTCTACATCGACCTGCGCCGCGGCGGCTGGCCGGTATCTCCGGTGCTGGAAGGCCGCATTCAGGTCGAGGGCCGGACATTCCGCCTGCTCGGAATCGAGCCGGTCACCTTGCCGGCGGAGGTCGGCAATGCGCCGGCGATCGGCAGGGCGGGCCTGCCGGCTTTTGTCACGCCGCCGGGAGAAACGCTGGTGGGACCCGAGACGCTTTCCGAACTTGGCCTTTCGGAAGGCGCCTCGCCGCAGGCAAGCGGCCGCATGCCGCTGCCGCCGATTCGGCTGGCCGCACAGCTCGCGCCGGGTGTGATGGTGGTCGACATCGGCATTGCCCAGCGGCTTCTCAAAATGCCCGATCAGGTTTCGCGCCTCCTGATCGGCAAGGCCAAAGGTCCACCCATGGCGCTTGAAGCGATCGCGGGCGAGAAGCTCCGCCTGATTGAACCGGACGCGGAGAGCGATCTCGAACGCCTGACCGACAGTTTTCATCTCAACCTCACCGCCTTCGGCCTGCTCTCGTTTTTCGTCGGACTGTTCATCGTCAACTCCGCGATCGGGCTGGCGTTCGAGCAGCGTCTGCCGATGCTGCGAACGTTACGCGCCTGCGGCGTATCGGCGCGCCAGTTGAACGCGGTCCTGCTGCTCGAGCTGATTTCGCTGGCGCTGGTTGCGGGACTTGCGGGGATGGTTTGCGGTTATCTGATAGCGGCAGCGCTGCTCCCCGATGTCGCGGCGTCGTTGCGCGGACTTTATGGCGCGCAGATTCCGGGACAACTGGCGCTCAAGCCGGAATGGTGGATCGCGGGCCTTGCCATCAGCGTGATCGGCGCGCTGCTGGCTGCGACCGCGAGCCTGTTGAAGGCGGTTCGTCTGTCGGTGCTCGCGGCGGCCCAGCCCTATGCATGGCATCAGGCGCAGCAGAGATGGCTGGTCTTTCAGAGCGCGGCGGCAATGCTTATTTTCGCTGCCGCCGGCGGATTCCTCTGGCTCGGCGATTCCGTTATTTCAGGCTTTGCGGTATTGGCGGCAATGCTGCTTGGCGCAGCACTTGGATTGCCTGCGATCCTGGAATTGGTGCTCGCGCGGGGACAACGCCATTCGCAAGGCGCACTGGCGGTCTGGTTCTGGGCCGACAGCCGCCAACAGCTCTCCGGTTTGTCGCTGGCGCTGATGGCACTCTTGCTCGCGCTCTCGGTCAATGTCGGCGTCGGCACCATGGTCGAAACCTTCAGCCGCACTTTCATCGCCTGGCTCGACGGACGGCTCGCGGCCGATGTCTACGTCAATGCGGCCGATGATGCGCAGGCTGCTGCCATCACGGCATGGCTGCGGGATCGCCCTGACGTCGCAGCGATTCTGCCGGGCGGGCGGGCCGACGCGCAGATCGCAGGCGCGCCGGTCGAAATCCTCGGCCTTCCCGATCACGCAACCTATCGCGATCGCTGGCCGTTGCTGCAATCGGCCGGCGATGCATGGACCAGGCTTCGCCCCGGCGACGCCGGCTTCATCAGCGAGCAACTGGCTCGACGGATGAAACTTGCGATCGGCGATCAGGTCGAGGTGCCTGCGCCCGGGGGAAGCTGGAGGCTTGCGATTGTCGGCATCTACGCTGACTACGGCAATCCAAAGGGCCAGGTCGCCGTCAATTTCGCGGCGCTGACCCGGCATTTCCCCAACATCCCGCGCACTCGCCTGGGCCTGCGCGTCGAGCCGGCTGCGATTTCGCCGCTGATGTCGGCGCTGCAGGACAAGTTCGGATTGGACGGCCGCAGCCTCGTCGATCAGGCGACGTTGAAGGCGGAGTCAACACGGATCTTCAACCGGACCTTTGCCGTGACCGCGGCGCTGAACGCCTTCACGCTCGGGGTTGCCGGCATCGCGCTACTGACCAGCCTGCTCACGCTCGGCAATTCGAGGCTGCCGCAGCTTGCGCCGCTCTGGGCGGTCGGCATCACGCGACGTCGGCTTGCGGCCATCGAACTTCTGAAAACCATGTCGGTCGCGCTCATCACCGCCCTGCTCGCGCTGCCGCTTGGCCTGTTGGTCGCCTGGTGTCTGATTGCGGTGGTCAATGTGAAGGCGTTCGGTTGGCGTCTGCCGTTTCACGTCTTCCCGCTGCAACTGCTCGAACTTCTCGGTGTCGCCATGCTGGCTTCGGTGGCAGCCGCCGCAATTCCCGTTGTCAAGCTGGCGCGCATGCAGCCGGCGGCCCTCATCAAGGTTTTTGCCGATGAGCGATAGGCATTTCTCCCGCCGTGTCTTCGCAGGCAGCGCGCTGGCTTTGGCGCTCGGCCGCAAGGTGGGTTTCGCGCAGGGCTTTGCCGGTCTTGGCATGAACGGCGAAGGCTTCGCGCCGGTCGTCCCGGGCAAGACCCTGGTATTTCCAGTCGATCATGGCGCGCACCCGGACTTTCGCATCGAATGGTGGTACGTGACGGCGAATCTCAGTGATTCAACCGGCGCCGCCTATGGCGCGCAATGGACGCTGTTTCGCCAGGCCATGCATCCCGGTGCGCGGCAGGAAGGGTGGGCCAACCAACAGATATGGATGGGCCACGCCGCGCTCACCCGCGCCGACACCCACCGCTTTAGCGAAAGTTTCGCGCGCGGCGGCGTCGGGCAGGCCGGCGTCGAGGCAAATCCCTTTCGCGCCTGGATCGACGCATGGCAAATGCGCGGGCTCGATGGAATGCGCGCTGACACGATCGCGCCGCTCGAACTCAGCGCTGCGGGAGCGGATTTCGCCTACGCATTGCGGCTCGATGCCGACCGCGCGCTGGTGCTGCAGGGCGAGGCCGGCTACAGCAGGAAATCGGAACGCGGACAGGCCTCCTATTATTTCAGCCAGCCTTATTTCAGGGCGAGCGGCAGCATCGCCATCGACGACAAGCCCGTTGGTGTCAGCGGACTGGCCTGGATGGACCGGGAATGGAGCAGCCAGCCGCTCGCCGCCGATCAAACCGGGTGGGACTGGCTGTCGCTGCATTTCAATTCCGGCGAGAAACTGATGCTGTTTCGGCTACGCCAGACCGACGGCAATAATTACACCTCCGGCAAATGGTTCAAGCCGAATGGCGAGACCCGGCAAATCGCCTCAGCCGACATCACCATGACGCCTACGGCCCTCACCGAGATTGCGGGACGAAAACTTCCGACCAGCTGGGACATCGCGCTTCCGGCGCTGGCGCTGTCGATCTCTTGCTTGCCATTGAACGCGAAGAGCTGGATGGGGACGAGCTTTCCCTATTGGGAAGGTCCGATTCGCTTTGCGGGTAGCCACAGCGGTGTTGGATATCTGGAAATGACGGGCTATTGAAGCACCGTCTCGAATCCGCCGCTCTGAAAGGAAATGGCCGTCATGTTTCATCTGAGTGCACTCGTCACCTGCCTTGCGCTGCTGTTTTATTACCTGACCAGCGCCCGGGTCGGAAAAGCGCGGGGTACGTTCGGCATCAAGGCGCCGGCGATGACAGGCAATCCCGACTTCGAGCGGGCGGTTCGCGTGCAGATGAACACGCTGGAATGGCTGCCGATATTTCTCCCTGCGCTCTGGCTGTTTGCGATCTACATCAGCGATGCGATCGCAGCAGTCCTGGGCGTGGTCTGGATCGGCGGCCGGATCCTTTTCATGATCGGCTACTCAAAGGCCGCCAACAAACGCGGACCGGGCTTTGCGGTCCAGGCGGTTGCCACCTCCGTTCTCTTGCTTGGCGCAACCGGCGCCATTGTGTGGCGCCTCATCCACGCATGAGGGCAAAATCGCTGCGCTGAAAGGCCTGATCCACGCACCGCAAAACACGCCAAAGCCGCGCTGCGAACGCAAGTCGGCGTTATTTGACTTCAGGCTGATCCCAAGTTTAAGTACCGCGCGCCGCGGTAAGCCGCCTCGTTTCATTTTGTGACGTCACCGCTTTGGAGTGCTCCGCCCGCGAAGGTTGTAGCGAGTTCATTACATGAATGCCTTTTTCAAACGCCAGCTTGCGGACTACGTGGAGTATCATCGCGATCCCTGGAATTGCGCGTTTCACGTATTCGGCATCCTGTCGTTATTCACGGCGGCGGTCCTTCCCCTCAGTATGTGGCCATTGCCCGCGTTGGGCGTACACACCACCGTGGCGTCGATCATGGTTTTGCCGGTGCTGATTTACTGGCTGCTGCTCGACGCGTTCGTCGGAATGGCAATTCTTGGTGTTGCCTTCATCTTGCTGTCGGCCGCCGCATTGATCGTGAATCATGCCGGACCTGCCGCCGTGTGGTCAATCACGGCAATGTTGATCGTCATCGGTGTCGGTTTTCAGGTTGTCGGACATCGGGTGTTCGAAAACCGCCAGCCGGCGCTGGTGGATAACCCTTCGCATCTGTTGCTGGGGCCGATGTTCGTGATGACGAAATTGTTTATTGCGCTCGGTTTTCGGCACGATCTGGCGGCCATTATCGAGCACGTTCCGCCGCAAAAGCCCCGCGGCCCTTCACCCTTTGCCGAGGATCATCAGGTCGAGCCGCTGCCGCATTCATGACCAGGGTACTAGTCACGGGCGGCACTGGCTTCATTGGACAGCACCTTTTGTCGGCGCTCGCCGCCGGCGGGCGGAAATTACGGGTTCTCGATCTTCGTCCCCCGACCAGCGCGCTTCCCCAAGTCGAGTATGTTGCGGGTTCGATACTGGAGGGCGGCATCGTCGATGAGGCGATCCGCGACGTCGATGAAGTCTACCACCTTGCAGGTCTTCCAGGTATGTGGGTACCCCACAAGGATGACTTCCACGCGGTGAATTGCCGGGGCACGGAGATCGTGATCACGGCGGCGCGCAAACGCGGCATTGCGCGGTTCCTGCATTGCTCGACCGAATCCATTCTTTTCCGGCCAACGCCATTGCGCGACGCCGCCGGCGAGCCCGGCCTGTTGCCGCCGAAGGAAATGCCGGGTCCTTATACCCGCTCGAAAATGCGCGCCGAGCAGTTCGCCGCACAGGCTGCGGCATCCGGATTTCCGCTGGTCATCGGCACGCCGACGATGCCGATTGGACCGCACGACCACAACCTCACTCCCCCGACCGCAATGCTGCGGCATTTTCTGAACGCGCGCGTCCAGATGTATCTCGATTTCATCGTCAATCTGGTCGACGTGCGCGATGTCGCCGCCGGCCTTATTCTGGCGATGGAGAACGGGCGAAGCGGCCATCGCTATATTCTCGGCGGCGAGAGTATTTCGCTGAAGAAGATTCTGCAGTTGATGGCGACCATCAACCGCCGCCGCTATGTCTCGATCCCGGTTCCCGGGCGTCTGGCGGAGATCGCCGCTACGGTGCTGGAGTTCGTATCCGATCATGTGACGCACCGTCCGCCCTCCGGCACAGCCGAGGGCGTCCGAATTGCGCTGCGGGCGACCGAGCTGTCGATTGAAAAGGCGCGACGCGAGCTTGGCTATGCGCCCCGCCCTATCGAACCGGCGCTGCGCGACACCATTGCCTATCTGCTCGGTGCCCACCACAATCCCTAAGGCCTAGAGCTTAAGCCCCTCGCCCGCTTCAGCTTTCCCTGGATTTGCCAGCGCCGTCCGATCGGGAATATAAGTCGCGGCCATGACGCATGATCCGAACCAATTTCTGTCCTTTGTCTGGGGCGGATGGACCGCCATTTGGCCGACACAGTTGCTGGCGCTCATTTGGGTTACATGGCTCGCTAGCTGGGCCGTGGGTTCATTCTTTTCCGGCCGAACCGAGAAGCACGTCCGGGCTTGGGATTCGCGGGCCTATCGCATTCCAATTCTCATAGGGGCCGTCCTGCTGACGCCAGGGACTGCGAAAGTCCTCGGAGAAGGACAACTATGGCATGTCGGCAGTGCCGGTACCTATCTGCTGGCTGCACTGACCGCGGCGGGCTGCCTGTTCACCTGGTGGGCGCGAATTCACCTCGGACGGTTTTGGTCGAACGCCATCACGCGCAAGGAAGGCCATCGCGTCATTGACACCGGCCCTTACGGGCTGGTCCGTCATCCGATCTATACCGGGCTGATCGGCGCCTTGATCGCGACGGGGCTAGCGGTCGCAACCGCCACCGCGCTGCTCGGCACCGCACTGATTGCCTTTGGCCTCTGGCAGAAGGCCCGAATGGAGGAAGGCTTCCTGACCAGCGAACTCGGCGCGGAGGCGTACGGACCCTACTGTCGCCGCGTTCCGATGCTGGTTCCGTTCTTGACGCAACGCGGAGCGTAATCTGCGGGTCGCATGCCCCGCACTCTGGCGGCATCAATGCCTGGACGGCACCTGCCCCGAGACCTCGACAAGCGGTTCCAGATGACGCGGAACGACGACGCGCTCGCCTGGTATCAGCAGCGTACGCTCGGCTGCCTTGTTGATCTGGGTGAGCGACCAGAGCGGCACGTGGTAGGCCACTGCGATCGACTGCAACGTTTCCCCAGGCCGGGCAAACACCGGCATACCACTGTCCCAGAGCTCGATCGGCGTGTCGGGGGGAACGACATAGCGAATTGGCACAGGCTCGCCTTCGGCCTTCACCGCCGTCAGTTGAACGATCTTGGTCACGAGCTGTTCGTGGACCGCTTTCATCTTCTCGATGTTGATGTGCGAAACCTCGTCATGCTGCGAAAGGTCGTAGCTTGCGTAGTGGCCCTTAAAGCCCGGCCTCGGCTTGACGTCGCCGCCACCCAGAACATCCTTCGACAGGAAAATGTTGAAGAAGCGATCGACATTGAGCGGGACATCGGGCGTCACGTGGGCTGGATCGATGGCAACAACCAAACTCGCCCGGATGCCCTCGGCCTCGAGGATCTCGGCAAACTTCACGGCGCAAAACCCGCCCATTGAATGGCCGATCAGGATGATCGGAGCGGGACTTTCGCGATACTCGCCGATCGCACGGTCGGCGATCAGCCGGCAAACCGTGAATTCAAAGACATTCGCGCTGATTCCCGCCTGCTCGATCCGTTCGGTCAGGCGATCCATCCCGCGCGAGAAGAACGGCCCCAAGGCTCCGCGGAACAGGTAGGCTCGTCCCCGCGGCGCGGCTGTTGGCTGGACGGCGGGCGCCGCGGCGGCCTCGGTCGACGCCGCGATCTGACCTGCCACCGCCGGATCGAGGCCGCCATCAAAGAGCGGGGTCCACAGCAGCGCTGCGCATACGGCCACTGCAACTCGCGTCGGATTGATCATGCGTTCCACGAACCAACCTAGGCGCTGGGGCCCACGCCACCGTTATCTGCGCGTCGCGGGCGACCGGCTCGCGGGCTTACCGCGTCGTACTGGA
>DATGGY010000058.1:0-36222 GCA_035308285.1 Bradyrhizobium sp. | reverse complement strand
GTCTCGATTTCCTCGATGATATGGCGCAGGTGCCGCTCCAGATAATTGCCGGGATTGACCGACAGCGTGGAGTCGTCGACCGGCGCACCATCGGAAATCATCATCAGTATCTTGCGCTGCTCGGGCCGGCCGAGCAGGCGCTTGTGCGCCCAGTCGAGCGCTTCGCCGTCGATATTTTCCTTCAAGAGGCCCTCGCGCATCATCAGGCCGAGATTCTTGCGGGCGCGCCGCCAGGGCGCATCCGCTGCCTTGTAGATGATATGCCGAAGGTCGTTGAGGCGGCCCGGATTGGGCGGCTTGCCGGCGGCAAGCCACGCCTCGCGCGACTGTCCGCCCTTCCAGGCGCGGGTGGTGAAGCCGAGAATTTCCACCTTCACGCCGCAACGTTCCAGCGTGCGCGCCAGAATATCCGCGCAGGTCGCGGCGACCGTAATGGGACGGCCGCGCATCGAGCCGGAATTGTCGAGCAGCAATGTCACCACCGTGTCGCGGAAGGTCGCTTCCTTTTCGTGCATGAACGAAAGCGGATGGTAGGGATCGGTCACGACCCGCGACAGGCGGGCGGGATCGAGAATGCCTTCCTCGAGATCGAACTCCCAGGCGCGGTTCTGCTGCGCCATCAATCTACGCTGGAGCCGATTGGCGAGCCGGGCGACGATGCCTTGCAGATGCGCAAGTTGCTTGTCGAGATAGCTGCGCAGGCGTTCCAGTTCGTCGTGATCGCAAAGGTCTTCGGCCGCGATCACCTCGTCGAATTTCGGCGCAAAGGCATGATATTCCGGGCCGCGCGGTTCGTTGGCGCCGCGGGAATTCGGCCGCGTGGCTTCGCCCGGCGTCTCGTCGTCGCCGAGTTCACCGTCGTCGAAGGTGTCCGACGTAGACGCCTGCGCGCTTTCCATCGCGCTCTCCGACAGCTCGTCGGTGGAGGCTTGGGCCTGATCGGCGCTCATTTCCTGCGCGGCATCGGAATCGGGCGAGCCTTCTGCACCGGACTGGTCGTTCTCGCCGTCACGGTTGTCGTCCTGATTCTCGTCTTCGTCGGCTTCCGCGTTGCGTTCGTCGCCGAGCTCGAGTGCGGATAACAGATCGTGCACCGCGTCGCCGAATTTCACCTGATCCTCGGCAAGCCGATCGAGCCGGTCGAGCCGCGTGCCGATCTTGTCTTCGAGGATCGGCCGCCAGAGGTCGACCATCTTGCGCGCCGCGGCGGGCGGCGCAAGGCCGGTCAGGCGTTCGCGCACCAGCATCGCCAGCGCATCCGACAAGGGCGCGTCGGCGCGATCGGTGATCTCGTCGAACTTGCCGCGATGGAAATGATCGTCGAGCATCGCGGTGAGATTCTTCGCAACGCCCGCCATCCGCCGCGAACCGAGCGCCTCGACCCGGGCCTGCTCGACGGCTTCGAACACGCCGCGGGCCTGCGGATTTCCCGGCATCAGCTTGCGGTGAACTTTCGGATCGTGACAGGCGAGCTTCAGCGCCATCGAATCGGCGTGGCCGCGCACGATCGCAGCATCGCGCCGCGTCATCTTGCGCGCCGGTTCCGGAAGCCGCGCCTTGCCCGGCGAAAGACCGGGCCGTTCGGCGGCGAATGTCACCTCGAGCTCGGGCTTCTTTGCAATCGCGCGCAGACAGGCCGTCACCGCGCGCTTGAACGGCTCGGTCGGCGCTTCCTTCGATCCGGTGCGGAATTTCGTATTCGAAGTGGTCATACTCGTCTCTATAGCGCCCTGGTAAACCAGTGGCGCGTCACGCCGCCGGGATAGCCATCGATTGCGCCGAATGCCTCATAACCGCAGGTCCGGTAGAAATCGGGCGCCTGGACGCTCATGGTGTCGACATAGGATCGTATCGCGCCGAACTGCCGGGCTTCATCCTCGATCTTCTTGATCAATGCCGCCCCATGGCCCTTGCCGCGGAATCTCTCCTCGATCCAGAAGAATTGGATGAATAAAACGGTGGTCCAGACCTCGCCGACGATTCCGCCGACGATCTTATCCTTGTCTCTCAGCGAAATGGCAAAGCGGCGATACTTCTGCTTTCCCATCTTCTGCTCATTATAGCGAATGAGCCCGCCGAGCACCGCGCGCTTGGTCTCCCCAATCGTGCGCTCGACGGAGATCGCGGGCATGGCATCAGCTCATCGCCACGTTGACCGCAGATTCCGCGAGTTCCATGTTGAAACAGCGCTGGTAGAATTCGGCCACCAGCGGCCGTTCCAGTTCGTCGCACTTGTTGAGGAATGTGACGCGGAACGCAAAGCCGATATCGGCGAAAATCTCGGCATTCTCCGCCCAGGTGATCACGGTGCGCGGGCTCATCACCGTCGACAGATCCCCGTTGGCGAAGGCGTTGCGGGTGAGATCGGCGAGCCGCACCATCTTGTTGACGATGTCGCGCCCCTCTGAGGTGCGGTAGTGATGGGCTTTCGCCAGCACGATCTCGACCTCTTCGTCATGCGCCAGATAATTGAGCGTGGTGACGATCGACCAGCGGTCCATCTGACCCTGGTTGATCTGCTGGGTGCCGTGATAGAGGCCGGAGGTGTCGCCAAGACCGACCGTGTTGGCGGTCGAAAACAGCCGGAACGCGGGATGCGGCTTGATCACCTTGTTCTGGTCGAGCAGCGTCAGGCGACCGGAGACTTCGAGCACGCGCTGGATCACGAACATCACGTCGGGACGGCCGGCGTCGTATTCGTCGAATACCAGCGCGATATTGTGTTGGAGCGCCCACGGCAGGATGCCGTCGCGGAATTCCGTGACCTGTTTGCCATCCTTGATGACGATGGAATCCTTGCCCACCAGATCGATGCGGCTGATGTGGCTGTCGAGATTGACGCGGACGCATGGCCAATTGAGCCGTGCTGCGACCTGTTCGATATGGGTCGACTTCCCGGTGCCGTGATAGCCGGTGACCATCACGCGGCGGTTCTTGGCGAAGCCGGCGAGGATGGCAAGCGTCGTGGCGCGATCAAAACGATAATCCGCGTCTATGTCCGGCACATGCGGATCGACTTCGGAATAAGCCGGCACTTCGAGGTCGGTGTCGATGCCGAATACCTGCCGCACCGACACCTTCATGTCGGGCATACCGGCGGGCTCCTCAATTTTGGTCATGGCGGCGGTCGTCATCAATCCTCCGAGGTCTCGGACGCTCCCGAAACCAGATTCACAAGTGTGGCTGCGGATGGGTGCTTGGTTGGAACCTATCAGAGAGCGACGATTGGCAGAAGCCCGCGGCCCGATCAAAGTTCCGTTGAGTTTTCATAAAGATAGGTATTAGACGCGGTTTTTGGAAGGCTGCCCTGCGAATCACGCCATGCTTTTGCTGGAGGCGTCCGGCCATCCACCGCATGGCGGCACCGCCGGCGCTTTCCACCCTCGCGTTGAGTTATGTTAGGTCTTCGCCCAGACCGGACCGCCTCGGTAAATACGGGAATCTCGTGGCCTCATTGACCGACCCATTGATTGCGTTTGTCTCGGCGCATGCGGGGCTTGCCTATCTGACCCTGTTTCTCGCAGCCCTGCTGGAGGCGGTCCCAATCGCGGGCTCGGTGATTCCGGGTTCGACCATCATCTTTGCGCTGAGCGCGCTGGTACCGGGCGGCGACCTGCGGCTGGAGTGGGTGCTGGCCGCCGCGATTGCCGGCGCGTTGCTCGGCGATGGATCGGCCTTCTGGATCGGGTACCGCGAGCAGGGCGAAATTTTGAGCTCCTGGCCGCTGTCAAATTATCCGCGGGTGATCGCGCAAAGCGAAGCCTTTTTCCGTCGCTGGGGTACGCTGGCGGTATTCTTCGCCCGCTTCGTGCCGCCGATCAGGGCCCTCGTGCCGATCACGGCGGGGGCGCTCGGGATGTCACCGCCGCTGTTCTACGCCGTCAACGTCCCCGCGATCCTGCTATGGGCGCCCGCCCATGTGCTGCCCGGCGTGGTCGCGGTGGAGGCGCTGCATAAATATGGCGGCTTTGCACCCCATGCTCATGTAGCCAAGGAATACTGGATGGCGACGGTGATCATCGGCGCCGCGATCGTCGCGTTGCTGACCTGGGCGATTCGCCGCAGGAACGGCAGCGGCGCGATCAAACCGGCGGTTGGACCGGTTCGCAAGGACTAACCTCGCGGTCCCGGTAACTGCGCCAAGGCGAGTAAAGCAGTCAACCCGCGCGCACGACCGTTTTCAGATAATTATACGCCTTGATGATCTCGATCAGACGATCCTCGGTCGAGCGGTCGCCGCCATTGGCGTCGGGATGATGCTGCTTGACCAGCGCCTTGTATTTGGCCTTGACGGTCTCGAGCGTCGCGTCGGAACCCAGCCCCATCACCTGCAGCGCCTTGCGCTCAGCATTGAATATTTTTCGGGTTTCGGCCTTGGTCTCGGCGCCGGCGCCAGGACCCGGCCGCCAACGGCCGCGGCCATTAAGCTCGGAGAACATGCTGAACGGATCGATGGCGCCTTCGAGATCGGCCTCGGCGCTGCCCTTGCCCCTCTTGGCGCTGGTATTGGCACCCATCTTCCAGGTCGGGCGATGGCCGGTCAGCGCATCCTTCTGGTAGCGCGCGACCGCATCGGCATTCATGCCCTGGAAGAAATTATAGGACTGATTGTATTCGCGGACGTGATTGAGACAGAAGTGCCAATACTCCTTGTCCTTGTTCCGGCCCTTGGGCGCGCGGTGCGGCCCCTTGTTCTTGCACTCCGGCCATTCGCACATCGCGGAAGATTCGCGCGCGGCCGCCTGCTGCTTCGCGCTCAGCTTGTTGGGCTTGATGCGAATGGAGTCGAAGAACTTGGATGAATCAATCGGCATGGCTGACTATGACTACGCAATGCGAAAAGCTTCAAGTCTTGACATTGCGAAAGCTTCTCTCCCGATACGCCATTGACGAAGGCGGCTTTAGTGCTTATTGCCGCCGCCATGAGCACCAAAGACGCTATCAGAAACAAGTTGCGTGAAGCTTTCTCGCCGCAAAGCCTCGACGTTGCCGACGAATCACATCTTCACGAAGGCCATGCCGGCCACAGGCCGGGCGGCGAGACGCATTTCAGCGTCTATATCGTATCGACAGCCTTCAAAGGGAAGAGCCGGGTAGAGCGCCACCGTATGATTAACGCAACGCTAGCGGCGGAACTCGCCGGCTCCGTGCATGCACTGGCGATCAAGGCGCAGGCGCCGGGGGAGCCGGGCTCCTAGCGGTCACGCCCTGGAGAGCACAACAGGTATCGGAGTTTTCGGTTCTACGAGACCATGACGGATGCCCTTGGGGGCTAAAACGCCTTCCCGGCCCGCCTAGGTTTCTCTTCCGCCACCGCCGGCTCGCGCGGCACGGCCACGATCCGAAGCGCGGTGATACGGTTGCGCTCGCGCCGCAGTACGCGGAAACGGAAACCGTGGAAGGTGAAACTCTGGCCCCGCTCCGGGATCGAGCGCGCCTCATGGATCACCAGGCCTGCGACGGTCGTGGCCTCTTCATCGGGAAGATGCCAATCCATCGCGCGGTTCAGATCGCGGATCGGCACCGAGCCATCGACCACCACGGACCCATCGGGCTGGGCGCGAACGCCAGCCACCACCACGTCGTGCTCGTCGGAAATGTCGCCAACGATTTCTTCCAGAATATCTTCCAGCGTCACCATGCCTTCGACTTCGCCGTATTCGTCGACCACCAGCGCGAAGTGGGTCTTGCGGCGGCGGAACGCCTTGAGCTGCTCGGAGACCGGGCGCATCTCCGGCACGAACCATGGCGGCAGCATGATCGTGGTGACATCGATCTTCGACGTATCGCCGTCGGAGGCGCGGATGGCGCGCAAGAGGTCCTTGGCGTGCAACACGCCGATGATGTTTTCAGGCTTGTCGCGCCACAGCGGAATCCGCGTATATTCGGTCGCCAGCACCTCCCGCACCAGTTCTTCCGGCGACAGGTCGGCGTTGATCATCACCATTTCGGTACGATGAACCATCACGTCGGAGACCTCGAGCTCGCGGAGGTCGAGCAGACCGCCCAGCATGTCGCGGTCCTGCTTTTCGACCTTGCCTTCATGATGGAGCAGGTCGACGGCGCCGCGCAGCCGCTCGAACGGCGACAGGATCTGCTGATTGTGACCGACATTCACGCCGATCAGTCGCATCAATACCCGCACGATGGTCTCGACGATGCTGAGCAGTGGCCCGAGCAGAAACACCATGACCTTCATCGGCCGCGCGACGGCGAGCGCCACGCGGTCCGGTGCGTTGATGGCAATGGTCTTCGGCAGCACCTCGGCAAAGATAACGACCAACACCGTCATCACGGCCGTGGCGTAGAGCACGCCGACTTCGCCGAACCATATCGTGAAGATGCCGGTTGCGAGCGCCGAGGCGCCGATATTGGCGATGTTGTTGCCGAGCAAGAGCGCGCCGATCATCCGTTCGCGCATCGCCGACAGGCTTGAGACGATGGTAGCGTCCCGATTGCCCTGCTTCGATAGCCGCAGCATGCTGGCCCGCGACGCGCCGGTCAGCGCAGTCTCGCTCGCGGCGAAAAACGCCGAGATCAGCAGGCAGATAACAACGACGGAGAGCGTAATCCAATCCATGACGCGATATTCACTTCATCTGCTGTTGACGCGATGATTTCGCGAAAGCCCGCTATGATCTGCGCTTCAGCCTGGTTTTCAGAAAATCGCGAACCACCGAATGTTCGACATCGGGCGCAATCACGGCACGGCCGATGGCCTCGAGCAGGATGAAGGTAAGCCGGCCGCGCCTGACTTTCTTGTCCTGCGCCATTAGCGCCATCAGCGCATCGGCGTCGGCAAGTCCCTCCTGGGTAAATCCCGCAATATCCTGCAAATGGGTCGGCAGACCAACCTCGGCAAGGTGGCGCTTGACGCGCGTAGCGTCCTGCTCGGCGATCATCCCGAGTTGCGCGGACAGTTCCGCCGCCAGCACCATGCCGACCGAGACGCCTTCACCGTGAAACAGGCGGTCGGAAAAGCCTGTCGCCGCTTCAAGCGCGTGGCCGAAAGTGTGGCCGAGATTGAGCAGCGCCCGTTCGCCGTTCTCGCGCTCGTCGCGCGCCACGATCGCCGCCTTGGCCCGGCAGGAGGTCGCGATCGCGTGCTCGCGCGCCGCGCCGCCGGCGAATATCTCGCCGTGATTGGTCTCGAGCCAAGTGAAAAAGGCCTCGTCGCCAAGCACGCCATATTTGGCGACTTCGGCATAGCCCGCACGGAACTGCCGCGGCGGCAAGGTGTCGAGCACGGCGGAATCGGCGATCACCAGCACCGGCTGGTGAAATGCGCCGATGAGGTTTTTCCCTTGCGGCGAATTGATGCCGGTTTTGCCGCCGACGGAGGAGTCGACTTGCGCAAGCAGCGAGGTCGGTACTTGGACAAAATCCACCCCGCGCCGCAGGATCGCTGCCGCAAAGCCCGCGAGGTCGCCGACCACGCCGCCACCGAGCGCGATCACCAGATCGTTGCGCTCGATCTTCGCGGCGATCAACGCCTCGCTGACCCGTTCGAGGACGGCATAGGTCTTCGAGCCCTCGCCTTCCTCGACGATGATATGCGAGGTGGCAATGCCGGCCTCCGCGAACGAGGCTTCGGCCTCTTCAAGCCAGTGACTTGCGACATTGCGGTCGGTGACCACAGCGGTTCGCGCCCCCGGCCGCAAGGCGGCGACACGCTTGCCAAGCGATGGCAGCACGTCGCGTCCGATAACGATGTCATAGGCGCGATCGCCGAGAGCAACGTCGACGGTGACGAAATCCGAGTGTTTCAACGGTGCGGTCATGATGTGATGGTCACTCTGACGTGCGTCTCTCCCTTACCCGCCGCGGCACAAAAAGCCGTGCAGGGCATCGATGCATTCATCGACGATCTTCTCGTGCGGCACGTCGCGCGACCACACCGTCAGATCGGCCTGCCGGTAGACCGGATCGCGCTCACCGATCAGGCGGTCGACGGTCGCCTCGGGATCCGGGGTCTGCAGCAGCGGACGGTCGGATCGGCGCTTCACCCGGCGCATGATGATATCGGTATCGGCCTTGAGCCAAATCGAGACGGCCTTGTCGCGAATTCGATCGCGGGTCTCCTGGCGCATGAAGGCCCCGCCGCCGGTCGCAAGCACTGCCGGACCGCTGTCGAGAAGCCGCGCGATCACCCGCGCCTCGCCATCCCTGAAATCCGGCTCGCCCCGGATTTCGAAAATATCGGGAATCGACATCCCCGCCGCCGCCTCGATTTCGCCGTCCGCGTCGAGAAAGGGCAGGCCAAGTCGCGCCGCGAGCCGCCGTCCGATGGTGGATTTGCCGGCCCCCATCATGCCCACCAGCACGACTGAGCGGCCGTCCAAAACGGCCATGATGTCGGCCTCGTGGGTCGTACTGGCGTTCGGCAGAACTATTTCGGGCATTTCATCGCTCAGCGGCCGCGGGAAGCGGCAATTCAGCCGACCATACTACCCCCGCCGATACCGTTGCTAGTGGTCCGGCTCTCGCCGGGACACTCTTGCAAGGGAATGGCGAACGTGGTGGTAGTCGGATCAGGCCATCCCCGATGAATTCAATGGTTAATTAGTTAATTCGCCGCCTGAGGCGCTCGCATGCCCAGCCTGTTCCGCTTCTTGGCCGTCGTCGCCGTCATCGCCGGGATCGTCTATGGCGCGATTTTCGCGCTGGCGAATTTCGTCAACCCGAAACCGCGGGAAATGACGATCACGATCCCTGCGGACAAGTTCCTCAAGAACAGGCAATAGGCTTCGTCAAGAATTGGACGCTACGGTGGGCCGATGCGTGCCAAGCCCTCAGACGCCAAGTTGATCAACCTGTTCCTCGACATGCTGGCGGCCGAACAGGGCGCCGGCGAGAATACCCTCGATGCCTATCGCCGCGACCTCGCCGATTTGTCCGAATTTCTCGGCTCGAGCGGCCAGGGCTTGGCCGGCGCGGCGACGCAGGCGCTGCGGGACTACCTCGCCGCCCTCGACGCCCGGGGCTTTAAATCGTCGAGCGTGGCGCGCCGGCTATCGGCCATGCGGCAATTGTTTCGCTTCCTGCTCAACGAACGAATTCGCGGTGACGACCCCGCGGCGATCCTGTCCGGTCCCAAGCGCGGCCGCGGTCTGCCGAAGGTGCTTTCGATTGCCGACGTCGATCGCCTGCTGGCGCGCGCCAAGGCGCTGGCCGAGTCAGGGGAAGCCTCGGCCCAGCAGCGGCTTCGCGCGATGCGGCTCTATTGCCTGCTTGAAGTGCTCTATGCCACGGGCTTGCGCGTCTCGGAACTCGTAGCGCTGCCGTTATCGGCAGCGCGCAGCGATGCCCGCATGATCGTGGTGCGCGGCAAGGGTAACAAGGAACGACTGGTGCCGCTGAACAAGGCTTCGCGCCGGGCGATGGCCGATTATCTCGCGGCGATGGAAGCGCTCAAGCAGACGAAAAAGAAAATCGCGGCAGGCTCGAAATGGCTGTTTCCCTCGTCCGGCGAGAGCGGACATCTGACGCGGCAACATTTTGCGCGCGACCTGAAGGAGCTGGCGGCCCTCGCGGGTCTTGCGCCGCGGCTGGTCAGCCCGCACGTGCTGCGCCACGCCTTTGCGAGCCATCTTCTGCACAACGGTGCGGATTTGCGCATCGTGCAGACGCTGCTTGGCCACACCGATATCTCGACAACCCAGATCTATACGCATGTCGTCGAGGAACGCCTGAAGAGCCTGGTGCGCGACCTGCATCCGCTGGCGGAGAAGTAGCGAATCGTCTCTCACGGCGGGCGCGGCCAGGCTGGGAAACCCACCTTGACTTCTGCGCCCTCTCCCCTGAAAGAGCCATTTCCCGCCCCAACCCCTGACGGGAGGGTTTGCCAACGGTGGCCCCTCTGGCGCCGGAGCGCGCAGTAAATTATTGAAGATGCGCGATTTCTTCGCGCGAATCAAAAGCCGCTTCGCTCGCAAGCGGCTTCATCCCTATATTGATTTGATGCCGGATCACATGCGCAGTTATCTTGACTTCGAAAAGCCAGTCGCCGAACTCGACTCCAAGATCGACGAATTGCGCGCGCTGGCGGCTTCCGGCAGCGACATCGGCGAAGAGATCGCGCGGATCGAAGACAAGGCCGCGCAAGCGCTGAGCGATCTCTACGCCAACCTGACGCCGTGGCAGAAAACCCTGGTGGCGCGGCATCCGCAGCGGCCGCATTTCACTGACTTCATCGCCGCCTTGATTTCGGAATTCACGCCGCTCGCGGGCGACCGCAAGTTTGGCGAGGATGAGGCGCTGGTCGGCGGGTTCGGCCGCTTCCGCGGCGAGAGCATCTGCGTGATCGGTCAGGAGAAAGGCGCCACCACCGAATCCCGCATCAAGCATAATTTCGGCATGGCGCGCCCCGAGGGCTACCGCAAGGCGGTACGGCTGATGGAGATGGCCGACCGATTCGGCATTCCCGTGCTGTCGATCGTCGATTCCGCCGGCGCCTATCCCGGCATCGGCGCGGAGGAGCGCGGACAGGCCGAAGCCATTGCGCGCTCGACCGATGCGTGCCTTTCGCTAGGGGTGCCCAATGTGGCGATCGTCACCGGCGAGGGGATGTCCGGCGGCGCCATCGCCATCACGACCGCTAACCGCGTGCTGATGTTCGAGCACGCGATCTACAGCGTGATCTCGCCGGAGGCCGCCTCCTCGATCCTGTGGCGGGACGGAACCAAGGCCCAGGAAGCGGCGACCAGCATGAAGATCACTGCACAGGACATGCTGCGTTTTGGCGTCATCGATCAGATCCTGAAAGAGCCGGCAGGAGGCGCGCATCGCGACCCCGCTGCCATGATTGCGGTTACTGGCGAAGCGATCGCGCAGACGCTGGGTGAGCTGCGGGGCCTCGACGGGGAGGCGATTCGCCGGCAGCGACGGCAGAAATTCCTCGATATCGGCCGGAAGCTTGGGTGAATTGCGTCCTTAGGCCCCAACTTTTTCAGAATTTAGCCATTTTGGCCGCAATTAGGCCCAGACACCCCGATTTAAGCTCCGTTCACCATGCGTGAGGCGGTTACGTGCCGCAAGCCCACCTTGGCTTGCGACCAAGGGGGCTTAAGGATAATATTTTATTCAATGGCTTCAGGGCATGGACGCTGTTTTTGGGTGCGAAAATTGCCCGTTGGGTGTGGAGCTTTGCATTGATCTGTCGCTCGCTGGTTCGCGCGCTCATCACATCTGCCGCGCTCGCGGCTGGTGTGTTGTTGGCCGGCTGCAACAGCGACGAGATTTCACTCGCCACTAACGCCAAAGCCAATCAGCCCGTCCCGCCAAAGCTCATCGCCGAGATGGTGGCGAAGGACATGGATCTGCAATCGCCGATCCTGGTCCGGCTGTTCAAGCAGGAGGCCGAGCTCGAGGTCTGGAAACAGGACCGCTCGGGCCGCTTCGCGCTTCTGAAGACCTATCCGATCTGCCGCTGGTCGGGAGACCTGGGACCCAAGGTTCGCGAAGGCGACCGCCAGGCTCCGGAGGGTTTCTATTCGATCTCGCCGGCGCAGATGAATCCGCAGTCGGCGTATTATCTTTCATTCAACACGGGATATCCGAACGCCTACGACCGATCGCTCGGACACAGCGGCTCCGAGCTGATGGTTCACGGCGATTGCTCGTCGCGCGGCTGCTACGCGATGACCGACGAACAGATCGCGGAAATCTATTCGCTGGGACGTGAGTCCTTTTTCGGCGGCCAGAAGTCGTTCCAGTTTCAGGCCTATCCGTTCCGGATGACGCCGCTCAATATGGCCAAGCACCGCAACAATTCGAACATGCCGTTCTGGAAAATGATCAAGGAAGGCTACGATCATTTCGAGGTGACACGGCAGGAGCCGAAGGTCGATTTCTGCGAAAAGAAATATGTGTTCGATGCGGTGAAGGCGCCGGACGCCAAGCGGGAGCCGGTATTCGAGGCTTCGGCCAAATGTCCCGCTTATGTCGTTCCGGAGGAAGTCGCCGACGCCGTGCGGGAGAAAGAGGAGGCCGATCAGGCCGAATTCGCCAAGCTAGTTGCGCGTGGAACGCCGGTGGCCCGAATCAACAGCGGCATCGACGGCGGTATGCACCGGGTATTCGCTGCCAAGCTCCCCGGCGGCAATACCGGACTGTCGGACGGCGGTTCGGGGCTGGCGTTGCTCACCTTCGATAAGCCGCCTGGCACTATCCCTGCGAACGTTAATCCGCCGCGCGGACCGGTTACGTCGCCGGATCAACCATTCGTAGCCTCGCTTACGCCCGCCGCCTCACCCGAGCCTGCAACGCGCGTAGCGGCCGCGGCTGCGCAAAACACCCAAGCCCAGAATACGCAATCTGAGGGCTTCTTCTCGAGCCTTGCCCACAAGATGGGCCTCGGCAGCGCGTCGGCGGATTCTGCAGCCACCGCGCAACCCGCCCCGGCCAAGCCCAAGGTCGCCGAAGGCAAGCCGCGTCAGGAAGCTTCGATCCCGAAGGCAAAGAGCGAGAGCAAACAAGCGTCCAGCCGTCCTGGCTTGAAGCCGGCGGTGACCGACGCTGCCGCGGAGGCCCCTGCTCCTGCGCCCGCTCCGGCCACACCCAAGGATGGCATGGTCGCCGGAGCGCAGCCGGTCGTATCGGCGAATTCGTTCGAGAGCCGCTTCTCGGCGGCCAAGTAAGCTCGTCACCGCCACATCGAAGACGATTGCCCTGCTCAACGCGGCGCGTTGAGCGTTCACTCGTTAAGACAGGGAGCGGGCGCGCGAGAGGGTCAAGCACTCACGCATACTTGCCGTGGCAATGCTTGAACTTCTTGCCTGAGCCGCAGGGGCAATCCTCGTTGCGGCCGACCTTGCCCCAACTCGCCGGGTTTTTTGGATCCCGGTTGGCGGTAGCCGTAGGCACCAGCGAGGCATTGGCGAACGCCATTTCGTCCTCGCCGGTATTCGGATCGAGCTTGTGCGCTTCCATCGCCGGCAATGTCGGCCGCTGATCTTCCGGCGGGACGATTTCGACGCGCATCAGTTGCGCCGTCACCGCCTCACGCAGATGCGAGATCATCGACTCGAACAGGCTGAACGCCTCCGATTTGTATTCCTGCAGCGGGTCGCGCTGGCCATAGCCGCGCAGGCCGATCACCTGGCGCAGGTGGTCGAGCATCACCAGATGCTCGCGCCATAGATGGTCGAGTGTCTGCAACAGGATGGTCTTCTCGACGTAACGCATCACCTCGGGGCCCCACTGTGCCACCTTGGCGGCCATATGCTGGTCAACGCGGTCCTCGATACGCGTCAGCAGCTCCTCGTCGGCGATACCCTCTTCCTTGGCCCAGTCATCGACCGACAGATCGATGTCGAGCACGCGTTTCAATTCTTCCTTCAGTCCGGCGGTGTCCCATTGCTCGGCATAGGCGTGTTCGGGCACATGCTTGGTGACAACGTCCTCGACGAAGGCGCGTCGCATGTCGGCGACGGTCTCGGCGACGCTTTCATCCTTCATCAGATCGATGCGCTGGTCGAAGATCACCTTGCGCTGGTCGTTCTGGACGTTGTCGAATTTCAGGAGGTTCTTGCGGATGTCGAAGTTGCGGGCCTCGACCTTCTGCTGTGCCTTTTCCAGCGCCTTGTTGATCCAGGGGTGGATGATGGCCTCGCCCTCCTTCAGGCCGAGCCGCGTCAACATGCTGTCGAGCCGGTCAGAGCCGAAAATCCGCATCAGGTCGTCTTCCAGCGACAGGAAGAATTTCGAACGGCCGGGATCGCCCTGGCGACCGGAACGGCCGCGAAGCTGGTTGTCGATGCGCCGCGATTCGTGACGTTCGGATCCGATGATGTAGAGCCCGCCCGGCTTGGCCACGGCCTTGGCGGGCTTGCCGCCCTTGGCGGGTTCGATCTCGATCGTCTCTTCCGCCTTCAGCACGAGCTCGCGGAAGCGCTCGACGTCGGCCTTGATTTGCTCGATCTTCGCGGTCCTTTCGGCTTCGTCGGCGATCCCTGCGGTCTCATGCTGGATGCGCATTTCCAGCGAACCGCCGAGCTTGATGTCGGTACCGCGGCCGGCCATGTTGGTCGCAATCGTGATCGCGCCTGGCACGCCCGCTTCGGCGACGATGTAGGCTTCCTGTTCGTGAAAGCGCGCGTTCAGCACCGCAAACAGCTTGGCCGGCTTGCCGGCGCGCGCGGCGGCGTAGAGCTTCTCCATCGCCTTTTCGTTGCCGAAGTCGATCTGCTTGTAGCCGTTCTGCTTGAGGTATTCGGCCAGCACTTCGGATTTCTCGATCGAAGCGGTGCCGACCAGCACCGGCTGCAGCCGTGCGTTGGCGCGCTCCACCTCGGACAGGATCGCGGCGTATTTTTCCTTCTGGGTACGGTAGACCTCGTCGTCTTCGTCGAGACGGGCCACCGGCATGTTGGTCGGGATTTCCACGACCTCGAGCTTGTAGATGTCGAACAATTCGTCGGCTTCGGTCGCCGCGGTGCCGGTCATGCCGGACAGTTTTTCGTACATCCTGAAATAATTCTGGAAGGTGATCGAGGCCAGCGTCTGATTTTCCGGCTGTACCGGCTGATGTTCCTTCGCTTCCAACGCCTGGTGCAAGCCTTCCGAATAGCGCCGGCCCGGCATCATGCGGCCGGTGAACTCGTCGATGATAATGACCTCGCCGTCGCGGACGATGTAGTCCTTGTCGCGGGTGAAGAGCGAGTGGGCGCGCAGCGCCTGGTTGATGTGGTGAACGACCGAGACGTTCTCGACGTCGTAGAGCGAATCGCCCTTGAGCAGGCCGGCATCCCGCAGCAGCGTTTCGATCTTCTCCATGCCGGCTTCGGTCAGCGTCACCGTGCGCTGCTTCTCGTCGATGTCGTAGTCGCTCTTGTCGAGTTTGGGAAAGAAGGTGTCGATGGTGTTGTAGAAATCCGAACGGTCATCGAGCGGCCCGGAGATGATCAGCGGCGTGCGCGCCTCGTCGATCAGGATCGAATCGACTTCGTCGACGATGGCATAGAAGTGCCCGCGCTGGACCATGTCCTCGAGCCGGTACTTCATGTTATCGCGCAGATAATCGAAGCCGTATTCGTTGTTGGTGCCGTAGGTAATATCGCAAGCATAGGATTCCTTGCGCTCGGCATCGTCGAGGCCGTGGACGATGACCCCGGTGGTCAGGCCGAGAAAGCTGTAGATCTCACCCATCCATGCGGAGTCGCGCCGGGCGAGGTAATCGTTAACGGTGACGACGTGGACGCCCTTGCCGGCCAGCGCGTTGAGGTAGACGGCAAGCGTGGCCACCAGCGTCTTGCCTTCACCGGTTTTCATTTCGGCGATATCGCCTTCGTGCAGCACCATGCCGCCAATGAGCTGCACGTCGAAATGGCGCTGGCCGAGCGTACGCTTGGCCGCCTCACGGACCGTGGCGAAGGCCGGCACCAGGATATCGTCCAGCGTCTTGCCTTCGGCGAGCTGTTGGCGGAATTCGGCGGTGCGCGTCTTCAGCGCTTCGTCCGAAAGCGCCGCAAGCTCCGGTTCCAGGGCGTTGATGGCATCGACGCGGGGCTGATAACCCTTGATCCGCCGGTCATTGGCGGAACCGAAAAACTTGCGGGCGAGCGCGCCGATCATGCCAAATTCCTGTTCTTGCGGCCGGCAAAGCTGCCGTGAGGTGGTCCAGCGGGGTTGCCTATCAACTCATCGTGACGCATCGTGGGCCGGCCCCTAAGCGGGGATCATGCGTCCAATGAGTGGGAATTCAGCAAACCAAGGTTCAACGGCCAGAACGCAGTAAAAAACGCGCTATCGCCATTGACTTAGGTTTCGCAGAGATATGGCTGGGCCAGAGGCTTGTCAACGGCGGCCGGCCTGCGGACTGAAGCCCGGCAAAGCGATTGCGGCATGCGCATTCGGCGGCCTTGGTCGGCGGCCTGCCCCGAGAAATCGGCATGCTTAATCGATGGTCCGCTCGCGTTCCCAATCCCTCTCCCCACGACGCGGCAATGTGGATCGTGAAGGGCCGAAAACCGAGCTGCTTGCCTTTCACGGATTTCATCATTTTGACAGACTTTTCGCGTTGCCAAGGCCGCGCTATTGGGCGAGTGTCGCCGCGGCCCCGATAAGCTCTACCCCAACAGCCAAACGGCTTTGAAGATAAGGATTTTCCATGACCACCTCGCTATCCGACGCGAAATTCGGCATGCGTGCCCGCCTCGCCTCCGCCGCCACAGGCTGTCTTGCGATGGTTTTGCTCGCCGGCCTGCCGTTGCGGGCGGAAGAAGCCAATCCCGTCCTTGCCAAGGTGAACGGCGCTGAAATCCGTCAAAGCGACGTCACTCTTGCCGAGGAAGAGCTCGGGCCGAGCCTCGCCCAGATGGATCCGTCGACCAAGAAGGAAAACGTACTGGCCTTTCTGATCGACATGAAGATCGTCGCCAAGGCGGCCGAAGCCAAGAAGATCGAAGACCGCGACGACTTCAAGGCCCGTCTCGCCTTCAGCCGCAACCGGCTCTTGATGGACAATTTGCTGGCATCCGAGGGCAAGGCGGCGACCACCGAAGAAGCGATGCGGAAGGTCTATGACGAGGCCGCCAAGCAGATCGAGGGCGAACAGGAGGTGCATGCGCGGCATATCCTGGTCGAAACCGAGGACGAGGCCAAGGCGATCGCGGCCGAGCTGAAGAAGGGCGCCGATTTTGCCGAACTCGCCAAGAAGAAATCCAAGGATCCCGGCGCTTCCGACGGCGGCGATCTCGGCTTCTTCACCAAGGACCAGATGGTGCCGGAATTCTCCGCCGTCGCTTTCGCACTGGAGCCGGGCAAGATCTCCGATCCGGTAAAGTCGCAGTTCGGATGGCACATCATCAAGGTCGAGGAAAAGCGCAACCGCAAGGCGCCCGACTTCGAACAAGTCAAGAGCCAGATCGAGACCTATGTGACGCGCAAGGCGCAGGCTGAATATGTGGCAAAGCTGCGCGAGACCGCGAAGGTCGAACGCATGGACCAGCCCGCTGCCGCGGCGAAACCGGACGCGATAAAGCCCACTGACACCAAGATGGCGCCGGCGAAGAAGTAAGAATCTGCTGTCACTTTTTCGAAGCCAATAGTATTTACGATCGCCTTGGCCGGGCATAGCCGTCCAAAGGACGGCGTCGCTTCCGCTCGCCTACGCCCGGCCATCTACGTCTTACGTCCGGCGCAGTGAGACAAGGACGTGGATGGCTGGAATAAATCCGGCCATGACATTCCTTTTTTGCTCCTTCGGAAATCAATCCCATGTCCTCCATCTCGCCGCTTGCCCCGACCGATGTCCCCGACATGCCCGCGATTTCGGGTGTGAAGCTCGCAACCGCCGCCGCTGGTATCCGCTACAAAGGCCGCGCCGATGTGCTGCTCGCGGTCATGGACAAAGGGACGGCGGTGGCCGGCGTCTTCACCCAATCGAAATGTCCGTCGGCGCCGGTGGAGTGGTGCCGCGCCAAACTCGGCGGTGGAAGTGCACGCGCGCTGGTCGTCAATTCCGGCAACGCCAATGCATTCACCGGCAAGACCGGACGACAGGCCACGGCACTGACGGCTGCGATCGCCGCCAAGGCGGTCGGATGCAAGCCGCGGGAGGTGTTTCTTGCCTCCACCGGCGTCATCGGCGAGCCGCTCGACGCCAAAAAATTCGACGGCGTGCTCGGTGGACTTGCCACACAGGCCGAGCCGGGCGAGTGGATGAGCGCGGCGCGCGCCATCATGACCACCGACACCTTTCCGAAAGTAGCCACGGTAACCGTCAAGCTCGGCAAGGCGAGGGTCACGATCAACGGCATGGCCAAGGGCGCCGGCATGATCGCGCCCGACATGGCGACCATGCTGTCCTTTGTGTTCACCGACGCGCCGATCACGGCGGGCGCGTTGCAAACGCTGCTGAAGGCCGCTGTCGAGGACACCTTCAATGCCGTCACCATCGACGGCGATACCTCGACCTCGGACACGCTGCTCGCTTTCGCCACCGGCGCGGCTGCTGCCGACGGCGCCCCGAAAATCAGCCGCGCCAGCGACCCGCGCCTGAAGGCGTTCACCAAGGCTTTCCGCACCGTGCTTGCCGACCTTGCCGAACAAGTCGCGCGCGACGGCGAAGGCGCGCGCAAACTGGTCGAGATCGTTGTCGAGGGCGCAGTTTCAAAAACCTCGGCGCGGAAAATCGCGATGTCGGTGGCGAATTCGCCGCTGGTGAAAACCGCAATCGCCGGCGAGGACGCCAATTGGGGCCGCGTGGTGATGGCGGTCGGCAAGGCCGGCGAACCCGCCAACCGCGACAAGCTATCGATCTCGTTCAACGGCATCCGCGTCGCGAACCGAGGCGCGCGCGATCCATCCTATGACGAGGCGGAAGTCTCGGCTGCGATGAAGGCGCCGAAGATAGCGATCAGAATAGCGCTAGGGCTCGGCAAAGGCAGCGACCGCGTGTTGACCTGCGACCTCACCAAGGAATATGTCGCGATCAATGGCGACTACCGGTCGTGAAAATCACCTCCTGCTGAAATCGCTTGCCTCACCCTCAATTCGTAATGTGGGCCGTCACGAGCGCCGGGTTGAACGGCGCAACGATCGCGTTGGTGATATCGGCCGGCGTGTTTGCGGTGTAGAAGTAGCTTCCGGACGCATCTGTCGGCGACGCGCATGCCCGGAGGCTTATTGCGGCCGTCGAATTGCCGGCCTAATAAGTTGACGAGTCCTCATCGGACGGATCGATAACCCTCGCACTCCAATCCCAACGCCTTCGCGGTGCATGGCTGACATCAAACTCACCCTCGTGGTCGCGTGCGCGCTGGTTGACGCCGACAAGCGCGTGCTGATTGCGCAGCGGCCGCAAGGCAAGACGCTTGCGGGCCTGTGGGAATTTCCCGGCGGCAAGGTCGAACCGGGCGAGCGGCCGGAGGCGACCTTGATCCGCGAACTGCACGAAGAGCTCGGCATCAGCGTGCAGGAGGCCTGCCTCGCGCCGCTCACCTTTGCCAGCCACGCCTATGATGAATTCCATCTCCTGATGCCGCTTTACATCTGCCGGCGCTGGGATGGCAGTGTGGTCGCGCGAGAGGGCCAGAACCTCGCCTGGGTTCGCGCCAACAAATTGCGCGACTACCAGATGCCGCCGGCGGACATTCCGTTGATCCCGCATCTGATCGATTTGCTGATGTAACAGGGGCGCGCCCCGGATGCCGCGCAGCGCCATCAGCGTGTCTTGGACACGATTAGTAGCGCTTGGCCGGAGCCCTCACCGCCTCCGCCAAACCCACCTCCGCCGATCCCGGCTTCAGCGGCTTCTGCTGGCTCTCATGCGGCGCCCAGCCTGACAGCCAGATCACATCGAAGGTGGCGCGGATACGGCCGTCGGCGTCGGCGAAACGCTCGGAGTAAATCTGCGCCATCCGCAGCATGGTCGCGCGGCGGGTCGGTGTGCGCCGCCGTTCGACCAGCACGTTGGTCGCGCCCATGCGGCGCAAATCGGCCATCAATGCGAAGGCGCTGTCGTAACGCACGACGATACGATCGACGTCGGTGACCGGCAGCGCCAGCCCTGCGCGCTGCAGCAGGCTACCTAAGTCGCGCAAATCGGCAAACGGCGCGACGCGCGGCGAAACCCCGCCTTCGAGTTCGGCTTCCGCCGCCGCAAAAGAGTGCCGCAGTTCGGTCAACGTATCGCCGCCGATCATCGCCGCCAGCAGCAGGCCATCCGGCCGCAGCGCGCGACGAATCTGGCTAAGCACGCCGGGAAGGTCATTGACGAACTGGAGAGCGAGCGCGGAGACGACGAGGTCGAGCGATTCCGCCCGCAATGGAAGCGGCTCGGAGTCTTGCTCAGGCAGATCGACCCGCGTGAGTTGATTTAGACGCGCGGCAAGTAGCCTGCCGATTTGATCGCCTGCCGTTCCGACGTCGGCCCCGTTCTTGAAGTCCCGCAAGACCGCATGCAGCCGTTCGGCCATATCCTGCGCAACGCGATCGAGCAGGAAGGTCGCTGGCCCTGCGCGCCGCGCGCGATTCTGCCGCGCGCGCAAGAGAACGCGGTCGAACAGGATCGGCGCGGCGATTGGGTTTGAGGCCATGCCGGTTGGTACGCCCCGAGACCATGGCTGACAATCCGGCCCTCTTTTGGCCCAAATAGAGTCTAAAAAGATACTTTTCAGTGCCTCCGTTAAAGGCTAGCTTTTTTGCATGGCCACAGAAAAAGCCGAAACCGACCGCGTTCCGATTACGTTGGCGCTCTCGACCATCGCCTATCTCGAAAAACTGGTCAGACAGGGCACCCACGGCACCAGTGTACCCGGCGTTGCAAGGACTTTGATCGAAGAAGGCATTCGCCTGGCGATCAAGGACGGGCTGCTTTCGATCCGCGACAACGGTTCGATCCGCGACAACGGCAAGACGCCCTGAACGGAGCGCCCTGACGCAGCTTTCGGGTGGCGAGACGGTTCGGACGACTGCATGGCCGAGGGGAGTCGGAGTGACGGCTCGTAGCTGGGGACAACAATATGCTCGCCAAACAACCCACCTGGACCGACGAACGCGTCGAACTCCTGAAAAACGGCTTTGCGGCCGGGCTGTCCTGCCGGGAAATTGCCTGCGATATCGGGGTCAGCCGTAATGCCGTGATCGGCAAACTATCCCGTCTCAATTTGACGCGCGAAAAAACCGTGAAGGTCGAGCGCAGCACGCGAAAGGATGGTGCGAAGGAAAGCCGCGCCAGATCGGTGCCAAGGCTCCAATACCAGATGCTCCGGACATTGTTCGCCGAGGCAGAGCCGGCAGCGACCGACGAGCCGGTCCATAGCGAACACCGCTGTTCGCTGCTCGAATTAAGTAAGGAGAAGTGCCGCTGGCCGATCAATACCCCGGGTGCCGAGGATTTCTCTTTTTGCGGCAACAGACCGCTAGAGGGGCTGCCTTATTGTCCAGGCCACACCAGGATCGCCTACCGGCCTGGCTCTCGCCAGCGCGCCGTGCGAGGTTGAGGTCCATCGTGTCCCGGACGCGGCGCAGCGTTCTTCACGCTGCTCCGCAGAGCCGGGACCCACTACGGCGCATGAGGATGGACCCCGGATCAGCAGCGCACCACGCCGCAAGTGCGGCGCGGCTCGCGCAGCATCCGGGGAACGCGACAGCGCGTTTGTTCCTTGAGCCCTGCTGCACCCGGCGCTAGCTTTGCCCCATGAACGCCGAGGCATCGCCATCCCGTTCCGTCTCCTCCCATTTGCGCGGCGCGCTGACGGCGTGTCGCGGCGCGTGGTCGCATGCGGCAAAAATCGCGCTCGATATCGCGCTGCCGACGTTGTGCGTGGCTTGCCGCGAACCGGTCGACGGCGAAGGGGTCTGCGCCGAATGCTGGGCCAAATTATCGTTCATCGCGCCGCCATTTTGCCCGCGGCTCGGCATTCCCTTTGTCTACGATCCCGGACCCGACATGCTTTCGATGGAAGCGATCGCCAGTCCCCCGGCCTATCGCCGCGCCCGCGCCGCGGTGCGTTATGACGACGTGGCGCGGACGCTGGTCCATGCGCTGAAATACCAGGACCGCACCGACTTGGCGCCGGCGATGGGCCGCTGGATGGCGCGCGCGGGGCGGGAATTGCTCGAGGGCGCCGACGTGCTCATCCCGGTGCCGCTGCATTGGCGACGGGGGTGGCGCCGCCGCTACAATCAATCCGGGGCGCTCGCGCGCGTCATCGAGCGGCAAAGCGGCGTGAAACTGGCGTCCGAGGCGCTCCGGCGCATCCGGCCGACCGAGCAGCAGATCGGCCTATCGCGGCCGCAGCGGGCGAGCAACGTTCAGGGCGCGTTCAAAGTCGCCCCCGACAAGCAAAACATGATTGCCGGCCGCCGCGTCGTCCTGATCGACGACGTCCTGACGTCGGGCGCAACCGTGGATGCCTGCGCGCGGGCGCTTCTGCGTGCGAAAGCAGCTTCCGTCGACGTGCTTGTGTTCGCCCGGGTTGTGGATAGCCATAAAACTCCCATATAATCGGGCATCTCACCGAACTAGTGCGATGACTTTGAAGTTCCTATGGGTTTCGCGGCAACCTGATTATAGGAACATCAAATTCCAACCCCGCACTAGAAAATATTAAGTTACTGGTGCTCCTTTGATTCCGAAGTTCGCGTCAGAGGTCGCCGGGGTCATTTGCGAACTTCGGAAATCGGAGCACTTGCGCGCGTCATGACCGCTGCCATCGAAATCTACACCCGTCCGGGCTGCGGCTATTGCAGTGCGGCCAAATCGCTTTTGGCGCGCAAAAATGCGGCGTTCACCGAGTTCGACGTCGCCAAGGACCCGACCTTGCGCCAAGAGATGTGGGACCGTGCCGGCGCGGGCACGACTTTCCCGCAGATTTTTATTGGCCAAATCCATGTTGGCGGCTGCGACGAGCTGTATGCGCTTGATCGCGCCGGCAAGCTCGATGGGCTGCTTTCGGGCGAAAAGGCCGATTCATGAGCGCCAACCTCTCATTTACCGCCGCCATGGTGCAGATGCGCACCTCCCTATTGCCGGAGCCGAGCCTCGAACAGGGTACCGGGCTGATCCGGCAGGCCGCTGCGCAAGGCGCCGATTATGTGCTCACGCCGGAGGTGAGCAACATGATGCAGCTTAACCGCAAGGCGCTGTTCGAACATCTGGCGAGCGAAGCCGACGATCTTTCGCTGAAAGCCTATCGGGCGCTCGCCGCGGAACTGAAAATCCATCTCCATATCGGCTCGCTAGCGTTGCGCGCTTCGCCTGAACGGGCGGTCAATCGCTCGTTCCTGATCGGGCCGGATGGTCTTGTGATCGCATGCTACGACAAGATCCACATGTTCGACATCGATCTGCCCGGGGGCGAAAGCTACCGCGAATCGGCCAACTATCAGCCGGGCGAAACCGCCGTGATCGCCGACCTGCCCTGGGGCCGTATCGGGCTGACCATCTGCTACGACGTGCGCTTTCCGGCGCTTTATCGCGCGCTCGCCGAAAGCGGCGCCTCGTTCCTCACCGTGCCCTCGGCCTTCACGCGGAAAACCGGCGAAGCGCATTGGCACACGCTCTTGCGCGCCCGCGCCATTGAGAATGGCTGCTTCGTGTTCGCCGCGGCGCAAGCGGGCATGCACGAAAACAAGCGCGAGACCTATGGTCACTCGCTGATCGTCGCCCCCTGGGGTGAGGTGCTGGCCGAAGGCGGCGTCGAGCCCGGCGTGTTTATGGCAAAGATCGATCCGTCCCAGGTAGAGACCGCGCGCAGGAGCGTGCCGTCGCTGCAGCACGGCCGGCGCTTCAGCGTTGTCGACCCTAAGTCCGGTCCCGAACATTTGCACGTCGTGCGGGGATCGGCATGATCCACTATCATCTGCGCTGCGAGCAGGGCCACGCATTCGAAAGCTGGTTCCAGAGCTCGTCTGCTTACGAGGCCCAGGAAAAAAGCGAGTTGGTGAGCTGCCCTTCTTGCGGCTCGACCAAGGTCGAGCGCGCGATCATGGCGCCGCAGATCGTAAGCAAGAAAGGCCGCGAAATCACGGCACCGGCACCTGCGCCTGCGCCGGCGCCCGCCACGGAAGTCGCAGTCCCGGCCTCTACGCCGCTCCTGATGGCGCAGGAGCGTGAGCTCCGCGCCAAACTGAAGGAGCTGCGCGATCACATCGTCAAAAACGCCGACAACGTCGGCGAGCGCTTTCCGACGGAAGCCCGCAAGATGCATTACGGCGACATCGAACATCGGCCGATCTACGGCGAGGCCTCGCCGGATGAGGCGCGGGCGCTGGTCGAGGAAGGCGTCGAAGTAACGCCGCTGCCGGTATTGCCGGACGACAGAAACTGATTAAAGCGCTACACGGCCACCAGCAGCGCCACCCCGACCACGATCAGCACGATCCCTCCGAGTTCGCGCCCCGACAGCGGCTGCCTGAACGAATAATGCGCCACGGCTTGCGCGAACAGCACCTCCACCAGCGCGAGCGTGCGCACATTGGCAGCCACCGTCAGCGCGAGCGCCAGAAACCAGAACTGCGAGGCGAACGCGCCCATGAAACCTGCCAGCAAGGAAGGCTTCCACAATTCGAGGATCGCCCTGAGCACCGCGGGCGCGCGCGCTGAGAGATAGATCGTCAGCGCCAGGGTCTGCACGAATAGCCCGAACACCAGCGTGTAGGTCGCCGCCGTCACGAACGACACGCCCGGTATCGCGAGGATGGCACCGCGGAAGCCGACCGCCGAAAGCGCGAACACCGCCGCCGACACCAGGCCCAGCATCGTCGGCCTGAGATCGGCAAAGCCCTTCGCGCCGCCCGGCTGCAGCGCGGTGATGATGACGCCAACGGTTGCGATCAGGATCGCGATCACCTTCAGCAAGGTGAGATGATCGCCGAGAAAGACAAAACCGAAGATCGCAGTCTGGATCGCCTCGGTCTTGATATAGGCCGTCGTCACCACGAATGAGCGCTCATGCATCGCGAGCAGCATCAGCCCGGTGGCGACGATCTGGCAAAGGGCTCCGAGCGACAGCCACGGCCAAAACGCCGGCGTCGGCCACGGCAACGGATCTCCGGTTGCGACCAGTACGGCGGCGAAGAACAAGATCGAGAACGGAAAGCCGAACAGGAAGCGGATATTGGTGGCACCCCAGGTGCCGAGCGGCCCTGTCAATTGCCGCTGCATGGCATTGCGCGCGACCTGCCCCATCGCCGCCGTGACCGTGAAGGGAACCCAGAGCGAGGCGATGCTGAACATGGTGGGAAGAGAGGCTCTCACTGAAGTCGTCCCTGCGAACGCAGTGACGACGAGAACGGATAGCTTCTTTAGATCCCCTCCGCCACCACCATGTAATTCACGTCCATGTCGGCGGAGAGGCCCCAGCGGTCGGTGAGCGGGCTGTAGACCACCCCGGTCTGCTCGGTAATCGCCAGCCTGTTGTTGTGCAGATGATGGGCGAGTTCGTCGGGGGTGACGAACTTGTCCCACTGATGAGTGCCGCGCGGCAACCAGCGCAGGATATATTCCGCGCCGACGATGGCGAACGCAAAGCTCTTCCAGTTACGGTTCAGCGTCGAAACCACCATCAGCCCGCCGGGCTTCAGCATCGCCGCGCACCGATTGAGGAACACGCCGACATCACTGACATGCTCGACCACTTCCATCGCCAGCACGATGTCGAAGCGCTCGCGCACGTCCATCTCTTCGACGGTGGTGCAGCGATAGTCGATCGACAAATGGCCCTTGTCGGCATGCAGCCTTGCGGCCGCGATATTGCTGGCGGAGGGGTCGACGCCGATGACCTGCGCGCCAAGCCGCGTGAACGGCTCGCACAACAGGCCGGCGCCGCAACCGATATCAAGGATGCGCAGGCCGGAAAGGCAGTTCAGGCTCCTGACGTTGCGCTCGAACTTGCGGCAGGCGGTGTCGCGAATATAGGTCAGCCGCAATGGATTGATCTTGTGCAGCGGCGCCATCTTGCCTTTGGGATCCCACCACTGCTCCGACAGTTTCGAGAACTTCGCGATTTCGGCGGGATCGACGGTGGATGCGGCGCCTTTCGGAGCATCCCCGGAAAAATTCTGTTGCATGGCCATTGGGTACGCGCCGCTCCTATCGGGCGGTGATGTGATTGCGGAAGTCAAGCGGTGAAGCGATGGTATCGATCGTCTCGGCGCCCTCGCCGATGCCCCGCACGGTCACGCTGCCGTAGTTGAGGATGCGGCCGAGGATGCTCTGGTTGACGTCGACGCTTTCGACCTTATCGAGGCTCATCTCGAAGGTGCGCCGTTTGATGAACCCGGTCTTGTGGACAACCCGCATATTGGTGACGTCGGTCTCGGTGGTCCAGCGATGGAACCAGGCCTTCACGGTCCAATACAGCGCCACGATCGCCACCACTGCCGCGGCCGACAGGCACAATAGAACGATGCCCTCGGTGGTGGTTTGGCGCGATAGAAGGAGGAGGAACAGCGCCGCGATCCAGGCTACGATGGCCGGCCAATAGAAAATCCAATGCGCATTGGTCGAATACAGCACTTTCTCGCCCGGCTGCAGGATCTCGTCGATGTAACGCCCCATGCAATGGCCTCAATTACCCTAAAAACCGTGGCCCCACGCCGTTTCCGGCGCCTGGAACCAGGTTGCTTGCTTCAAACTGCGCCGCTATGTATACGCGCGTTTTGGGCCGCACGCTTCCGCTTTGCGCCTGCCCTACACTACTAATCCTCGCAGGGGAATGCACCAGTCGTCATGGGCCGCCTCGTGATGAAATTCGGCGGCACATCCGTCGCCAATATCGAACGCATTCGCAACGTCGCGCGTCACGTTAAGCGCGAGGTCGATGCCGGCCGTGACGTCGCCGTGGTCGTCTCGGCCATGGCCGGCAAGACCAATGAGCTGGTGGATTGGTGTCGGGAAGCCTCAGCCATGCATGACGCGCGCGAATATGACGCCGTGGTGGCTTCCGGCGAACAGGTCACCGCGGGTCTGCTCGCGATCGCGCTGCAGGCGATCGGCATCCAGGCCCGCTCCTGGCAGGGCTGGCAGATTCCTATTGTGACCACCGACGCACACGCCTCGGCGCGGATTCTCGACATCAATGGCGCTGAGCTGATCAACCGCTTCAAGGAGCGCAAGGAGGTCGCGGTTATCGCCGGCTTCCAGGGCATCAATCCGCAGACCAACCGCATCACCACGCTCGGGCGCGGCGGGTCGGACACCTCGGCGGTGGCGCTGGCCGCCGCCCTTCATGCCGACCGCTGCGATATCTATACCGATGTCGACGGCGTCTATACTACCGACCCGCGGATAGTTCCCAAGGCACGCCGGCTCGACAGGATCACTTTCGAGGACATGTTGGAACTGGCGTCCCAGGGGGCCAAGGTATTGCAGGTCCGCTCGGTGGAACTCGGCATGGTGCACAACATGCCGATCTTTGTCCGTTCCAGTTTCGACAGACCTGAGAATATCGACCCGTACGCCAACCAGCCGCCGGGCACGCTGATCTGCAGCGAGGAGGAAATCATGGAAAGCCACGTCGTCACCGGCATCGCCTTCTCAAAGGACGAAGCGCAGATTTCCGTGCGCCAGGTCCAGGACAAACCGGGGGTCGCCGCGTCGATCTTCGGTCCGCTCGCGGAGGCCAATATCAACGTCGACATGATCGTGCAGAATGTCTCGGAAGACGGCAAGACCACCGATCTAACCTTTACGGTGCCGGCCTCCGACCATGCCCGCGCCCGCGACACCATCGCCGCGGCCAAGGCCAAGATCGGTTATGCCCGGCTCGACAGCGCCACTGACGTTGCGAAGGTCTCGGTCATCGGCAGCGGCATGCGCAGCCATGCCGGCGTCGCCGCCATGGCGTTCTCGGCCCTGGCCGCGCGCAATATCAACATCCGCGCCATCACCACCTCGGAAATCAAATTTTCGGTGCTGATCGATACGGCCTATACCGAACTTGCGGTACGCACGTTGCACACCCTTTACGGGCTCGATCAAGTTTAGAGAAATTTATTCTTAGCTGCTGCAACATGGCATGACGCATACGTGTCAGCCGCTGGCAGGCGTTTTGCTTGGCAAGACAAGGCTCAATTCGCTATACGGCCTTGAAGGGTGAGCGGTTGCGAATTGTGCCACAGTCTTGGCGATGCTGATTCGGCCGGTACCCCGGGCTTGCGGCGGCGCCGAACGAATAAAATGTTGTATTTCGGGTTTCATGCCAGTCTGCCGGCCACCCGGTGGGCTGGCCTCGCGGGGAGGATTTTGGCACATGCGAAGCACGTCGGGAGGCCCCCGCGTCCTGTTGAGACGGCTTCGCGAAACCATGGCGGAGCAGGTTTCCGCACAGGAGCGGTTGGACAAGATCGTGGTGCTGATCGCCGCCAACATGGTGGCGGAAGTCTGCTCCGTCTATGTGCTGCGCATCGATAACACACTGGAACTTTACGCCACCGAAGGCCTCAACCGCGACGCGGTGCACCGAACCGTGCTGAGCGCGCATGAGGGCCTCGTCGGCCTGGTAGCGAGCGAGGCGACGCCGCTCAATCTGAGCGATGCGCAAAGCCATCCGGCGTTCTCGTTCCGCCCGGAGACCGGCGAAGAAATCTATCACTCGTTCCTCGGCGTTCCGATCCTGCGCGCCGGCAATACGCTCGGCGTGCTGGTGGTGCAGAACCGTGCCAAGCGCACCTACGTCGAGGAGGAGGTCGAGGCGCTGCAGACCACGGCGATGGTGCTGGCGGAGATGATCGCCTCGGGCGAATTGGCGGCGTTGGCCCAGCCCGGCGCCGAGCCCGCCGCGCGGCATTCGCTGCACAAGACCGGCGCGATCCTGTCCGACGGCATCGCGCTCGGACATGTCGTGCTTCACGAGCCACGTGTCGTCATCACCAACTACATTGCCGAAGACCTGCCCAAGGAGATCAAGCACCTCGATGCGGCGTTGGTCAAATTGCGCGCCGACCTCGACCGCATGCTGGAACGCGGCGACGTCGCCGAGGGCGGCGAGCACCGCGACGTGCTGGAAGCCTACCGGATGTTCGCCAATGATCATGGCTGGTCGCACAAGCTGCACGAGGCGGTCGCCACCGGCCTCACCGCGGAGGCCGCCGTCGAGCGCGTTCAGTCCGATACCCGCGCCCGCATGCTGCGCTCGACCGATCCTTACCTGCGTGATCGCCTGCATGACCTCGAAGACCTCGGTCATCGGTTGATGCGCCAATTGGTGGGACAGGATCACGCGCCCTCCCGCGAGCAGTTGCCCGACAACGCCATCCTAATCGCGCGCGCGATGGGACCTGCGGCGCTACTCGACTACGACCGCAAGCGCCTGCGCGGACTGGTACTGGAGGAAGGTACCGCCAATTCGCACGTCTCGATCGTTGCGCGCGCGCTCGGTATCCCGGCGGTCGGCGAGGTGCCGAACGCGCCCGGCATCGCCGATCCGGGCGATGCCATCATCGTCGACGGCACCTCGGGTTCGATCTACGTCCGGCCCTCGGCGGAAATCGAGCAAGCTTATGCGGAGCGTGTGCGGTTTCGCGCGCGACGGCAGGCACAATATTTGGCGCTGCGCGACAAGCCGTGCGTCACCCGGGATGGCCAGCCCGTCGAACTGATGATCAATGCGGGATTGACCATCGACCTGCCGCATATCGACGACACCGGCAGTGCCGGCATCGGCCTGTTCCGCACCGAACTGCAGTTCATGGTGGGCCAGAGCCTGCCGCGCACCAGCGATCAGCTCGCGCTGTATCGCACGGTGCTGGATGCCGCGGGCTCCAAGCCGGTGACGTTCCGCACCCTCGACATCGGCGGAGACAAGGCGCTGCCTTATATGGAGGCGGTGATCGAGGAAAATCCGGCACTTGGCTGGCGGGCGATCCGGCTTGGATTAGACCGGCCCGGCCTGCTGCGCGGCCAGATTCGCGCGCTGTTGCGCGCCGGCGGCGGTCGCGCGCTGCGGATCATGTTTCCGATGATCACTGAAGTGGCCGAATTCGATTCCGCCAAGGCGATCGTCGAGCGCGAGCTGACTTATCTGCGTCAGCACGGCCATCCGCTGCCCGAACGCATCGACGTCGGAACCATGGTGGAAGTCCCCGCGCTGCTCTATCAACTTGACGAGCTGTTGAAGAAGGTCGATTTCGTTTCGGTGGGGTCCAACGACCTGTTCCAGTTTCTGTTCGCGGTCGATCGCGGCAACGCCAAGGTCTCCGAACGCTTCGATACCCTGTCCGCCCCGATCCTGCGGGTGCTGCGCGAGATCGTCCGTAAAGCGAACGCGGCGAAGAAATCGGCATCTCTGTGCGGCGAGATGGCGTCAAAACCGATCGGCGCGCTGGCGCTCATTGCGCTTGGCTACCGCTCGCTGTCGCTTTCGGCCACCGGACACGGTCCGGTCAAGGCGATGATCCTCGACCTCGACGCGAAGAAAGCCGAAGCCATGATGAAGCCGCTGCTCGACGCACCGTCCGGCAGCGTGTCGATAAGGCAGAAGCTGACCGAATTCGCCGAGGCCGAGGGGCTGTCGTTGTAGCGGGCCTGGCCCCCGCGCAACATTCCGAACCCCTTTTAAGACGGAGACGCATTCCGTTCGTAGACCCGATCCCCACATTTGCTAAATGCGCGTGTATTCGAGACCAGACCATGTCGATGCTCCCCGAAGCCAAACTTGATATTCTCCTGGCGCACCACGCTTCCCTTGAGGCCCAATTACTGGGCCAGGTGAGCTCGGAGGAATATGTGCGGATCACGCGCGAGCTCGCCGAGCTCAATCCGTTGATCGATGCCGTCAAGGCCTACCGCGCAGCCGATGCGGAGATCGCCGGTATCGACGCGCTGATCGCCGATCCCTCAACCGAGCCGGAAATGCGTACCATGGCGCAAGCCGAGCGGGAAACGCTCGAAGCGCGCAGCGCGGAATTGGCGCAGCAGATCCGCGTGGCGCTGTTGCCAAAGGATGCGATGGACGATCGCAACGTGGTGCTGGAAATCCGCGCCGGCACCGGCGGCGACGAGGCCGCGCTCTTTGCCGGCGACCTGTTCCGGATGTATGAACGTTTCGCCGCCTTGCAGGGCTGGAAGGTCGAGGTGATCTCGATGAGCGAAGGCACTATGGGCGGCTTCAAGGAGATCATCGCCGAAGTGCAGGGCCGCGGCGCATTCGCCAAGCTGAAATTCGAATCCGGCGTGCACCGGGTGCAGCGCGTGCCCGACACCGAAACGCAGGGCCGCATCCACACCTCGGCAGCGACGGTGGCGGTGCTGCCGGAGATCGAGGATGTAGATGTCGACATCAAGCAGGACGATCTGCGGATCGAAACCATGCGCGCGCAGGGCGCCGGCGGCCAGCATGTCAACAAGACCGAGTCCGCCATTCGCATCACCCACATTCCGACCGGCATCGTGGTGATGATGCAGGACAGCCGCTCGCAGCACAAGAACCGCGCTTCCGCAATGAACATTCTGCGCTCGCGCATCTATGACGCCGAACGTCAGCGCATCGACGCTGCGCGCTCCGCCGACCGCCGCGAGAAGGTCGGTTCCGGCGACAGATCCGAGCGCATCCGCACCTATAATTTCCCGCAAGGCCGCGTCACCGACCATCGCATTAATTTGACGCTCTACAGGTTGCCGCAAGTGATCTCCGGCGAAGGCTTGAGCGAATTGATCGACGCGCTAACGACCGAGCACCAGGCGGCGCAACTCGCCGCGCAGGGCGCGGCGGCGTGACGGCGGACGTATCGTTGAGCGGACAGACCGTCGAAACGGCGCGGCGGGCGCTTGCTGCGAGGTTCAGGACAAAGGCGATCGAATCAGCCGAGCTCGATGCGCGGATGCTGGTTGGCGCGACGCTGGGTCTCGATCTCACCAGACTGATCGGCGCCGCTTCGCGGCGGATCAATCTCGAAGAATCGCAGCTTCTGGAAAATTTCGCGCGACGCCGACTGGCCGGCGAGCCGGTTGCACGCATCCTCGGGTTCAAGGAATTTTGGGGCTTGTCCTTGCAACTTTCGCCCGCAACGTTGGTGCCGAGGCCCGATACTGAAACAGTGGTCGAACTCGCCCTTGAGATATGGCGCGCCGAACGGCATCGGAATCCGCGGCCCCGCCTGGCCGATATTGCAACCGGGTCAGGCGCCATCCTGCTGGCGCTGTTGTCCGAGATGCCTGAGGCGGAAGGCGTCGGCACCGACATCAGCCCGGCGGCGCTGCAAACCGCAAAGACCAACGCCACGCGGTTGGGGTTCACCTCGCGAGCAGTGTTCGTGGCTTGCAACTATGCGGCAGCGCTGTCGGGCGATTTCGATCTCGTGGTATCGAATCCGCCCTATATCCCCTCTTCGGAAATCGCGGGGCTTGCCAGCGGGGTGCGCGACTATGACCCGCTTGGCGCGCTGGATGGCGGCACCGATGGCCTTGATGCGTACCGCGCGCTCATTCCAGAGGCGGCAGTAATGCTCGCGCCCGGAGGCACGCTGATCGTGGAGGCCGGAATTGGCCAAAGCGGCCATATTCGGGGTTTGATGGCAGCGGCAGGGTTAACGGCGGAAAGACCTCCCAAGGCCGATCTGGGAGGCATTCCGCGGGCGGTTGCGGGCCGGAAAGCGCCCCGATAAAGCCTGATTGAAATGCAAAAAAACCACTTGGAATATTCCCCGGGAGCGACTACGTTCCGTGCAACATCGGTTCAGGGTTGCTGGCCCCGCAAGCGATACGGGCTGAGGCCAGAGTTCTCAAAAGAGAGCCCGCCCCGAGTGAAAGGTTCCAAAACGCAGGTCCATTTGAGCGCGATGGCTTTAGACCGCTGCGCCGCTTCCGACCGCAAAGTGAACGAAAGCCTGATATTGCGCTTGAAAATTCACGCTCGAAACCTGTGCTTGCTTTGGCAGGCGAAATGATTTGATGCGGCCGGCGACGCACGCCGGGCTGGTGGGGAACGCGTCTTTGCTGACTGCGACGTACGGCAGATTTGTGTGGAAATGAACGGTGCCTCGATTCGGCGCGCGCAAGGTGGCGTGCCCGTGGGTCGAGCGAGCCGTCACAAGGCAATCCAAGGCTACTAACTTCAGGGCTGGAATAAAGGCACGACATGAGAAACGGTCAGAACCAAAACAAGCGGATGCGTAACCGTAACAATAGGAATGATGGCAACCGGCGTGGCCAGAACCCGATGACGCGGGTGTTCGAATCCAATGGACCGGACATCAAGATTCGCGGCACTGCCTCGCACGTCGCTGAAAAATATGTGCAGCTTGCACGCGATGCGCGCTCTTCCGGCGATCCGGTCGCCGCGGAGAATTACTATCAGCATGCCGAGCATTATTTCCGTCTGATCGCTGCGGCTCAGGAGCAATTCCGTCAGAATCAGCCACAGCCGCGGCCCGACGCTGAAGCGGCCTCGGAGGATGGCGAGGAGGAGGAAAGCTTTTCGAGTTTCGGGCAAGAACCGGGCTTTGTCCCGGTCCAGCAGCAGCCGTATCAGCCGCGCGACAACAATCCGCGCGACCATCAGCGCGACGGGCAACCCTATCAGCAGCGCGACCAGCATCAGCCGCGCGAACAGCACCACCGCGAGCATCGCCCGCAGCCGCAATTTCAGCCTCAGCCTCAACCGCAGCCCGCGATTTCAGACAACGCCGGCGTCGACCGCCTGCCGTCATTCATCACCGGACCGCAGCCGCAGATCAACGGCGGCCAGGGCGCGTTCGAAGGCAATGGCGGCGAGCGTTTCCCATCGCGGCGCCGGCGCCGTCCGCATGGCCCGCGCCCCGAAGGCATGGCTGGTGCGCCCGCTAATCCCGGCGACGATTTCAACCCCGGGAATGAGTAGTTGACGATTGTGGGCAAAAGCGAAGCGTGCCCACCGCTATCGTAAACTGTCTTGGCCGATCTCGCAGAGATTTGCGGAAAACCGGCGGGCACGGCGCAGGGGCGCCTTTGCCCACCCTACGAAGTTACGTCCCGTCATCTCGCTGGAATGACGAGGGCACCAGCACCGGCGGTAGTGCCGGGATCAGACGCGTACGTTCCCGGTGCGCCGGGATCGCGCGATAGACCTGCTTGGTGGCCTCGACGATGTGAACGCCGGCGAAGGGCAGCGACAGCGCGGCGCCGACCCGCTCCCATGCCATTGCCGAGCGAAGGAACCAGCCACCGGCTACGGGCGGCATGAACAGGGCCTCGCCCCAGCCTGTCGGTGTGAACCAGGTCTGCCGCAACAATTGCGTGATCTGCGAGCGCGAATAGGGCCGGCCATGACCGAACGGGGTATTGTCGGTGCGTGTCCACACGCCGCGCCGATTCGGAATAATCGCCATCATGCGGCCGGAAGGCGCCAACACCCGCCATACTTCGCGCAACAATCCTTCCGGGTCGTCGGACATTTCCAGCGCGTGAACCAGGAGGATGCGGTCAACGGCAGAATCCGGCAGCGGCAAGGAGAATTCATCGACCAGGGTCGCAAGTGTCGGTCGCGCCGTCGGCCATTTCAGCACGCCCTGGGCCGCCGGCATGAAGGCGATGCAACGCTCGGAATCCTCGCGGAACAGGCCGAGATAGGGCGTGGGATATCCAAGCCCCAGTACCCGTTGCCCCTCCGCATGGGCCCAGCGCGCATGAATGCCGCGATTGATCAGCCGCCGCGCCACGATGCCGAGGCGCTGTGAATAGAAATCCCTCAAGTCGATCACATCGATGGTCATAGCTCTATTCTAACATGACACCGGCCCGGTGGGCGCGGCGAATAACGCATTGCTCATTCGGCGTTAACGCCATATTTCATACCCATAATAAGTAGATGCCAACCCAGCGACGGAGATACCATGGCTGCCGAAATTCGCTTGTTCCCATGCTTGTCCGATAATTTCGGCAATCTGATTCACGATCCCGCGACCAAAGCAACCGCCTCGATCGACGCGCCGGAAGCCGCCCCAATCATCAAAGCGCTCGAACGCGAGGGCTGGACGCTGACCGACATCCTCATCACCCATCACCATCACGATCATGTCGGTGGCGTCGCCGAGCTGAAACAGAAATACAAATGCCGCGTGGTCGCCCCCCACGACAAATCCACCAAGATCGCCAATGTCGACCTTCGCGCCGGCCAGGGCGACGTGGTGAAAGTGGGAAACCTGTCGGCGCGGGTGCTGGAAACCCCAGGCCATACGCTGGATCATATCAGTTATGTCTTCGACAACGACAAGGCGCTGTTTGCCGCCGACACCTTGTTTTCGATCGGCTGCGGAAGGGTGTTCGAAGGCACTTACCCAATGATGTGGGAATCGCTGCTCAAGTTGCGGGCGCTGCCGGACGATTTCAGGCTCTATTGCGGCCATGAATATACGGCCGCCAACGTCAAGTTCGCGCTGACCATCGAGCCGGACAACGCCGCGCTGAAAGCACGCGCGGAGGAAGTCAAACGTCTGCGGGCTGGGAACAAGCCGACGGTTCCGACGCTGCTCGGCGAGGAAAAGAGGGCCAACGTATTCCTGCGCGCCGACGAGCCGTCGGTGGCCGCCAGTGTGCGGATGAAAGACCGAACCGCGGCCGAAGTGTTCGGCGAATTGCGCGAACGCAAGAACAAATCCTGATGGAGCCCGGCGATGACCCCCGCCGACATCATCGCGCGGCTTGAATTAAAGCCGCATCCAGAAGGCGGATATTATCGCGAGACCTTTCGCGATGCGCGTCTCGACGCCGGCGGACGCGCCCGATCCACCGCGATCTATTTTCTGCTGGTGCGCAACGAGCGCTCCCACTGGCATCGCATCGACGCCGCCGAGATCTGGCACTATTACGCAGGCGACGCACTGATCTTGCGGATCGCCAATGACGGCTGCGCGCCGCATTTGGTGAAGCTCGGGCCCGATCTTGAAAGCGGCGAGCGGCCGCAGGCGATCGTGCCGGCCACGGCCTGGCAATGTGCGGAAACCGCTGGCGACTGGACGCTGGTCGGATGCACGGTCGCGCCGGGATTCGAATTTGCGACGTTCGAGCTGGCGCCGAACGGGTGGGCGCCGGGCTAGATGTTTTCGAGCGAGGTGGATACCGGTTCGCGTGAAGAAAACGCGTCACCGTTTCCTGAACATATCCCTTGCCGCGATCAGGCCGCCACCGGCGATCAGTACCGCGGCGATCGCGATATTGGCGCTCGCCTTGGCAAAGCCGGCCAGAATCAGAAACGAAGTCGATAGCAGCGGCGTGGCGTAGGACGCAGCGCCCAGCACGCGGATATCGCCGCGCTTCATACCGACATCCCAGGCGTAGAAGGCAGCGCCAACCGGGCCGACGCCGAGTGCTGCGACCGCCAGCCATTGCGCCACGGTCTCGGGCCATACCGTGTCCTCGATCAGCCGGTGCATCAGGGCGGCGAGTAGCGCGGTGGCGAGACAAAATCCCGCCACCGCGTCGGTCGGCACCGATTTGAGCCGGCGCGACATGACCGAATAGGTGGCCCATACGAAGGCAGCGACAAAAGCCGCGAACAGGCCCGGGAGTTGACCCGGCGCAAAGTTGCGCAAGCTGTTGCCGGCGAACAGCAGCACCGTGCCGGCAAGCCCCAGCAGCGCGCCGACGATGTGATGCGGCGCCAGCCGCTCGCCCGGCAACAACGACGAAAACAGCACGATCAACAATGGCCAGAGGTAGTTCAAAAGACCGGCTTCGGCGGGAGGTGCGAACCGCAGCGCAAGGAAATACAACGCGTGATAGCCGAACAATCCGCCGACCCCGACGATCCATGCCAGCGGCTCCTGCCGCAACGCGCGGATCGCATCGGGCCGCCTGAT
>DATGGY010000057.1:0-35665 GCA_035308285.1 Bradyrhizobium sp. | reverse complement strand
GACGGCGGCCAGAGCTGGGGCGAGGCCGCGGTGGAAGGCCCGGCGGTGCCGAAGGCGTTCACGCGTTTCCGCATGCCGTGGCGCTGGAATGGCGGTCCGGCCACGCTGCAGAGCCGAGCGTGGGACGAGGCCGGCAATGTGCAACCGACCCGCAGCGAATTCGTCGCCGCCCGCGGCGAGCTGACGAAACCGCCGCCGATTCTCGGCTTTGCCAACCAGCACTACAACTCGATCACCAGTTGGGGCGTTGGCAGCGGCGGGGAGGTCAAGCATGTTTACGCCTAAGCGCGCGATCCTGGCCGCCTCGCTCCTGCTCGCAACGACTGCCGGTGTCTCGTTGGCCGAGACGCCTCATCTCGGCAAACCTATTGATGAGACCGCGATCGCCAACTGGGACATCAGCATACTGCCGGACGGCACCGGATTGCCAAAAGGCAGCGGTACGCCGGCGCAAGGCGCGCCTATCTTCGCCGAGAAGTGCGCAGCCTGTCATGGCGACTACGGCAAGGGCGGGGGCGCCGCCGCCGCACTCGTGGACGATCGTCAGATCAACGGAATCTCCGCCTCGAACAAGACCATCAAGAACTTCTGGCCATACGCGACGACGATCTTCGATTTCGTTCGTCGCGCGATGCCGTTCCAGATGCCGCATTCGCTGACGGATGACGAGGTCTACGCGCTTACCGCCTACATTCTGGCGGAGAACAAATTGATCGGCGCGAACGACGTCATGAATGCGGAAACCCTGCCGAAGGTGAAGATGCCCAATCGCGACAACTTCATTATCCGCTTTCCGGATCGCATCTAGCGCGCGTTTTCGAGCAAAAGCTTGCCCCGGACTTGATCCGGGGTGGATACCGGTTCGCGTGAAGAAAACGCGTCAAAATAGAAACTAGAGTCTCGGTTCTGATTCAATCAGAACCGAGACTCTGGACGGCGGGCGCTTAACCCACTGCCGCAAATAGAAAGACCGCCTCGCGGCGGTCAAACGGAAACGTGCGATCCGGATTCGAACTGCCTCTTTCAACTGTCAAAATATCGGCTTCGCGCGACCAACTATTTTTGCTTCGAAGCGGCTGCTCGAGGCGCGAGCGCTACCTTGTAAAATGCCTTTACCAGCGATGCTTCCAGCTTGCCGTTCATGTCGCACAGTATCTTGTAGGCGTCTTCACGGCGCATTGCGGGCCGGTATGGCCTTAACTCAATCAATGCCGCGAAGATGTCCGAAATCGTCAGCAATCGCACCAGATCTGAGATCTCTGACGCCTTCAGTCCGTCGGGATAACCTGAACCGTCAAGATATTCGTGGTGATGCCTCACACCGTCGAGGACCTCCTCGCTTATGCCCGGGATCCCCTTCAGCAATTCATACCCGATCTGCGGATGGCGTTTCATGATCTCGTCTTCGCTAGGGTCAAGACGACCGGCCTTGTCGAGAATTGCAAGCGGAATACGGGCCTTCCCGATGTCGTGCAGGGTTGCCGCAATTCCGAGTCGCTTCACGTCGGCACCGCCGAACCCGATCTCCAGCCCGAAGCCCACCGCCACGCCCGTCACCAGCAGGCAATGCTGGAACGTTCCTTCATGATATTTGCGAACGTCGTCGAGCCAGGCGCTAAGTCCGTTTTGAGCGATGGCATTGACGATCTGGGAGGTGGCAAATTCGGCGTCCGCCAGGTTTATCAATTTATCACGCCTGATTGCCGAGAACATGGAGGCGAAGGCGCTGGCGCTATCGGCGATCCCGGGCGGAGCTGCGTCGGAATCGGTTTGTGCGGACTTTGCCGCGAATTCTAACTTTACCAGCTTGGATACGATTTCGCGGGCATTGCGAACCACTGCGGTCGCGCCGAGCGCATACGCCTGCGCGACCATGTGCTGAATATGGCTTTGAACCACGAACAGCTTTTCGTTGACGCTGCGCAGCTCACGCAGGACTAGCTTGATCTGCTCGACACGATCCGCCTCGCGCAAGTCCGCATCGACCATCAACACGCCGTTCGCGCTGCTCTGCGTCTCACTGCTTCCGAGCAACCGGGGGACAATATGGTGCCGCGGCTCCAGCATCGCTCGGATGGCCGGTATTTTGGTCGGTTCGTCCGTGACGAAATGAACCAGCATTTCAGGGCCGATTTAAAAGGGAGTGTGGCCGTTAAGTTGCAAAGGCGAAGCAAGCAATAACCGTCGAGCCTAGGGCGAGTTCATTAAATAAAGGCTAAGCGCTATGTCTCTGGTTCGATTTGGCTAATAGCCCAGCCCCGCGCAGGGAACACAGGGAACTTGAGGCGATATCGCTATTCCGCGCCTTGCCCCGCGGCCGATCCGAAGTGCAGTCAACCGGCTACTTCAACTCGATCCATGCCGGCGCGTGGTCGCTGGCGCCATCTTCGCCGCGCACCGGACGATCGACACCCGCCTTCTTCAGCCGCGGCGCGAGCGCGGGACTCACCAACAGATGATCGAGCCGCAGGCCTGCATCGCGCGGCCAGCGGTTGCGCTTGTAATCCCAGAACGTGAACATCGGTTTTTCCGGATGAAGTTCGCGTATCGCATCCGTCCAGCCTTGCGCGACCAGGGATTTGAACGCGGCGCGGCTCTTCGGCTGGATTAGCGCGTCCCTGTCCCATGATTTCGTCGGATAAATATCGAACCCGGTTGGCGCCACGTTGTAGTCGCCGGCGAGCACAACGGGGATATTCTGCTTAATGAACTTCGCGGCGTGCGTTTTGAGTCGCCTGAACCAATCAAGCTTGTAGTCGAATTTCGGACCCGGCTGCGGATTGCCGTTCGGCAGGTAAAGGCTGGTGACGATGATTCCCATGACGGCGGCCTCGATGTAGCGCGCCTCGTTGTCGGTTGCATCGCCGGGCAATTCTGTCCGGATCAGCACTGGATTGGCCTCGCGCGCAAGGATCGCGACGCCGTTCCACGTTCTTTGTCCACGCCACACCGCGCCGTAGCCGGCCTTCTCGATCGCGGGCATCGGAAAATCGTCGTCGGTCGATTTCAGCTCCTGCAACGCGACGATGTCGGGCTTTTTCTGCTGCAGCCATTGCAACAGGTTGGGCAGGCGCCGGTTGATATTGTTGATGTTGAAGGTCGCGACTTTCATCAGCCGATCAGCTGGGGTCGATCGAACGACACAGGGGGCGGGCAGCGCGACGCGCTTGGCGAAGCCTGCAGGAAGGTGCTCGGTGCGCAGACAGGGCAGTGAGCGGCGGCGCGGCTAGCCGTCACCTGGGTCACCCTTGTAGACCCGCGCGTAACGTTCGCCGAGGCTGGTGAGAACTTCATAACCGATAGTGCCGAAATGATGCGCGAGTTCGTCGACGGTGATGCCGTCGCCGATCAGCGTCACCATTTGGCCGCGGCGAAGCGCGCTCCTCTCGAGATCGGTGACGTCGACCGCCATCAGGTCCATGGAGATACGGCCGGCGACGGGGCAATGTTTGCCGGCGGCCGCCACCTCGGCGCCGCGCGTGCCGTCATTGCTGCCGCCGGCGCGGAAATATCCGTCGGCATAGCCGGCAGAGATGATCGCAAGCCGGGTCGATCTTCGTGCGGTCCAGATCGCGCCATATCCGACGCTTTCGCCGCGCTCGACCTCGCGTATCTGCACGACGCGCGCTTTCAGATCGACAACGCCCTGCATCGGATTATCGGCCTCGGGCGTCGGGTTGACGCCGTAAAGTGCAGCACCGGGCCGCACCATGTCGAACTGGAACGGGTTTCCTAAGAAAATGCCGGATGAATTGGACAGGGACGCGGGCACACCGCTGAACAGGCTTGCAATCTCGCGGAAGGTCGCAAGCTGCCTGGCGTTCATCGGATGATGGAGGCTTTCGGCGCAGGCGAGGTGGCTCATGACCAGCGAAATGCCGTGATCGCCGGCGTTGATCCTGGGGATAAGACCTTGCGCTTCAGCAAGCGTAAGCCCAAGCCGCTGCATGCCGGTGTCGATGTGAATGGCGGCGCCGCCGGCCCAACCGGTGCGGCGGCAAAACACGTCCCATTCGGCCAATTCGTTGAGATCGCCGATCACGGGCTTGGCGTCGATCTTGGCGTAGGCCTCGCCGGTGTTCTGGATGAAGCCATTGAGCACATAGAGCACGGCTGAGTGTGCAGCGGCGCGTGCGGCCTTAGCCTCATCGAGGGTCGCGACGAAGAAGGTCTTGCATCCGGCTTTGGCGAGCGCGCGGGTGACCGGCGCGAGCCCGCAGCCATAGGCATTGGCCTTGATGACGGCGGAGCATTCGGCCGGCACGGCGGTTTTCTCAAGCTTGCGCCAGTTGGCGACGATGGCATCGAGATCGACCGTCAGCACGCCGGTGACGGTAGCCAGTGCCGCCGCCCGGTTTGCTTCGGGCGAGAGCGGGGAGTCGGCGGGAGTGGATTTCGGATCGGAGACGATGTTCATGCTGCATTTTACGCGCGCGCCAGCGGCGGTTCAACCGCCGAGGGCGGCCTCAATACGATCGGTCGGGCAACTGATGGTCTGGAACCGGATCGCTGAAGCGCGTGACGTTAGCGTCGAATTGCAGAGCCACCGAGCCGGTGGGACCGTGACGCTGCTTGCCGATGATCACTTCGGCCTTGCCGTGTACCAGCGACATGTCCAGTTGCCACTTTTCATATTCCGGCGTACCTGCGCGGGGTTCCTTGTTCGCCAGATAATATTCCTCGCGAAACACGAACATCACCACGTCAGCGTCCTGCTCGATCGAACCGGATTCGCGCAAGTCGGACAATTGCGGGCGCTTGTCGTCGCGGCTCTCGACCTGACGCGAAAGTTGCGACAGCGCGATGATCGGAATGTTGAGTTCCTTGGCGAGCGCCTTCAGGCTGGTGGTGATCTCGGTGACTTCCTGCACGCGATTGTCGGCGCGCTTGCCGGCGCCTTGAAGTAGCTGGATGTAATCGACGACCAGGAGGTCGAGCCCCTTCTGCCGCTTGAGCCGGCGGGCGCGCGCGCTGAGTTGCGAGATCGAAAGACCGCCGGTCTCGTCGACATAGAACGGCAATGACTGCAGTTCGATGGAGTAGTCACGGATTTTCTCGAAGTCATTTTCGGTGATGCCGCCGCGGCGGATCGTGCTTGACGGAATGCCCGTGCGTTCGGCGATGATACGGGTGGCGAGCTGCTCGGCCGACATTTCGCAGGAGAAGAAGCCGACAATGCCGCCGTTGACCGACTTCATCGCACCGTCGGCCTGAACTTCCGCGCGATGCGCCTTCGCCACGTTGTAGGCGATGTTGGTGGCAAGCGCCGTCTTGCCCATGCCGGGACGTCCGGCCACGATGATCAGGTCGGACGGCTGCAGGCCTCCCATCTTGATGTCGAGGTCGCGCAAGCCGGTGGCGATGCCCGACAGTTTGCCGTCGCGCTGGAATGCCTTGGCAGCCATATCGACGGCGACGGTGAGGGCCTGGGCAAAACGCTGGAATCCGCCGTCGTAGCGGCCGGATTCGGCGAGTTCGTATAATCGGCGCTCGGCGTCCTCGATCTGCGCGCGTGGCGCAAAATCCACCGGTGCATCGAAGGCGACGTTGACCATGTCCTCGCCAATCCGGATCAGATCGCGGCGGAGCGAAAGTTCATAGATCGTACGCCCGTAATCCTGGGCGTTGATGATGGTGGTTGCTTCGGCGGCAAGCCGCGCAAGGTATTGGCCGACCGTCATACCGCCGATGTCGGTATCGGCGGGCAGGAAGGTTTTCAGCGTGACCGGGGTGGCGACCTTGCCCATCCGGATCAGGCTGCCGGAGGTTTCATAGATCGTCTGATGGATCGGTTCGAAGAAGTGCTTCGGCTCGAGGAAATCGGAAACCCGGTAAAATGCGTCGTTGTTGACCAGAATCGCACCCAGCAGGCTTTGCTCCGCCTCGATATTGTGTGGTGCGCTCCGATAGGCCGGGGTTCCCGGGTCAGGGGCGAGCTTTAGAACGTTCGAATCGAGTGGGGGCATGAGGATCAGTGTTAGCTCATCTTTGGCGGATAAAGGGCAGCGATAAAGCGCCAGTCTTGGGGCGATCGAAAGCGGCAACATGCCTTATGCCCGATTCACACAATGGGGTTGGGGAATTCCGGTGGCTTTGCTGGATTGGCGCTTGACGGTCGCTCAAGGGGGCGGCGGGACCCAGCGATCGCTGCAAAAAACTTAGCCCGAGGGGTGAACCTTTCCCGGCTTGGGGCATACCCAATCGTATCCGACGCGCGCTCCGCGCTGGTCAGATCAGGATGAGGTAAAACAGCGCGAAAAGGGTCGCCCCAACAGCGGTCGCCATCAGGGCGAAGTCGGTACGCATGTCCGCACTCGGGTCGAACGATGGTTGGTGGGTTTTCCGGGTCATGTCGGAGATTTAGGGCAAGCCGGCCGGCTCCTTTGTGAAGCAGGTCACATCCGGCCGATTTTTCTTTGGGCAGGGTGATTGGGAACCAACTGGCGGGCGTCGGGATTGATCAGGGTTCGTCCTTTCGAGGCCGGGGCAGAAGGACAGGTTATGATCCAGCAACTTCCATCATGGCGAACAGGGCAGGCACAATCCCTGTGGCTATCGATGCTGGTGGATGCCATGGAGAAGATTTCACGACCGGAGTGGCGCGCGCTTCGCTGTAGTCAGCTTCAGCTGGCGGCCGTTCGCGCCCAGCTTGCCCGACCTGCGGCCGCGTATCCAGCCTACGGCTCCCGTTTCAGTCTGCGAAACTAAAGCGTTTTGGTTTCGTCATTCGCCGGCAATTCGCAACCGCCGGCTCTTTCCCTGCTCGAGCCCGCGTAGTTTGGTTTCCTCGCGCGCAATGTAATCGCGCGTCATCGGCACCACGCCCTGGCGCTTGGTGAACTGGACCTGGAAGTTCATCAGATTCTGTTTCCGGAACGACATTTCCGAGCACGCGAGGTAGAATTCCCACATGCGCGCGAAGCGCTCGTCATAGAGCTGGACGGCCTCTTCCCTCCGCGCCATGAACCGTTCGCGCCATGCTTTCAGCGTCTCTGCATAATGCAGCCGCAGAATCTCGATATCGCACACCAAGAGACCGGCGCGCTCGATCGCGGGCATCACCTCGGAGAGCGCAGGGATATAGCCGCCCGGGAAAATGTACTTCGCAATCCAGGGATTGGTGACGTCGGGGCCTTCCGAGCGGCCGATCGAGTGCAGCAGCATCACGCCGTCATCGGTGAGAAGCTCGGCGCATCGTTTGAAGTAGATGTCGTAGAAGTCGACGCCGACATGCTCGAACATGCCCACCGATACGATGCGCTCGAACGGGCCGGGAATGTCGCGATAGTCTTCGAGGAAAAACTTCGCCGAGTGTGACAGGTTCTTCTCGGCAGCGCGCGCGTTCGACGTCTGCAATTGCTCGCTCGACAGCGTGACGCCGGTGACATTGGCGTCGGTCATTTCCGCCAAATAAAGACCAAGACCTCCCCAGCCCGAGCCGATGTCGAGCACCTTGTCGCCGCGCCGAACCAAAAGCTTGGCGGCAATATGACGCTTCTTGGCGAGCTGGGCATCCTCAAGCGTCGCGTCCGGCTTTTCGAAATAGGCACAACTGTACTGCTTGTCTGAATCGAGAAAGAGCGAATAGAGCCGCCCGTCCAGATCGTAGTGGTGGGCGACATTTTCCTTCGCGCGACTGCGCGGGTTGAACTGCCTGATGTGTCTCGCCAGATAGCGCAGCCACCATTGCAGCTTGGCCCAGCGAGGCAATATTTCCGGCTGGTCCATCAGGATCGCCAGCGCATCCGCAATCGACCCGTTCTCGATGACGAACGTGCCTTCCACATAGACTTCGCCGAGCGCAAGTTCAGGGTTGATCAGAATCCTGCGTTCGGCATCGGCCGTCAGGAAACGCGCGAGAACGTGCCGTCCGCTTCCATCGCCACAGCTAAACTTGGTCCCGCTCGCGGTGATGAACGTCATTGCACCGCGGCGAATGAACTGCTGCAAAAAATAACGCAACAAACGGTCCATCGAAACCACCGACTTGAGCGATCCCGCAGTGACTTGGTCCAGCCGCCACACTTGACGTCCGGCCGCCACACTTGATGCACGGGGGACAAGATGGTTCCCGCGCCTTAATTAGATCATAAGCATGATGGAACCGAGACGCTAGTCCCCTGCGCACAAAGCGGATATTCCAGAATGATGCATTCACGCAGTTGCGTCATAAGTGCGCTTCCATTCGCGGGATAATCGGCTAAAAGGTGGACCGCCGCCGGCGCCCGACCAAGGAGCGCCGAACGGATTTCCGCATCTGGAGAGCTAGGGAATGTTGAGCCGAGCGCTCAGTTTAGCGGCGGTGGCGCTTCTGATGGCTGGTTTTGCGGCGCCCTCGGCGTGGGCGCAGGCGCAAAACCTCGAAGCCGGCAAAAGCCCTTCCCAGCTTTTCGCCGGTACCTGCAACGCCTGCCACAAGAGCCCACGCGGCCTTTTGAAGACGGTGTCGGCCGGATCTCTGCCGGGCTTCCTGCGGGAGCACTATACGACCAGCAGCGACATGGCCGCGCAGCTCAGCACGTTCCTGATTTCCAACGGTGCCAGCGACACCCGCTCCCAGGCCAGGCAGGGGGCCGACGCGAAACCGGCCGGTGGAGCCGCCGATCAGGCCGACCGGCAGGGCCGCAAAATGCGGCCGCCACAGGAAGCTGCAAGGCCGGGCGCCGATGAACCGGCGCCGCAGGGCCGTAACGCAAAACGGACGGCGCGCCCCGGAGAGGCGCCCGATGCAGCGAAACCAGCGACTGACGGCCAGGTTCCGGCACGGGCGGCCATCGAGCGCGGCCCCGATGGCCGCAAATTGACCTCCAAACAAGGCCTGAGCAAGCGCGGCAGACCGGGAGAGGAACTGCCCACGGCCAAGGAGGAGCCGCCAAAGCTCGAGCCACCGATGGACGAAAAGGCCAAGGCCGAAACCGCGAAGGAAGGCGATGCCAAACCGGAGGAGGCCAAGCCTGCCGGAGAAGGCAAGTCTGAGGCCGCCAGAATGGAGATACCGAAAAGCGGTGGCGGGGAAATGCCCGTTCTGCGGCCCGATCCGGTGCCCCCAGTGACGCCGGCGCCGCCCCCGTCCGCGCCCAAAGCCGCCGCTGACACCGCTGCCACGCGACCGTCCCCCCCGCCGCCTGAGCCTCCGCCTGCGGTAACGGCTTCCGCTCCTCCGCCGGCTGCTGCCGCCGGGCCGCCCGCGCCCCCAATCTCGCAGTAAGGCTTCCCAAGCGCCGGCTGCGGCGTATGAGGTCTCGCTTGACGCAGTGCGCGCGTCATCAAGTCGGGACGGCAGGTCGCTGTCGTCGCAGCGGACGTGTTTTGCTTGATCGACGGCATCGAGAAGCACACCGCGACCGCGTTGGCGTCGATTGCGATGCTGGAAAAGTCGCCGGCCGAATTGCAAAGCCCGGCCTGATGAGGCCGGGCCCGGGCGCGTTCGATCCGCTGAGTGACGTCACTTCTCTTCCGGCACGTTTTCCGGCGTCTCCAGATCGCTGGGGCGAGCTTCGGGATCGAAGAACTCGCCGGCGGCGGCGATTGCCGCGGCGGCGGCATCCTGATCTTCCTGACGCGTCGAGATTTCCTCGCCGCGGTTGATGCGCTCGGCCTCGTCTGCACTTCGCGCGACGGTGACGGTGACTCCGACTTCGACTTCCGGATGCACGGCGATCGCAATCCCGTGCTTGCCAATGGCTTTGATTGGCGTGTCCAGCATAATCTGGCTGCGGCTGATGGTGACGCCGTCGTTCTGGAACGATGCAATGATGTCGCGAACGCTGACCGATCCGAAAAGCTGACCGGTTTCGGATGCCTGACGAAGGATAATGACGTTACGGCCGTTGATCTTCTCTGCGACCTTGCTCGCTTCGCTTTTGGCCTGCAGGTTGCGAGCTTCGAGCTCCGCCTTCATGCCATCGAATTTTGCACGATTATCCGCGGTCGCACGCAAGGCCTTGCCGCGCTTGAGCAGAAAATTGCGGGCAAATCCGTCCCTGACGCGGACGACTTCGCCCATCTGGCCAAGCTTGGCGACGCGTTCCAGCAAGATGACTTCCATGTTCGTTCTCCTTTTGAGGTATTCGGAAATAGGGGGTGGGCTAAACGTTCAGGATGCGGGAAGCGGCGGAGGCCTCGCTCGGAGATAGCGCTGGCGCAGGCCGAAGAGCGCGTCGGCTATGCCGAGAAGCGCGATCGCCAGGATGGCCCACGCGAATACCAGGACAATGACGTAGGCGCAGCCCAGCCAGATTGTCCGATTTTTCAGCGCCAGCGTCAGCGTATGCAGCACCGCAAAACCGGCGAACGCGTAAGCAAGCATCAGCGCCGCGACGAGGATCTGTGCCAACATCGCAAGCAGCCCGCCGGAAAAACAAAATGCGATTGCGGCACACAAGGCCGCAAGTGTCATGGATGGCAGTGTCGTGCCTTTCAGATCGGGCCACGGGCGGTGCAATCGTCCCGACGTCGCGGCTATTTTTGCGGCGAGCCAAAGGTTGAGGGTCAGCGTCATCACCGCGGCAATCGCGCTGGCGATTGGCGCGATCATCACGAGGACCTCAAGCCCTCGATCGCTGAGCTTGATACCGATCGATTCCATAAAATGCGACCAGCCGGACCGCATCGCATTTTCGATCGCCGGGCCGTCGGATCCCATCGTGAGCAACGTTGCGGTCGTGATGATACCTGCAAAAACCACGATCCAGAGCAGGATTCGACCGGCCGGATACCATTCCAGAACAGTCTCATCGTTCGCCGGTACGGGGGCGGCAGCGAGCGGCCGCCCGAGCATGGCAAGATGGGCAAGCCACCAGGCCGGCAAAGCAACGCCTACGGCGAAGACAAGGCAAAAAGGGAGATCGAAGATCAGACCCAGAAGCAGTGCCGCCGTGATGCCGCCTAGCAACGCGCTTAGCGAGCCCCATCCGAGTCCCACCAACATCAGGGGAAGCGGTGCCAGGTTGAACAGCAACAGCGAGATCAGCGCGCCCGAGACGATCGAGCCGAACATCAATGCCGACGCGCAGCCGGCGGCCAAAGCGATAAGTACTGTCGCGATCATCAGCTGTCCCGCTCCTTTCGAGCGGTTAGAGGTCTTACCAACCCCAACCATCGGCAACCGGACGACCCGGAAGCCTTATGAAGAATTGCGATCCGCGGCGCTCGAGCCGCAGATCGCGGCTTTGCCTAACGAATGACGTAAGGCAGCAGACCGAGGAAACGCGAGCGCTTGATGGCGCGCGCAAGCTCACGCTGCTTCTTGGCGGAAACCGCGGTGATGCGGCTCGGCACGATCTTGCCGCGCTCGGATACGTAGCGCATCAGCAGCTTGGAATCCTTGTAGTCGATCTTCGGCGCGTTCGGCCCCGTGAACGGGCAGGTCTTGCGGCGGCGGAAGAACGGACGGCGTGCACCAGCTTCAGCCATGGTTCTCACTCCTCGATTACTGCGTCGACATCGTCACGTCCGCGGCGCGGACGGTCGCCGCGATAACCGCCGCCGTCGCGCTCACCCCGGAATCCACCGTCGCGGTCGCCGCGGAAACCGCCGCCGCGGTCATCGCGTTCACGGTCGCGATCGGCCTTGCGCATCATCGCCGAGGGACCTTCCTCATGCTCCTCGACGCGAACGGTGAGGTAGCGGATCACGTCTTCGCTGATCCGTTCCTGGCGCTCGACCTCGGAAACCGCGGCCGATGGCGCATCGATATTGAGCAGCACGAAATGCGCCTTGCGATTCTTGTTCATGCGGTAGGTGAGCGAGCGCACGCCCCAGTTCTCGGTCTTTGTGACCTTGCCGCCCGCCTGCTCGACGATCCCGGTCATCTGGGCCGTCAGTTCTTCGACCTGTTGGGTGCTCGCATCCTGACGCGCGAGAAAAACATGCTCATAAAGAGGCATGGGTGTCCTTTCCTTGTGTTGACGCGGTCGTCGGCGGCAAGCCCTTCGAACCCTTCGGAAAGGACTCGATATGCTCAGAAGGCGGAAACACGGGACGACGGACCGACTGGCCCTGCCACATCAACATCGCCGAAAAGGTGAAATTGCTGAGACCGTCCGTTCAGCTCCCGGCCGGGACCTACGGATGGCGCGGTTTATACGGATTTTGAGGGTGGAGGCAAGGGAAAGCACGAGTTCGGCGGCGGAGTCCGAAGCCGACTGCAGCTTGACACGGGCGGCCCCGGCGGTGTCTTTCGGCCCGCTTGGGGCAGCGATCGGCGAGGCAAGATTCGGCTCTTGTCCGGTTGCGTATATAAGCCATTGAAAAATATATTAATTTCTTGCCCAGCGTACCGCGCTACAGCGGAACACGGGCGGAAAGTCCACTATCCAGGGGTGTCGATGACGGCAGCATTCACCTTTCCGGGCCAAGGCTCTCAGGCGATCGGCATGGGCAAGGCTTTGGCTGATGCCTTTCCGGCCGCTCGTGCCGTATTTGAAGAGGTCGACGCCGCGCTCGGAGAAAGGCTGACGGCTATCATTTGGGACGGTCCGGCCGAGACCCTTCAGCTCACCGAGAATGCCCAGCCGGCATTGATGGCGGTCTCGCTTGCCACCATGCGTGTGCTGGAAAGCGAAGCCGGGTTTTCGGTTGCAAAGCACGCCGCCTTCGTTGCCGGACACTCGCTCGGCGAATATTCGGCGCTGGCCGCCGCCGGCAGCCTCAGCGTCAGCGACACCGCGCGGCTGTTGCGCATCAGGGGCCTTGCGATGCAGAAAGCGGTGCCGGTCGGGGTCGGCGCTATGGCGGCCCTGCTCGGTCTCGACTACGAGGCAGCGGTCGCGGTCGCAAACGAGGCCGCGCAAGGGCAGGTCTGTCAGGCTGCCAACGACAATGGCGGCGGTCAGGTCGTGGTGTCCGGCGATAAGGCCGCGGTCGAACGTGCGCTCGATATTGCCAAAACCAGAGGGGCCAAGCGCGCCATGTTGCTGCCGGTGTCGGCGCCGTTTCACTGCCGGCTCATGCAGCCCGCCGCCGACGCCATGGCGAAAGCCCTTGCGGGTGTCACGATCAAAAAGCCGGCGTCACCCCTGGTGTCGAATGTGTTGGCCGCTCCGATCACGGAGCCGGACGAGATCCGCCGCCGCCTGATCGAACAGGTCACCGGAACGGTGCGCTGGCGTGAATCCGTTGCTTATATGGCAAACCATGGCGTCACGCGGTTTTTCGAAATCGGCGCAGGCAAGGTGCTAAGCGGTCTGGTCAAACGCATCGCCGAGGGCGCGATCGGTGTTTCGGTCGGTGGACCCAACGATATTGTCCCGGCGAAAGACGCGCTGATTGCAGCGCAGTCGGCCTGAGTGGGAGGTGAATGATGTTCGATCTCACGGGCAGAACGGCACTCGTCACCGGCGCAAGCGGGGGCATCGGCGGCGCAATCGCACAGGCGTTGCACACACAGGGTGCGACGGTGACTATTTCGGGTACACGGCGCGAGGCGCTGGACACGCTGGCCGCCAAACTGGGCGCGCGGGTCCATGTCTTGCCTTGCAATCTTGCTGAGGCCGCGGAGGTCGAGGCGCTCGTGCCGGCCGCGGAACAAGCCATGGGGCAGGTCGATATTCTCGTCGCCAATGCCGGCATCGCGCGGGACAATCTTTTTGTGCAGTTGCGGGATGAAGACTGGGATGAGGTGATCAAGGTTAATCTGACGGCAACCTTCCGCCTGGCTCGCGCTGCGACCAAGCTGATGATGCGCAAGCGCTTCGGCCGCATCATCGCGATTACATCCGTTGTCGGCGTCACCGGCAATCCAGGCCAGGGTAATTACACGGCGTCGAAGGCCGGACTGATCGGCATGATCAAGACGCTGGGCGCCGAATACGCCAAGCGCAACGTGACCGCCAACTGCATTGCGCCGGGGTTTATCGCCACTCCCATGACCGACGCGCTCAACGACAAGCAGCGTGAAGCGATCCTTTCCAGGGTTCCGGCGGCGCGGCTGGGGACACCCGAAGATGTCGCGGCGGCGGCGGTTTATCTGAGCTCGAACGAAGCGGCCTACGTCACCGGACAAACCATTCACGTCAATGGTGGGATGGCCATGATTTGAGGTTGCTGGCAGTCCCCTTGGGGAGGCGAAACGCCGCTTGGGGCAGCCGTTCGAGCCTTATAGTCAAGGCTTTGGAAGTATGATAACCGAACCTCCGACGGAAGGGGCAAAGAACACCATTGCAGGATAACGAAACCCTGTATATTGGCGGTGCGGAGCCAGCCGTCGTTCGCCGGGTCCGCGTCGGCCATGACGGGGCCAAATCAAGACTATGCGCGATTGTGAAGGAAATAAACGACCACGATGGCTCGTACGTCTTGGGTCGGGTCCAATGGAACAAGCACGAGGTTGAACGATGAGTGAGATTGGCGAGCGGGTTAAGAAGATCGTGGTCGAACACCTTGGTGTTGAGCCCGAAAAAGTGGTCGACAACGCGAGCTTCATTGACGACCTCGGCGCTGACAGCCTCGATACCGTCGAGCTTGTGATGGCGTTTGAAGAAGAATTCGGCTGCGAAATTCCCGACGATGCCGCGGAAACGATTTTGACCGTCGGCGACGCGACAAAATTTCTGGAAAAGAACGCGAAGAGCTGACGCCCGAGCGCGGTGCTGACGAAGCCGGAAGGGCCGTGGTCGCGCGGTCCTGTCGCTTGCCGTCTGGGACCGCGAATCGCGGGCTGGAGTGGGCAATATGAGGCGGGTTGTCGTCACGGGCCTCGGCATGGTCTCGCCACTTGGCTGTGGCGTCGAGCCGACCTGGAAGCGTATCCTCAATGGCGAAAGCGGCGCGCGGAAGATCGACACGTTTGATGTCTCCGATCTGCCGAGCCAGATTGCCTGCGTGGTCCCCCGCGGCGACGGCACCAACGGCTCCTTCAATCCCAATCATTGGATGGAGCCGAAAGATCAGCGCAAGGTCGACGATTTCATCATTTTTGCGATGTGCGCGGCGCGCCAGGCGCTCGATGACGCCAATTGGCATCCAGCCAGTGAGGCCGATCGTTGCGCCACCGGCACCATGATCGGCTCCGGAATCGGCGGCTTATCGGGTATCGCCGATACCGCGATTCTCCTGAACGAGCGTGGACCGCGCAAGGTATCGCCATTCTTCATTCCGGGCCGCCTGATCAACCTTGCCTCGGGCTATGTCTCGATCGAGCACGGGCTCAAAGGACCCAATCATTCGGTGGTGACCGCCTGTTCGACCGGGGCGCACGCGATCGGCGATGCGAGCAGGATGATCGCGCTCGGGGACGCGGATGTGATGGTCGCCGGCGGAACCGAATCGCCGATTTGCCGGCTGGGGATGGCAGGCTTCTGCGCGGCGCGCGCGCTGTCGTCGGGGTTCAATGACACACCGGAAAAGGCATCGCGCCCCTACGACAGGGATCGCGACGGCTTCGTGATGGGGGAGGGCGCCGGCGTCGTGGTGTTGGAGGAATACGAGCACGCGAGGAATCGCGGCGCGAAAATCTATGCCGAGGTGGTCGGCTACGGATTGTCCGGCGACGCTTATCATATCACATCGCCATCGCCCGACGGCGACGGTGCATTCCGCAGCATGAGCTCTGCCATCGCGCGGGCCGGAATGTCGACCTCGGATATCGACTACATCAACGCGCACGGCACATCGACGCAGGTCGGCGACGAAATAGAGCTACGGGCCGTGGAGCGGTTATTGGGCAATGCTGCCTCGAGGGTATCGATGTCATCAACCAAATCGTCCACGGGTCATTTGCTCGGTGCGGCGGGCGCCATCGAGGCCATCTTCAGTATCCTTGCGATTCGCGATAATATCGCGCCGCCGACGATCAATCTGGAGAACCCGTCGGTGCAAACAGCGATCGATCTCGTACCGCAAACCCCGCGCAAGCGCGAAATCAATGTCGCGCTGTCGAATTCCTTCGGTTTCGGAGGCACCAACGCTTCCGTGATCTTGCAGCGCGTGGCCAACTGACGCGTGTCGTATCGAGTAGACGTCCACCGTTTCGCCGCATTCGGTGATGATTCCTAGATGCGGGCGCTGACTACCGGCCGATGCAGAGTTGCGAGGCCGCGATTGAACCGACAGGATTCAGGTTGCATCGATGAGTGAGAGGCCGCCCATTTCGCCACGGAGTCCGCGCGCCGCGCTGGAGCCCGAGCAGGTTCCTCCGCCGCCAAAGCGATCCGATCGCGCCCGCAATCCATTTGTCGTGGTCGGCAATGCCGTCATCACCATCATTTTGTTTTTGATGATTGGCATCGGCGGCACCTACATCTACGGAAAACAGAAGATCGAGGCGCCGGGTCCGCTGCAAGAAGAAAAGGTCGTCAATATTCCGACGCGGGCGGGAATGACGGATATTGCCGACATTCTGCAGCGTGAGGGCGTGATCGACAACAACCGCTGGGCCTTTATCGGCGCTGTGTTTGCGCTGAAAGCGCGCTCCGAACTCAAGCCGGGCGAATATTTGTTTCAGAAGAACGCCAGTCTCAGGGATGTCATCGGCACGATTGTGGAAGGCAAGGTGGTTCAACACGCCGTCACTGTCCCCGAAGGCTTGACCTCCGAACAGATCGTGGCGCGGCTTTCGGAAAACGATATTTTCGCCGGTTCGGTACGCGAGTTGCCGCGCGAGGGCACGCTGTTGCCGGAAACCTACAAGTTTCCGCGCGGCACGCCGCGCGAGCAGGTGATAGCGCGCATGCAGCAGGCCCAGAAGCGTGTACTGGCGGAGATATGGGAGCGCCGCAATCCGGACCTTCCGATCAAGACGCCGGAACAGTTAGTCACGCTTGCCTCGATCGTCGAAAAGGAAACCGGAAAGGCGGATGAACGAAGCCGGGTTGCCGCAGTTTTCGTCAATCGGTTGAGGCAGAAGATAAAGCTGCAATCGGATCCCACCATCATCTATGGGCTGGTCGGCGGCAAGGGAACGTTGGGCCGGCCGATCAAGCGCAGCGAAATTCAGCAGCCGTCCCCCTACAATACCTATGTGGTGGACGGCCTTCCTCCCGGACCGATCGCCAATCCGGGGCGGGCTTCACTGGAGGCGGCGGCCAATCCTGCGCGAACCCGCGATCTGTTCTTTGTCGCCGATGGTACTGGAGGCCATGCCTTCAGCGATTCTTACGATCAGCACCAGAAGAACGTCGCCAAGCTTCGGGCGATGGAAAAGCAAATCCAGAACGACACGGTTGAACCGGCCGAAGAATCCGCACCGGCTGCGGCGGCCGCGCCGGCCGATGCGAACGCGACGGCAAAGCCGGCCGCGGCAAAGAAGCCTGCGCGCCCGGCCGCTCCTCCGCCCCGGCAAGGCGCGGCGCAATCGACAGCGGCGCCCCCGGTGGTCCAGCAATAGCGGACGGGTCGCGGCCGCCAGGCAAATTCCACTTTTGCTCAATACGCGCTAAGCTCGCGATATTCGAGCTTGCGAATCTCTGTCCCGTGCTTTTTTGGAGAATTTAGGCGATGGCACTGTCGAGCATGACCGGCTTTGCCCGAAACCATGGCACCAGCGGACCTTACGCGTTCGAATGGGAATTGAAGTCCGTCAACGCCAAGGGCTTCGACCTTCGCGTTCGCCTGCCGCCGGGCTGGGACGAACTCGAGGCATTCGCCAAGAAGCGTGCCGGCGAGGTGCTGTCGCGGGGAACCGTGTACGCCAATTTGAATGTCAAGCGCACCAATGCCGCATCGACCGTCCGCGTCAACGAGGAAGTCCTGGCGTCGGTCGTGCGGGTCGCAGGCCAGCTCGCCGGCAAGATCGATGCGGTGGCACCTTCCATCGACGGGCTGCTGGCGATCAAGGGCGTCATCGAAATTGTCGAACCGGAAAGCGACGAGGCAGAAGACAAGGCGGCAAAGGATGCCGCGGCGGCGGCGTTCGATCAGGCGCTTGGCAACCTCGTCGAAATGCGACGGCGCGAAGGCGTCTCGCTGGGGCAGATTCTGTCGCAGCGAATTGACGAGATCGAGCGGCTGGCCAGGAAGGCCGAGACCGCGCCGGGCCGCAAACCCAATGCGATCAAGGCGAGGCTTGCCGAGCAGATCACGGCCCTGCTTGAATCATCCGACCGGTTTGACCCGGACCGGCTCAACCAGGAAGCGCTGTTGATTGCGACCAAGGCCGATATTCGCGAAGAGCTTGATCGCATCGCCTCGCACATCGCGCAGGCCCGCGAAATGATCGCCAAGGGCGGGCCGGTGGGGCGGCGGCTCGATTTTCTGGCGCAAGAGTTCCATCGCGAAGTCAATACCTGCTGCTCCAAGTCCAACGACATCGAATTGACCAATACGGGCCTCGAAATGAAGAACGTGGTGGAGCAATTTCGCGAACAGGTCCAGAATCTGGAGTGAACCATGGCGGCTGACGGTCGCGGCTTTGACGGCGTTGAGCGGCGTGGATTGATGTTCGTTCTGTCCTCGCCGTCAGGCGCAGGAAAAACCACGCTGTCGCGGCTGTTGATCGATCGCATGCCCGGCCTGAGGATGTCGGTGTCGGCGACGACGCGGCCGATGCGGCCCGGTGAGGTCGATGGCCGCGACTATCTGTTTGTCGGCAAATCCAAGTTCGAGCAGATGGCCAAGCAGAACGAATTGCTGGAATGGGCCACCGTGTTCGACAATCGCTATGGCACGCCGCGTGCGCCGGTCGAGGCGGCGCTATCAGCCGGACAGGACGTGCTGTTCGATATCGACTGGCAGGGCACGCAACAATTGCGTGAAAAGGCCCGGGCCGATGTGGTGAGCGTGTTTATCCTGCCGCCGTCGGCGGCTGATCTGGAAAAGCGGCTACATAGCCGTGCGCAGGATAGCGATGCGGTTATCCGCTCCCGCATGAGCCGCGCGACGCACGAACTCAGCCACTGGGCCGAGTACGACTATATCGTCATCAATCACAACGTCGACGACGCGTTTGCCGAGGTGCAGTCGATCCTGAAGGCTGAACGGCTCAAGCGCGAACGCCGCACCGGCCTGACGACGTTTGTGCGGGAATTGCAGCGGCAGCTCGAGAAATAGCGCGACTTTACCGTCGCGCGCCACGGGATATCCGCGCGTAAAATTCCGAAACCTGGTCATTGCTGTTGCGAGCTTTAGTACCGCCGCTGGCAAATCGAGGCTGACGCACAAGAGGCGGCGCGCTTCGATGATCCGACAGCACGATGCGGTCGTCATCGGTGCGTTCCCACACTGGTCCTCGCCGCGCGCGAACCGGCGGTCGTCGCGACCGTCGCGCACGGCCAAATCTGGTGATCAGCATGCCGGCGATGCCCGCAAGCATCAACGAGCCGACAATGACGGCGAGCAACGTCGGACTCGTCTCACGCTGACGGTGCGACGAGGAATCCGCGGTGGCAAGGGCAACCGCGGCAGCGGCGGGCGCCGGAGCGGCAACGGGATCTGTCGGCGTGCTGGCAGCCAGACTGCTCGTCGCGGGTCGTGGACCCGATGGTGGACTTACCGATGGCTCGGGCCAGCGCGAAGCAACGGTGGCCGGTGAGGGGTTTGCGTCAAACACACTGGCTCGCGGGGCGGCATTGGGCGTCGCCGCGGCCATGGGCGGAGCGGCGTTCGGTCCGTCGTTGCGGTTCGGTTGCGACAGCTCGGCGCGGGCGTTGGCCAACGCACGTTGCGAGGCCGGCTCCGCTTGCGGGGCAGGTGGCTTCGCCGGTGGCAAAATATTCTGAGGAGCTTGCGACAGCCGCTCGCCTCCCTCGCGGAGATACCAGCAATGGCGATTGGTGCTGCGTTCGATGTGGTAGTACCAATGGCTGCCCTGGGGCGCATCGCCGTCGGGAGCAGAAAGGCAATGGTCGGCCGCGGCCGTTTCGCTGTGCGATATTGTTGTGAGCGAGGTGCCTGCGAGAATGCTGGCGAAGATGGCTGACACGAATTTCGCTAACCGCCCTGGCATGGACATCTCCGTGATACGCAATACTTTTTCACGCGCCAAATCTCCCCAAAAACTTGGGTCGCAATGCGCCGCAAATTCGGACAGCATGGGACTTAATTCGGGCTCGGTGCCTCTGCCGGAGAGGCGCGCCGCGTCTCGAAATGGCAACCTTTGGGCTGCCCCGGCGTCCCTTACTCGCTTGCGAGGACTTCGCTGAACAACACGTAGCGCTCGCCATCGAAGCGCACCAGGCGCATCTGTTTGATCGGACGAAGGTCGGTGGGGGTGGTTCTCAGGCGGATCCCGGGCAACAGCATGGGTAATTCCATATCCAGATGGGAGGCTTGCCTCATCACATTCTCGCGCGTCAGATCGTCGCCGCATTGCCTGATGATCTGCACCACGGCGAAGCCGATGTTGTAGCCGTAGGGGGCGTAGTAGTCGCTCTTGTCGATCCGCGGGTTGTACCTGTCCATCCAGATGTTCCAGGCCTTCATGGCCGGGTCGTCCTTCCATTGGGGATCGGCCGGATCCTTTTGATAGGCCGCCGAGATGACGCCCTTCGAGGCTTCAAATCCGGCTGGGCGGATTGCGCCGGCGATCGACGAGCCCACGCCGGCGACGAATTTCAACGGATGCCAATCGACGTCATAGGCTTTGCGAATCGCCTGCGCGGCGAATTTCGGCACCGCGGCAATCAACAGCACGTCCGCGCCGGAGGCCTTCAAGGAGACGATCTGAGAATCGATCGTCGGATCGCTGGTGTTGTAGGTCAGCGCCGACACGATCATCGAGGAGGCCCGGTCGCCAAGTCCCCGCCTGAATCCCAGGAGGTAATCTCGCCCGAGATCGTCATTCTGGGAAATGATCGCTACCTTGGCGTCAGGTCTGATGGAGAGAACGTATCTGGCGTAGATTTCCGCTTCCGACGAATAGTGCGGCGTCCAGCTCATCGTCCACGGAAAATGCTCGGGGTCGTTGAAGATCGTTGCGCCTGAGCCGACAAAGAGATGAGGCACCTTCTTCTGGTTAATGTATTTGAGCACAGCCATGTTGGTCGCGGTGCCCACCGTGTTGACGAGAAACAGCACCTCATCGCTTTCGATCAGACGTCTAATCTGCTCGACTGTCTTGGGCGGACTGTAGGCGTCATCGAGGCTGACGAAATTGATTTTGCGCCCGTTGACGCCGCCCCGGTCGTTCACCATGGCGAAATAGGCCGCGATCGAAACCGCCCCCGCCGAATAGGCTGATGCGGGGCCGCTAAAGGGCGTGGTGGTCCCGATCTTGACTTCGCCGTCGGTCGCACCGGGACCGTACGACTTTTGAGCGGGAGCGGGGGTAGCAGCGATGGCGAGCGCCGCCACGGCGGCCAGTGTCGAATGAACTGCGGAGGCCATGAGAGTCTCCTTCCTTCGCGAACCGGCGAAGCGGCGATACCCTTCGCTTTAGTTCTTCAGCACGATGCGCCCAACGACTTTTCCCGCCCGCAGCGCGTCGATCCATTTCTGCACATCTGCCATCGGCTCTTCCCTCATCGGCGTCGGCCCGATCTTGCCCGCGCGGGCAAGCGCCATCAATTCATGCGCCTCGGCCAGGGTTCCGACCATAAAGCCCTCGATGGTCATGCGTTTGTAGATCCACTGCACCATCGGCAGGCTGAAATTGCCGCCCATCAGGCCGGAGACGACGATCTTGCCGCCGCGCGCGAGAACCGAAACCGCAAAGGACATCGATTTATCGCTGCCGGCGAAATCGACGATTTCGTCGAACCCGCCCTCCGTTTCCTTGATGATCCGTTTGGCCACGTCGGCTTCCGAGGGATCGTAGGCGACGGTCGCGCCATTCTGCAGCGCCGTTTCACGCGCGGCAGCGCTCAAATCCGCGACCGAAATCTTTTGCCCGAACATGGCCTGCGCAAAGGCCAGCCCCATCATGCCGACGCCGCCGAGGCCGATCAGCAGCAGGTTGCGTTGCCGTGGCCGATCGACCAGCCGCTTCAGCGCGCCATAGGCGGTCACGCCCGAGCACATCAGGGTGGCCGCCTGGTTGACCGGTAACGGATCGTAATCCAGCAGGTATTTTACGTCGGGCACCAGCACATGGCTTGCGAATCCGCCATCGATGCTTACCCCGAGAAACCGCTGTTTAGCGCAGAGGTTTTCGTCGCCTTGCAGGCATTCACGGCATTGGCCGCAGCCGATCCACGGAAAGACCGCCTTCCTCTTGCCAATCAGATCCTTTGAAACATCGGGACCGACTTCCTCCACGATCCCCGCGATCTCGTGGCCCAGCGTGAACGGCAATTGCATCCCGCGCGTGGTGTCGAGCTTCTTGCCGCCGCCGAGATCGGCATAGCCGTCCTGGATATGAAGGTCCGAATGACAAAGTCCGCAGCGCTCGATGCGGACCAGCACTTCCCGCGCCACCGGTTTCGGCGTCTCGACGATGGTTTCGCACAGCGGCGCGTCGAATTTCACGAGCGATTGGCGACGCATCGGCGGCATGGCATTTCTCCTGATTGCGATGTTCAGATGTTCAATTGGCGCTGCGTATATTGGTCAATTCGCGCGCCATGGCAACAAAGCCGGCAACCGGAATGGTTTCGGCGCGCCGGGTCAAGTCGATCCGGGCGGGGGCAACCAGCCGCGCCGGATCGACAGCCAGTGATTTGAGGCTCTGCCGCAACATTTTTCGCCGCTGGCCGAATGCGGCCGCCGCGACCTGCTCCAGCGCGCGGCGATCGCAGATTTCCGGCGAGGGGCGGGGCACCAGGCGCACTACCGACGAGGTCACCTTGGGTTGCGGCACGAAGGCGGCTGGAGAAATATCGAACAGGATTTTGGTCTCGGCCCGCCAGTTCGCAAGCACGGCGAGCCGTCCATAAGCTTCGCCATTCTCGCGCGCCACAATGCGTTCGGCCACCTCGCGCTGGAACATCAGGACCATCATGTCGAACCAGGGCGGCCACGGTTCGATCGACAGCCAGTCGATCAACAGCGCGGTCGCGATGTTGTAGGGCAGGTTGGCGACGATTTTCGCGCGGGTCGAGCCGAGCAGGGGTCGTGGATCGAAATGCTGCGCGTCGGTGCAGACGATCTCAAGCCGGCCCGGATACCGTGCCGAAATCTCCTCAAGGGCAGGAAGGGCGCGTTGGTCACGCTCCACCGCGATTACGTGGCGCGCGCCCAGCGCTAGCAATGCGCGCGTCAACCCGCCCGGACCCGGGCCAATCTCGACGATCGTCGCGTCTTCGAGGGGACCGGCGGCGCGCGCGATTCGAGCCGTCAGGTTGAGGTCCAGAAGAAAATTTTGGCCGAGCGATTTGCGGGCCGACAAGGCGTGCCGGCGAATAACTTCGCGAAGCGGCGGGAGATCATCGATTGCACTCATGCCGGCTGGGCCGCAGCCATCCGGGCGGCCAGCCTAAGGGCGGCAATCAGGCTCGACGGATTTGCCTTTCCGGTCCCAGCAATGTCGAAGGCCGTGCCGTGATCGGGCGAGGTGCGGATGAACGGCAATCCCAGCGTGACGTTGACCGCGTCCTCAAACGCCACCGTCTTGACCGGGATCAGCGCTTGATCGTGATACATGCAGATGGCGCAATCATAGGTCCGGCGCGCTGCCTCGTGGAACATGGTGTCCGCAGGCAAGGGTCCCCTGATTGCAATGCCTTCGCGGTGCAGAATCTCGACGGCGGGCGCCACGACGGTCTTCTCTTCGGTGCCGAGCGAGCCGTCTTCGCCGGCATGTGGATTGAGACCGCATACCGCAAGGCGCGGGTTGGCAATGCCGAAGCGGGCCTTCAGCCCCTCGACCACGATGCGCGCAGTTGTGACGATCAGATCGGTGGAGAGCTGGGTGAGTGCGTCGCGCAGCGAAACATGGATCGTGACGGGTACCACGGCGAGGGCGGCGGACCACAGCATCATGACGGGCTGCGGGGTTCGGCCTGCGGTCGTTGCCAGTTCGGCGAGATACTCGGTATGGCCGGGGTGGCGGAATCCGGCGCGGTAAAGAACGTTCTTGGCGATCGGATTGGTCACCACGGCGCTGGCGCGCCCCGCAATGACGTCGCCAACGGCCTGGCGAATCGAGGCCATGGCGGCTCCGGCGCTTGTACCATCGGGCGTGCCGGGCTGCGCGGTTGGTACCTCGCCGGTGGGGACAACTGGCAGCGCGCTCGCGAATATATCGTGTGCCTCCTCGGCGCGAACCCTGGCGATCTTGACGTTGAGTCCAAGGGACCTTGCCCGATCATCGAGCGAATCAGGATCTCCGAGCAAATAAAAGGCCGGGAGCTTGAGTTCATCGCGGCGGAGCCAGGCTTTAATGGTGATGTCGGGCCCGATACCTGCAGGTTCGCCCGATGTCAGCGCAAGAGGCTTTGCCATCCGTCAACGACATTCGATCATCGCGGCCCTGCGGGTTTCCTGCAGGTACGATTTCGACTTTGCCTCGTATTTTTCGGCGAACATCTTGTCGCGGATTTCCCGCTTTTTCGGCGTGTCGACAGTGGTTGGGTCCCTGCTGCACAACGCCACCATCTCCACGCCCTGTTTGGTCAATTCGGGTGGGGTCAAATGTCCGATCGGGGTGTTATCGAGCACGTCGCGAAGCGCGGCCGGAATGTCGGCCGAGGTCTTGGTCACGGACTCGCGGATCGCTGCGTTTTGCATCGACTTGAAGAAGGCGTTCGCCTCGGCGCAGGTCTGAATGCGATTGCGTAGGGCCTCGGCCTCCTTCTTTCTCGTTTCCACAACATCGGGGGCAGATCCCCGCGGAACCACGAGCACGATCGGCTGCATCTTGTACTCGAAGCTCTGGGTGGTCGACTTCTCATCGCTGCCCTGTTCCTGAATCCTTTCGTTGACGTCCTTTTCGTTGATCTGGAGGCTTTCCTTGTATCGGCCCCGGACCAGATTGGTCCACACCATGTCGGCCCTCAAGCGGGTTCTCAAAGTGTCAGGGCGAATGCCCTGACTTTCCAGGGATTTTGTCAGTTGCTCAGCGTTGATTCGCATTCGCGAACTCATTGCGGCGTAGGATTGATCTATATCACTCGTGGAAGGGTCGATTCCGAACTTCTTTCCTTCCTTGATTTTCACCTTTTCATCGATCAGTTCGTCGAGAACCGTCTGCCGCTCGGGCATTTTTTTCAAGCTCAGCAACAGCAACTTGCTGCGCTGTTCAATGTCGAAATTGGTGATGGGCTCGCCGTTGACCATGCAGGCAACTTCCGCATCCGCCGGTGACCAGGTTGCCGTCGCGATCAGGGCCGCGCCGCAGCCCAGGATGAGTGCCGAAAGCCTGCTAAAGAGTGTAGTAGTCATGATCATAATCGCTACGTTAGCCGATCCTGTCTTGGCAACGCCGCGCCGGATATTCGTTTTTCGGGAGCGTTCCCGGTCCCGGTCTTATTGCGTCGAAGAACTGGTGTTGGCAAGGGTCCGCAGGCCGAGCTGTAGCATAAAAGCATGGCCAAGTATCGGCGGCGACGTCGCCGTCGCGTAGGAGAACGACGTGACGTAATTGGCCGCCAGCACGAAGCAGTCGTCCACGTAGCCTGCGCCCACGACATATTGGTTGATCTGGTTGGCCACGAGGTCCCAGCGGGCGGCTCCGGTTGCTACCCAGTTCGAGGCAAGCTTGACTGATCCGGTGACCAGAATGCCTTCGCGGCGCGTCAGATAGCCGATATCCGGCTGTGCGGCGTAGTCACCGTACAAAATGCTAACGGACCAGCGGTCGAAGTTGGCCTTGGCTTCAGCCTCGAAGCGCTGGATATCTCCGGTGTCTTGGTCGAACCGTGCCCGCGTCGAGATCGTATAAGTCCGGTTCGGCGAATAGGCGAGGCTGGCGACGTAATCCGATTTGGGGGTCTGCAGACCGGAATCGACCGCAGTATTGGTCACGTCATGCACCGCGAAGGAATTCAGGCCGAACAGCTGATAGGATTGCCCGAACACGGCCGTGACCGCGCCACCGCGATCGAATTGCGTGGTTGCCTGCACGCCGGCATTGGCGCGGCCGCCGCCCTCGACGCGGTCATAGCCTGAGAATTTGTCAACGCTGAACAGGTTGCTGGAGTCGAAATTAAAGCTCTGCGAGTCCTCATTGGGCAGCTTGCCCGCATAGGTCTCGTTGGGACGGATGATGACCTGCGCGATCGGCTCGACGGTCGTGGTGCCCCACGGCTGAACGTTGATGAAGGGATAGCGATACTCGAAACCTACCGTTGGCATCACGCGCAGTGCCTGGGTCTCGCCGGTCGGCAGGAAGTTCGCAACGCCGGGTTGGTTGGAGATATCGGCGTTGATCGCGTCGGCGCGCACGCTTGCAAACGGCGTCCAGATTTCACCCGCCGAATCGGTGAACGATCGACGCCAATCCACCTCGCCCGACAGCCTCGTGTAGGTGCCGGGGATGCCCCGAAGCAGGCAGTTCGCAGGCAGAATGCTCCTGGCCGGATCGGCCGAAAGTGTTGGCGAGCATGAGCCGTTATTGAGCGCCGTCGTGTTGATCGGATCGAAAACCACGCTCTCGCGAGTGAGGTTGACGAAATTCGTCTTGTAGCTGAACTCGCCACCGAGCACCGAGTGGTTGATCACATTGGAATAGTCGATCACAGGCGCAATGATGGGCACCTGAGACTGATTGCCCGAAAGGCTGAGGTAATAGATCGTTCGCGCATCGAAATAACTGCGATTGCCGACGCCGGTCAGGTAGAGCTGCGAAATAGCCTCCGTCGGCAGCGTCAGGAACGATTGCAGCGGATCCTTGTAAAGGGACAGGCTGTAGTCGAACAACACATTCGGGTCGGTGAGGGCGATGCCTTCCCAGCCCATGACCCACTTGTCGTTCAGCGCGAACTCGCCCTTGGTTTCGACGCCGCCGCGGAACTGGCGGTCTCCCGGCTGGCCTGCGTAAGCGCCCGGATCAAGCTGGTCGATGCCATAGGCACGAATTTGGTAGGACCCATCCATCAGGCGCTGGCGGAATTCGGCCTGCATCAGCACGCCCTGCTGGGTGGTGAAGCGAGGGTTGAAAGTCGCATCGTAGTCGGGAGCGATAGCCCAATAGAACGGGATTTCAACGCCAACTCCGTATCCAACGTTTGAGGTTATGCTCGGCATCAAGAACCCGGTCTTGCGCTTCACGGTAGGATCGGGCGTTGAAAAATACGGGATATACGCCAGCGGAATGCCGAAGAACTCGATCTGGGCATTCTCGAAGTACATCATCTTTTCGATCTGGTCATGGATGATGCGCATGCCCTTGACCTGCCACAGCGGCGGCTTCCGCGGATCGTCCTTGCAAGGGGCGCAGGCGGTGTAGACGCCGTTCTCGAAGACCGTGAAGTTGCCGCTGGAGCGGTCCGCTCGGGTCGCGGCCATTCGAGTTGAGTCGGCGGTGTCGGCGCGCAGCGAGTCGACGAAACCATCGCGGTAGTCGTCGCTCAGATCCATGATGTTGGCGTAGGTGATCCTGCCCTCCGCATCGGTCATGCGGATGTTGCCTTCGGCATAAAGCCGCTTGGTCTTCTGATCGTAGATGACCTTGTCCGCCTCGACACTCGTGCCATTGTAGAACAACTGCACGTTGCCGACCGCCGACACGCGCGAATTGTTGTAGTCGTAGTCCACCTCGGTGGCCTGGACCAGCATCTGCCCGTCGTTGGCAGGCCGGGGTGTTACGGGGCGGGGAGGCCTCGGATTGTAGACAAAGCTCTGCGCAGAGGCTGTGGATGCCGTCGCCAGTCCGAAAGCGCCGGCCAGGAGCAGTCCGACGACGACGGCCAGGAGCGGTTGGCGGGCGCCGGCCAAGCGAACGCCAATGCAGCGCGCAAGGGCGCGCCACCGATACGCAAACAACCTTCCTTGGAGGGCGGCGACAACGGCCACTACCCGTCCTCCTGGTACAACAAGGCCAAAAAGCCGGTGAGGCCGCCCACGCAAACGGGCAGCCACGCCGAAGCTATCGGATGCATCAACTCAGCCTTGCTCAAATCCTCGGTTACTTTTGAGAGAACGTAGAGCAGAAAGCCTGCGCTCACGCCACTCAAAACCATCTTTTGCACGCCGCCGAAACGAAAGAAACGCAGACTTACAGCGGCGGCTAACATCACCATCGCAGCCAGCAAAAACGGCTGAGCGAGCAGCTTGTGGTATTGCAATCGGTAACCGGCGGTCGCGAACCCGGAACTTTCAGACGAGCGGATGTAGTTCGGTAGTTGCCAAAAAGACACAGTCTCGGGCGTAGAGAAGCTATTTCGTACCTGCGCGGGCGTCAGGCTGGTGCTAAGCGAGAAGCTGTCCTGGTCGATCGGCGGTCCGTCCAGCGTGTATCGCCGCACCGATTTGAAAAGCCAGCGTCCCTCTTCGAGCGTCGCCTGCTGCGCTTCGATCCGTTCCTTGAACTGATAGTCGTTGTCGAATCGGAACACCGTCAGCCCGGTCAACCGCACTCCCTGCCGCTCGCTGCGGGCGGCGTTGATGATCGCCTGGCCATCGCTGTTGACCTGGTTGATCCAAAATCCGGATGCATCTTGCACGCCGCCGCCGGGCGCGGCGCCGAATAACTCCGCCTCCATCCGCTTGGAAATTTCCCGCAGGTTCGCAGACATCGGGTTGTAGGCAGCCGTGGCCAGGATTCCGAGCACGATCGCGCTGACCAGCGCCGGCGCGATGAACTGCCACGCGGAAACCCCTGCCGCCCGCGCCACCACGAGTTCCAGTCGCCGCGACAGCGCCAGGTAGCAGGCCATCGCTCCGATCAGGATGCAAAACGGCATCATCTTCTCGAGCAATTGCGGAACGCGGAACAGCGATGTTTCGGCGACCGCGACCGCGGAAACATCGACCAGGCCCGACGTCTTGCGGACCATTTCGATGTAGTCGACCAGCACCAGAAGCATGAAGATGGCGGCAAAGACGCCGAGCGCCGAAACCACGAAGCGGCCTGCGAAATAGCGTCCAAGCGTGTTGGTGATCATGCTCATGCTGCGGCGGGCCGCCCGAACAGCCGCAGCAGCCGCGCGTTCGTGTTGTTGATGGCTTCGAGGAGCGCAGCCGGCGGCTCGATGACGATCCCTTTAGCGATGATCCAGAAGCTTGCGCCAATCGCAGCCGCCAGCATCAGATATTGAGCGATCGGAGCCAGCGGCGATTTCACCGCCAAGACCGAGCAGGCAAACCCCGCCATGCGCAGCCCGAAGACGGCGAGGATTGACCCGCCGATTGAAAAGTTTCGGCTCTGTCGTGTCGTGCGCGGGGCGCCGAGAAAGGCAAAGGTCAGGGCCGCAAATGCAAACGGATAAATCGGCGCCATGAAACGGTCATGCAACTCGGCGCGGAATTGTCCGGGCAATTGTTCGTAGACCGGATCGGAGTCCGCCGGCCACAGCAACTCCCAAAGGTAGCGCTCGCGAATGCCCAACGCGACGTCGTGGCCCTGGTTGGAAAACTTCGACATGTCGAATCCGTAGCGGCCGAACGCCACCAGTGCCGGATCGCGCTTGTCGATTTCGAAGCGCTCGAGATTGCCGTCCTCAAGGATCAGGAACGAGCCACCTTCGTTCTTCAGCACGGTGCCGTGGTCGGCGACAATGCTGACGCGTTCCTTCGGATCGCGGCGGTCATCGATGAAGATGCCAACCAGCAGGCCGCCGGGCTGCCGCTCGCGAATTCGGATGGTGAGGTTCTGATCAAGCTGGGCGAAGCGGCCGGGCTGCAGGATGTTGGCAAGCACGTCCGCGGTGATTTCGGCGTCCCATTGCTTGAGCCGGCGCAGGCCATCGGGCGCGAGATAGGAGGCGATGAAGGCAACCATCAGCGCCACGACCATCGTGGCAAAGATAAACGGGCGAAACAGCCGCGACGGCGAAAGGCCGGCGGCGTTCATCACGATGATTTCCGAATCGGTCGCGAGCTTGTTTAGCGTATGCGAGATGGCGATCATCAGCGCGATCGGGGAGATGATCAGGACCAGCGCCGGAATCACCAGGCTGGTGACGCCGAGGAAGGTCAGGATCGTCTGACCTTGGCTGGTCATCAGGTCGATGCCGCGCAACGCCTGCGTAATCCAGATCACCCCCGTGAGGCTGACCAGAACCACCGCGAACGACGCCAGCGTCGTGCGAAAGATATACCTGTCGATCGACCCCATCGTCACCGCCCGATCCCACCTTGCGCGCCAGACGGGCGGCTCACGACCAATCCCGAAATGGGATCCCCTATGGTCGGGCCGCCAGGGTCAGGCTGGCTTATTTTCGCACTACCATCCCTTTGATCCGTCAACAAAATGGCTGGGCCGTGGCGCGCTTGCGATATGGTTAATAAATCGGGTGATGTTGCCTCCCAGCCACGGGGGACGCTTGGCAGTATGGCGGCGGACGGGCCATAGTGTGCCGAAGCAAGCTCTTGACGGATGTCCAGTGCAACCGGGAAGAGAACAATCGCGACAGCCTGGCGGCCCCCAGCCCAGCGACAGCCCTGATTTCCGGAGGATTTTCCCATGACCGACGCCGTCAAGGTCGGCTTCGTCCCATTTTCCGCCGCCCCGCGTGCGATTCTGGTGGTTTTTTGCGATGAAAAGCTCGATTTCGGCCCCGCGACCCGCAAAATGCTGGGGTCCGCCGTCAGTTTGGTCAAACGGGCGGCCGAAACGAACCAATTCAAGGGAAAAAGCGGGGCGGCGCTGGACCTTCTGGCACCGGAAGGGCTCAAGGCCAAACGCCTGATCGTGGTCGGAATCGGCAAGCCCGGGGAGATCAAGGACAACGACTTTCTCAAACTGGGCGGCACGGCGGCAGGGAGGCTAACGGCCGGCAACGACGCGGTGACGATCGTTGCCGAGTTGCCGGGAGCCGCCATGAATCCCGACCAAGCTGCCGCGGTCGCCTCCGGCATCCGCCTGCGGGCCTATAAGTTCGACCGCTATAAGACCAAGAAGAAGGAGGGGGAGGAAGCCGCATTGCGGGCGGACGTCTCGATCGCCGTCGGCGACGCGCCGGCCGCGCGAAAGGCTTTCGCTCCTCGCGCCTACATTGTCGATGGCGTCATCGCCGCGCGAGACCTCGTCAACGAGCCCCCCAATGTTCTGTTCCCGGTCGAATTTGCCCGCCGCGCCGGCCAGTTGCGCAAGCTCGGCATGGCGGTCGAGGTACTCGACGTCAACGCGATGAAGAAGCTGGGGATGGGTGCATTGCTCGGCGTTGCCCAGGGCTCCAGCCAGCCCGGCCGGACCGTGATCATGCGCTGGAACGGCGGCAGACGCGGCGATCAGCCGGTCGCCTTTATCGGAAAGGGCGTTTGTTTCGATACCGGCGGTATTTCAATCAAGCCGGCAGGAAGCATGGAGGACATGAAGGGCGACATGGGCGGTGCGGCCTGCGTCGTTGGATTGATGCACGCATTGGCCGCGCGCAAGGCGAAGGTCAATGTGGTCGGCGCCATCGGGCTGGTCGAGAACATGCCCGACGGTAGCGCGCAGCGTCCCGGCGATATCGTTACCTCGATGTCCGGCCAGACCATCGAGATCATCAACACCGATGCCGAAGGTCGGCTGGTGCTGGCCGACGTGCTTTGGTACGTGGCCAAGAAGTTCAAACCGAAATTAATGGTCGATCTGGCGACGCTGACCGGCGCCATCATGGTTGCGCTCGGCACTGAGTATGCGGGCTTGTTCTCCAACAATGACGAACTGGCCGAGCGGTTGACCAAGGCCGGGCTTGCAACGGGCGAACGGGTCTGGCGCATGCCGCTTGGCCCGGAATACGACAAGCAAATCGATTCGCAGTTCGCCGACATGAAAAACGCCGGCAACCGCAACGGCGGTTCGATCACCGCGGCGCAGTTTCTGCAGCGCTTTGTCGACGGCACGCCCTGGGCTCACCTCGATATCGCGGGAACCGCGATGGGCGCGCCGAAAACCGAGATCAATCAAAGCTGGGGTTCGGGTTTTGGCGTTCGTCTGCTTGATCGGCTGGTCGCCGACCACTACGAACGCTAGCGCGGCCGATTCGGGATGCCAACGCTAGTGTCGGGACTGGACCGATGACGGAAGTCCTCTTCTATCATTTGCAGGACATGACGCTTGAAAGCGTGTTGCCGCCGCTGCTCGAAAAATCCCTCGAGCGTGGCTGGCGGGTCGTCGTGCAGTCGACGTCGGAAGAGCGCGCTGATGCGCTGGACGCTCATTTGTGGACTTACCGCGACGATTCCTTCCTGCCGCACGCGACCTGGCGTGCCGGCGACGCCCACGACCATCCGGTCGTGCTGGCAGTTGAGGAAGGCAACCCGAATCGTGCAAATGTGCGGTTTCTGGTCGACAATGCCGCCTTGCCTGAGGATTCCAGCGCCTATGATCGGCTCGTTCTGGTTTTCAACGGCGACGACGGCGAAGCGCTCGCCGCCGCGCGCAGCGCCTGGACCGATTGCAAGTTGCGCGGGTTTGAGGTGACCTACTGGCAGGCCGATGAGCGGGGCCGCTGGCAGCGGCGCGATTAGCAGGTTTCGGCGATTAGTGATAAGCTGTAGTTTCGGTCTTTAAGCTTGTATAAGGCCACGGTCGTGCCGCAAAGTGATGGTGGGACAATCGCTTAGAGCGCGGGGTTGGGGATTTAGTTCATCGTGCGAGACAAATACCGTCACGGAAAATCAGTGCTGGCGCTGCTTCTGTTCGCTCCCATGGTGGCGGGCTGTGCGGCTTCGCCATCCGATATTTTTTCTTCCGATCTCTTGTCCAAGGATGCGGAATGGTTTTCGCGCAGCGGCCGGCTTTTTATCAAGAACGTTTCGATTGATACGCCGCCACTGACCCCCGACAAGCCCGTCGCGCATGAGGATCTTGTCAGCGCCGACGGCGCTTGCCCGGGGATGGCGTCGGCCGGCGTTGCCGCGAATGCCAACGCCTCGTCCGACGGCGCAGCCGCCGCGCCTCCGACCCTCGGCAACGTCGCGCTCGGCCACACCGAATGCGACGTCGTGCGCGGAATCGGCGCGCCCGACAGCGTCAACGTTTCCAACAATGCGCGTGGCGACCGGGTTGCGGTCATCAACTTTTCGCGGGGACAACGGGCGGGAATCTACACCTTCACCGCCGGACGGCTGACATCGATCGAACGCGGGTCGGATCCTGTGGCAGAGCCCAAGACCGTCAAGCCGAAGAAGAAAAAGCCGGCCGCGACCTGACGCCGCCGATGGCGTTTCGCCAGGCTAGCCGGCGGCCTCGTCAAACTGCGAACTCGCCGACAGCCATTCGTCCTCGGCCCGTTGCAGGGCTTCCGCCGCACTGGCGCGCGCCTTGCTGAGCTGGGCGGCCTGCCTTGGATCGCGCGTGAACAGGTCCGGTAGCGCCAGCGCGGCATCGATCTTGGCAATAATCCCGGTAATGCGCGCGATTTCGGCTTCGGCATCCGAGATTTTTTGCTTCAGCGGCACGCGCTTTTCCCCGGGATTTCGCGGAGCCTTGTCGCGGCTATCGTTGCGTTCGCTGTCGGCGCGATCGCGCGAACCGGTGCGCGCGCCTCGCGCCGACAATACCAGCCGGCGATAATCGTCGAGATCGCCGTCATAGATCGCAACCGTTTGGTCGGCTACCACCCACAATCGATCGGCGCAAGCCTCGATCAAGTAGCGGTCGTGGGAGACCATGATGACCGCGCCCGGAAATTCATTGATCGCCTCAGTCAGCGCGGCGCGGCTGTCGATATCGAGGTGGTTGGTGGGCTCGTCCAGAATGACCATGTTGGGACCCAAGAACGTCGCAAGCCCCAACAGCAGCCGCGCCTTTTCGCCGCCCGAGAGATTCTTGACCAGCGTGTCGCCAGCCTTGCCGGAGAAGCCGATCGCGCCGGTGCGCCCGCGCACCTTGGTTTCGGGAGCATCCGGCATCAGCCTGCGAATGTGGTCATAGGGTGAAGCGTCGATATCGAGCTCGTCGAGCTGATGCTGGGCGAAATACCCGACCGCGAGCTTCTCGGCACGGGTGATCCGCCCCGAGAAAGGCGCCAACTTGTTGGCGAGCAGTTTCACCAGCGTTGATTTGCCGTTGCCGTTGGCGCCGAGCAACGCGATGCGGTCGTCGGTGTCGATCCGCAGCGTAACGCGATTGAGGACCGGCCGCTTCGCGTCGTAACCCACTGAAACATCATCGACCGCAATGATCGGCGGCGACAGCATCCTCTCTGGAACCGGAAAGGAGATGTCGTGCACGTCTTGCGTCACCAGCGCCGTCACCGGCTTCATTCGTTCCAGCATCTTGACGCGGGATTGGGCCTGACGGGCTTTCGAGGCCTTGGCCTTGAAGCGGTCGACGAATGCCTGCAGCCGCTTTCGCTCGTCGGCCTGGCGTTTGGCATGCCTGGCGTCCAGCATTTCGCGCGTCGCCCGTTGCTCTTCGAACGACGAATAGCTCCCCTTGTAGAGCGTCAGCTTGCCGCGATCGAGATGCAGGATCTGGTCGACCGACGTCTCCAGCAGGTCGCGATCGTGGCTGATGACGATGACGGTGCGTGGATATTTGGCCAGATGGTCCTCGAGCCAAAGCGTGCCCTCAAGATCGAGGTAATTGGTGGGCTCGTCCAGCAGCAGGAGATCGGGCGCTGAGAACAGGGTCGCAGCGAGTGCGACGCGCATTCGCCAGCCGCCGGAAAATTCCGAGCATGGCCGCGCCTGATCGGCCGTGGAGAATCCGAGTCCGCCCAGGATGGCGGCAGCGCGGGCAGGGGCGGAATGGGCGTCGATGTCGACGAGCCGGGTTTGAATGTCGGCGATGCGAACGGGATCGTGCGCGGTCTCGGCTTCGCGCATCAATGCCTCGCGTTCGAGATCGGACTTCAATACGACTTCGATCAGGCTTTCCGGGCCGTCGGGCGCTTCCTGCGCGAGACTGCCGATCCGCCAGCGCGGGGGAGTGGCGATGGTGCCGGTTTCGGTGGGCAGATCGCCGCGGATGGCGTGAAATAGCGTCGACTTGCCGACCCCGTTGCGGCCGACGAAGCCCACGCGTGCTCCCGGCACGATCTGAACCGAGCCATGATCGATCAGAAGCCGCCCGGCAACTCGGACCGAAATGTCTGACATTGACAGCATGCGGGCTTTTCACCGCAGCCGTCGAAAAACGCAACGGGTATGTTGAGGTCGGACGGCGACGACATCGCCGGAACGAGCGATATGCAGCAGATTCCGCCTAATTCGACTTCAGTTCGCCTGCTTCGTCGCGCCGGCGCAATTCGTCCATCAAGTGCTGAAGCAGAGACGATGGGGGCGTGGGTTCGGGGCGGAGGCTCTGTTGAAGCCGCTCGCCGACTGCGTCACAAATCGATCGACTGGTCTTGCGATCGATTGGTTCGGCGTTGTCGGTGTTTGGGCTTTTCATGAGGAGTTCCGCTTCCTGACCATTGATTCGGTCAGGGGACGGCAGACCAAGTCACGAGGAAGGAATTGGTTTCCGGTTGCGGGTCGATGGCGCGACTTTTTGGTGAAATTTTAATGAAAGCCGCAAACAGTTCCCGCACGGGCCCCAGCCGTGACGGGCCGGGGCCTCTAACACCAATGTCCGGACCGGACGCAGGCGATCAATAGCAGCGATTGATCAGTCTCCAGCGCGCTCCCCAGGGCGTTGGAACCAACCGCCGCACATAGCAGCCGCCGTAGCCATCGCCATATCCATAATAGATCGGACCGCCGACAAATACGCGCGGTCCGCCCCAGCCCCAGCCGTGGTGCCATCCGCCATGCCAACCACCCCAAGCGGAGGCGGAGGTGGGCGCAAGCGCCACCACGCCCAGCGAAGCGGCGG
>DATGGY010000056.1:0-43373 GCA_035308285.1 Bradyrhizobium sp. | reverse complement strand
CCCGTCCTTCTCGAGGGGCGTTTCGCGATCGTCAAAGACGTAGGGCGGGATGCGGTGGACGCTTTGGCGCTTTTGACGAATGGCGCATAAGGCGGACGGCGAAGTCGTGTGGTCTTGATGCCCCGACGCTGGCATCAAGTTTCGCGGAAGCGATTCCCGCGAGGCGACGGTGGCAAAAAAGCCCGGTCACCGGAGAGAGCGCGATATAAGCCGTTAAAACCATTGCGTAGGGAATGCCGGGTGTTTCCGGTGTGACCGTGGTGACTACACTCGTATGCTCACTTTCATTTGCATGCGAGGCTGCGGGCGCATCGAGCGCCCGGCATTCCCTGCGCCCTCTGAATTTCGGGGCGGAATGTTTTGCACAACTCGGGCGGATTCGCGCCGCGGGATCGCGGAAGTGTGGGTGCAACAAATACGAAATGCGGCCGAGCGCTCAAATCTGCTCCCTCCCCCCTTGTGGGGGAGGGTTGGGGAGAGGGGTAAGCCGAGAAGGCGGTGCTTGTGGCTACCCCCCTCCCTAACCCTCCCCCACAAGGGGGGAGGGAACGGGAATTCGGCGAGACCGCGGAGTTGTGGATATCGCTGTTTGACATTTGAATCCAAAACCACTCCCCCCACAGCGCAAGGGACGCAGCATCACCTCAGCGAGGCGGCCCGGTCGGTCGGCCGGCCGAAAACCCTGCGGCACCCCTCGCTCAGGCTGGCATGGCGCCTCATCATGCAGGCGGTGATCCGCTCCACGCTCGGGATTTCCGATGAGCAGAGCCGGAAAACATCGCCGGTGCAAGCGCGCTGCTGATCCTCCCGCGCGAAGGCACGGCTCGCCGCCGGCAACATCGCAAGGCAAAGCGTCAGGCCGGCGAGATAGGTGAAATTTCGGATTTTGAATCGATCAACTCGCATCGTCGCCCCCAAAAAAATAGACCGACATTGCGGTCAATGGCCACGCGGTTCGCCGCGTTGGAATCATTCATGATGGTATTGAAGGGCGCCGGCGCATCAAGATTCGCGCGCGGCTATGCACACCGGAATTCTTGAGTGCGGATCAGATCGTTGTTTTTTGCGGTTCCAAAGATGGAACCTGGCATAGAGACGCGTGCTGCGTTGCGCGCGGCCGCTACTCGCCGCCATCGATCTGCCGGCCCATGAGCGCAATCGCGCGCTGATAGACCGACGCCGAATTCCAGGCCTCGATGGCCGCGAAATTCGGCTCGCCGGGCTGGTAACCCGCGCCGGCCCGCCAGCCGTAGGCTTTGAGGAAGTTCGCCGTCGAACTCAGCGCGTTGGCAGCGACATCGAGATTGCCGGTGAACTCCTTAATCGCGGCGTGACGGCCGGCTTAGTCCATTCTGCGATCTCAACAACGGCTATCTTCGACCAGCGCGAGCGACGGATGACGCGTGTCGCCGCGACGGTTCTGCGGGCGCACATACATGATGACCGCTTTCGGACGGTCAGCCTTGACCTTCAGTGCGGCGTCGAGCGCGTCTTGTGCGTCTGCGACGACGTGATGGGTCTTTCCGTTCAGCTTGAACCCCACGGTAAATTGCATCTCACAACCCTCCACGCCGCACGGCGGCTACGGTGCACCTGACTGGAGCAGGATGGTCCTGCTCCAGCTTCCTCTCTGAACATAATCTATGCCCGCGACATTCGCAAAGATGCCCGCACGGGCAACCGGACCACTAGCCGAGCGAGTTGATGATTTCCCGATAGGCTGCTTCGGGAAACGCCTTCAGCGTGCGCGTCCGAACGCTTCCCTGCATTCCAAGCTGCAGGCTGAAGCGTGCCGCCACGGCGTCATCCGGAGCTTCGAAGATCGCCACCATGTCGTAGTCGCCCATGGTGAGATAGAAGGATTTGAACTCGCCGCTCATTTCCTTGAGAGCTTTCTTGGCGGCGTCGAGACGACGCGGCGAGTCCTTCGCCTTCAGGATGCCTTGCTCGGTCCAGTTTGCAAGCATGACGTATGTTGTCATAGCTGTCCTCCTTCTGGTTCTCGAGCTTCGGTGCCGATCGAATCAGAACCGAAGTTGTCGGATTCTTGTTCTGACGTGTTCTTCACGCGAACCTGATCCACCCGGATCAAGTCCGGGCCGGACTTTTGCTCGAACTCCGAGCAATCCCGGTTACGGCATCAGTCTACCGGAGATGCCTCAGAGCGTCATCCGTTACGGTGTAAAATCTGCGGTTCCTCCTGAGAATTGGCGCATGGCGAGAAACGCATCTTTCAGCATCCCGAGAGAGGCGGCTTGACAGTGCGGGGCAAGCGGAGGAGCATTGCACTCTGTCGCCACTGGCGACAAATAGCGAGCAAAGGAGGTTTTTGATGACGCCACCTCCGCACAGAAAGCCGCGTAGGCTGATGGAACACGTTCGGATCATCGCTTAGCGGCCAACCACACGAACGGGACGCCGGGAGAGCGTTAAGTGGGCCGCATCAGTGAGGCATGGCCCCTTACCTTCCCGGCGCTGAATTTTTTCGCAAAGCATGGCGGCGCAAGTGGACCGCGAGCTTTCGGCGGCCAGCACCCGGCGTTCCCTGCGCCCTCGTTCTTCGAGAAGGCGTACGCGGGACGCCTGCCGCGACCGGCATTAAATCCCGGCAATGTGGCGCCCTCTGTCTGCATGTTCCCGGGAACACAAATCGAAATCGCAAGTTTCTATTCCTGCATCACGGATCGAGATTCAGGAGATCCCCATGCGATCCAAAATTGCCATCCCGGCGCTCGTGATCGCCTCGCTGTTCGGAGCAAGCACCATCGCTTTTGCGGTGCAACCGGGCGCGAAGGAAACCAGCACCACGACGAGCCACGTGAAGAAATCCGAAAGGATGAAATCAAGCCACATGAAGCCGGGCACGACCACCGGTATGAGCAGCCGCAGCTTCACGGAAAAATCCAAGCCGGGCGGCCAATCCACCGCGCGCAAACCCCCGGCTAACTGACGCGGTCAAAAAACGAGGCCCGGCGTGCCTAGGAGGCCGGGCCCCGTGAGGTCCCCCGCCCCACAGCTCGACACAGCTTGGGTGGAGCCAAGGGCCCCGCCCTCGTAAATGATTTGCAGCGCCGCCGCCATTCCGTAGCACTACGGCCCTGGGAAAACGTCGACAACATCAATATCGACAACCCAGCGCCGACTACTGTTGCGGCCCCGACAGCGAAATCTCGCGCTCGGCGCGGAAGACGTTGCCGTAGAGGCTTGCGATCCACTGCCGTCCGCTCGAGGTCATGTTGAGATAGCGGATCTCGGTCTGGATGTGCGGCGCTACACAGTTGAAATAGAATTGCGGGTAACGGTTGACGATGTCGGCGGGTGAGTCATAGCCGAGCTGCCGGTTCATGCCGACTTCCTCGAATTCGTGGTAGAGCGCATTGGCCTTGCGGATGTAGTTGGGATCGCCGAGCTGCCCGATGAAATCGGCCGCGCGTACGATCGACGCCTCCTCGCCGAACTCCTGGCCATCGCGGGGTGGAAACCTGGTGCCCTCGATCGCATCCGCAATGCGTTGCCGGTTGAGTTCGGCCATGCCTTCGACGCGCTTCATCACATAAAGCTTCGAGCGGTCGACATGGTTCGGCATCAACCCGGCGTCGGACGCGCCGCGCGGCAGAACCACTTTCTTGCCGGTTGCGTCAGCCACAAAGCCGTCCTCGTCGTCTTCCTTGAAAAGCCCGCGCACATAGCCGATGTCGTGGGCGAGGCAGGCGATGATGATATGGGCGTAGTCTTCCGCGGTGATGTTGACATAGAGCGCCCGGCCGCGAAGGATGTCGTGTCCGGCCAACGTGACCAGTAGGGTGTGTTCTACATTATGGTAGAGCGCGTCGCTGTTGCCGATGCATTCGAGCGCGATGCGCGCGGCCGCGGGCACCATCTCGGCGAACTGCGTCTGCGACGAGCCGAACTGGCGGCGCATGAAGGAGCCGAGAAATTTTTCCAGGGCGTCTGCCGCCAGCTCCGGTAAGGTCATCATGATATTGCCCCGCTTTGCCCTCGCGCGCTAAAGCCTGACTTCCATTTATCGCCGACGGCAAGCCTAGGCCGACGGCAAGCCTAGCTCAACTCTCCGCGCAGGCTTAACCCTTACGGCCGGGCGCGCTGCCGCGAGTTTCCCACGACGACCCTCTCGGCCTGTTGCCCGCGCATCAATGCGGTGGACGACAGAAAAGCCGTGATCACCAGAAAGGCCAGCGTCAAAATCGAAGACGTCATTTGCGTTTTCCTCGTCCAAGGGGAGCGCTGGCAGACTACTTCGCGGCGGAGAAGCGATCTTGCGTTAGGTCAAAATCGACCACGGAAGGACAAATGCGGGAACTTGCGGATGGCTTTCGGGGAACTGCCTGATGCCTCTGAACGGGTTCCTTCTCCGTAACTTCCCCATCCGTACAACTACTTACGCAATCTACACGAATTTTCTGACTCAATCGCTGCTGCTATTGAGGGAGCCACACTTTGCATTTGCCGGAGGCGGAACATGGCTCAGGTGTTTTTCCATTGCTCCAATACCGAAGGCGTCTGGGTCGACCGATGCGGCGCCGCGGTCGGCAATCTGGCCGAGGCGCATGAGCAGGCTGCCCTCGTGGTGCGCTCTCTTCTCATGGCGCCCGGTGCAGAAGACTGGCGCGATTGGGTGCTCCACGTCAGCGACGAACTCGGCGAGGAAATATTTGTCATGCCGTTTTCGTCCGTGCTTGGCAAACCGCATTGAGGGGGCGCAACATGCCGATCACGCAAGCTTCATCGACCTCGTTTCGCCGGCGCCTGCATACGATCGTGACCGGCTGGCAAAAACTGATCCAGATCGCCAGCGATCCGTATCGGCCCGAACTCCACTACATGCGCGGGCCCGGCCCGAAGTGGCGCGCCAAACATCGGGGGCGCATCGAGAGCGGCGCGCTTTGAAATACGGCGCCCGATCTGCTAGAATTCTCCGATCATGCAGGCTCTCGATGCAAAACAATTTCGAGACAGCACAAGAGGTCATGGACGCCCTAAGGCGCTGCACCGCGGTCAGCCTGTGGACCGCCTGTGGCCGGCGGCGATACGCGCAACCGAACGGTGGATGAGCCTTATGGGGTGAGCCGGCTGGGCCGCTTCGAACGCCCTCCCTGCTTTTTTCAATTGTTAAGCACTCGTTCAGCGCCGGGTGCTATGATCAAAAAATCGCCAAAATCATTTTTGTTTGAATTGAGTTCATCTCACTTCGGAGAACCTTGTATGCGGATCGCACGCGTGATCTTCGTCGGTTCGATCGCCGCCCTCCCCACGCTGATGGCGCCGGCGCTGGCGAAGAACTCCTCCCTGAATTCCCATGCCAACGCCAATGCGCAGAAGGTCGACGACCAGCCAGCGTCGCAGGGCTGCCGCGCCTACCAGCAGGCAGCAGACGGATCGTGGGTCCAGCTTTCCTGCCAGGAAGTCGGCCCGACCGCACAAGCCCCGGCCCGCGGCAAGTCCGCCACCCGCGCTCCTGACGGCGAGACCCGCTGAGCCGGCTTTCCGGAAAACGACCTCCAGGGCTCGACCCGCTCGCTCACCTGCCTTCCAATGTTGCCCTTGACGGAGGTCAATGCGGTTGACGGGCGTTCGCCCTTACCTGCCGAACGTGACCGGTCCGCAAGCGCCGTAGCTTGCCGACATCAGGGGCCATGCAGGAGGACAACGTCATGAAAGAGCCAGGACTAGACCAACGGCATCGGGACAAGGACGGTGAAATCAGCCGCAAGCACGGTAATACCCAAGTGCGGACTTTGCGAAAGATCTACGGCCCCGGTTTCGCCCCGGGCTGCCGGGAGGACGAAAAACTAAGCGCCGTACTCCACAGATTCGACGAAGCATCGCTGAGCCACCTGCACCGCGATCATGACGGGCGACAGCTCGAAGGAAAGATCAAGTCGGCCTCGTAGCGAGCAAAACGCATCACGAAGGAAAATGGTGTCGCCGATGCGCCGCCATTTCGTGCCTTTGGCGACAGCAAGCTTTACGACGACGATTTCGGACAACGTTTGCAGGCCGGCCTGACCACCATCCATCCGGACATCGGGAACGAGCGGCTGCGCCTCTGCGTCGTTGCGACGAAGCAATCCATGCTTCGCTCGGTGCGGCATGGCACTGTGCCTCTTGCGCGGTCAGAGATTCATGCCGAAGGTAGGCAAGCCACTCCTCGTGGCCCCGGGTCCCGTCGCCAGGAGAGTTCATGACATCAACGAATACGACATCAGCAAACGCCGTGCATCTCGTCGGCCACCCCCTCGTCCAGCACAAGCTCACGCTGATGCGCGAGCGCGACCGTTCGACCAAGGGTTTTCGGGAGCTCCTGAACGAGATCGGCATGCTGCTCTGCTACGAGGTCACCCGCGACCTGCCGCTCGAAATGGTCGACATCGAGACGCCGTTGATGCCGACGAAGGCGCCTAAGATCGCCGGCAAGAAGCTGACCTTCGCTCCGATCCTGCGCGCCGGTGTCGGTTTTCTCGACGGCATGCTGGCCCTCGTTCCGTCAGCCCGCGTCGCCCATGTCGGTCTCTACCGCGATCCGCAGACGTTACAGGCGGTCGAATATTATTTTAAGGCGCCGCATGATCTTTCCGATCGCACCGTGATCCTGATGGACCCGATGCTGGCCACGGGCAACTCCGCCTGCGCAGCAGCTTCGCTTCTGAAAGCACGTGGCGCGCGCGATATGCGTTTTGTCTGCCTACTCGCGGCACCCGAGGGCATTGCGCACTTCCAGGCCGAGCATCCGGACGTTGCGATCTGGACCGCGGCGGTCGACGAGAAGCTGAACGATCACGGCTATATCCTCCCCGGCCTCGGTGATGCCGGCGACCGGATGTACGGCACGAAATAAACGGGCTTCGCTCTGCTAATGCCGCTTGAAATACTGCACCGCGCGCTCGTGCTTTTCGGCGGCCGCGCGCGACTTGAAGGTACCGAGATTACGGCGCTTGCCGGTCGTCGGATTGATCTTGCGGGAATAGAGCCGATACCCGCCTGATTTCAATTTCCGGATCATCGCCTGAACCTTTTCGAGCAGACCTTCCCGCCAACCGCGCTCCGCGCGAACTTGTTCCACCCTTATGGTTTCTGCGGAGCAAACTGCTGATCGCCAAACGGCGAAACATCCGGCACCCGCATGACGATGAAGCCGCGGCCGATCGACTGATGGCAACCATTGCATCCGGCCGTCAGGTCTGCATAGAGCTTGGCGAATTTCTTGGCATCCTTCGCCTCAACCGCGTCGGCCACCGCCTGAACCGGCACCGCCATGGTCGTGACATTCGTCACCGGAATGCCCTGATAAAGCATGGCAGCCTCCACCAGGCCCGCCCTGAGTTGGCGTATCTCGTAGGCCGCCAGATCCCAGTTGGCGGCCTTGCCGGCGAACCAGAGTTTCGTATGCCGGATTTGCACCGCGTTCATGATGTCACCGAGCCGCGGCACATACGGTTCGGACGGCGGCGGGTTGACCCCGGTCTGGGCCGCGGCCACCAGTGGCGAAGCACAAATAAGAAGGGCAATCAACCCACGCCAGTTCATCGGATGCTCCTTACCAAACGCCCTATTTGCGCGGGCTCTTGCCCGCGCGACTTTTAAATAAGGCTATCGGCTTTCGCCGGCATGCACCTTGCGCTTGATCAAGGACACAAGCGCGGCGCGTTTTTTCGGCCTCAAGAAATAGGCTCAAGCCCTGACTTGCGCAGCGCGGGCGCCGCCTCCGACGAGGCGAGAAATTTCAAGAGTTTTGCCGCTTGCTCGGTCTTCTTCGACGCCGCGAGGCACCCTGCGGAAAACACGGTGGGCTCCTGCAGGTGAAGCGGGATCGGTCCAATGATTTCGATACCAGCAACCTGCTTCAGCTCGCTGATCTGCTGAACCGCGAGATCCGCCTCACCGCTCACTAGCCGTTCGGCGGTAAGTCCCTGTGGGACGATCGTGGCGCGCGCGTTGATTTCAGATGCGATTCCCAATTGCGCGATCAGTTGCGCAAAGAAAATGCCGCTGGCGCCGAGCCGGGAATAGGCGATCGACCGCGCACCCAAAAAAGTCTTGCGCAACGCTGCCTCGCTTGCGATGTCGGGATGAACGCTGCCCGCCTTCACCGCAAGGCCGACATGAGAGCGCGCGAGATCGGCGCAGCTCTCCGGAATGACGCTGCCTGTCGTCGCAAGGCCGGCAAGCCCGTCGCGGGTCAGGATGAGGACGTCGGCAGCCTCGCCATTGCGCAGGCGATCGAGCAGCCCGAGCGTCGGCGCAAAATCAGCATCGATGTGCACGCCGCTCGCCGCCTCGAATTTGTCCGCAAGGCTACGCACTGCCCCCATCAAAGCGAACGTCGAAAGCAGGCGTATCGAATTTTCCATTCGCCTAATCCTCGTCACCACGGCCGCCGCTTCTAGCACGGCAAACCCTCGTCCAAAACGCAATGATCCGCCAAAGCGTGCGCTTTGGCGGATCGGGTTTGCGACGATCGCGCCTTACAGACCAAGAGACGGTCCGGGACGCGTTTGAACGGCTTAAGCGGCAGCCGCCTTGGCGGTCGGCACCGAAGCAATCGTCTTCAGTATCTGGGAAGCGATCTGGTAGGGGTCGCCCTGCGAGTTCGGGCGGCGGTCTTCCAGATAGCCCTTATAGCCGTTATTGACGAAGGAGTGGGGAACGCGGATCGAAGCCCCGCGATCGGCAACGCCGTAGCTGAACGTATCGATTGAGGCCGTCTCGTGCTTGCCGGTCAGACGCATGTGATTGTCCGGTCCGTAAACGGCGATGTGCTCGGCGCGGTTGGCCTTGAAGGCTGCCATGAGCTTCTCGAAATATTCCTTGCCGCCTACTTCCCGCATGTATTTGGTGGAGAAGTTGGCGTGCATGCCCGAGCCGTTCCAGTCGGTATCGCCGAGCGGTTTGCAGTGGAATTCGATGTCGACGCCGTGTTTCTCGGTCAGGCGCAACATCAGATAGCGGGCCATCCACATTTCGTCGGCAGCGCGCTTGCTGCCCTTGCCGAAAATCTGGAATTCCCACTGGCCCTTCGCCACTTCGGCGTTGATGCCCTCATGGTTGATGCCGGCGGCGAGGCAAAGGTCGAGATGTTCTTCGACCATTTTGCGGGCGATGTCGCCGACATTCTTGTAGCCGACGCCCGTGTAGTACGGTCCCTGCGGCGCGGGATAACCGCTTGCCGGAAAGCCGAGCGGCCGGCCGTCCTTGTAGAAGAAATATTCCTGTTCGAAGCCGAACCATGCGCCTTCATCGTCGAGAATGGTGGCGCGCTTGTTCGAGGGATGCGGGGTCTTGCCGTCGGGCATCATGACTTCGCACATCACCAGCGCGCCGTTGGTGCGCGCGCCATCGGGGTACACGGCAACCGGCTTGAGCACGCAATCCGAATTGTGGCCCTCGGCTTGCATCGTCGAGCTTCCATCAAAACCCCAAAGCGGAAGCTGATCGAGCGTCGGGAAAGAATTGAATTCCTTGATTTGCGTTTTGCCGCGCAGATTCGGAGTCGGCGTGCATCCGTCGAGCCAAATGTACTCGAGCTTGTACTTGGTCATTGAGCCTCTCATGAATTGACGATGCGACGGTGTGAAAACGAAGCCTTGATCGCACACGCGTACCCGGCCACCATCGGCCGGGTGTTATCAAGCAATAAAAGTGCCAATCGTTGCGGCGCTGCAGCGTGGCCACGAGCCTGAAATCGGCTTCGGTTTTTCTTGGGTTTTCACGCATTCGGCTCGCTCGGAGGCTGCGGCAAAGGCGCGCGGCGACGAAGGAAGCAGGGTGGCGGAGTCCTTGCTTGGACCTTAACGACGCCCGTTTCCGCGGCATCAGGCGGCCTGTCCTTTGCCCCCGATGAATGGCGCGGCAGTTTCCCGCAACATTCCGCAAGAAGTTACGGCCGTCGCGCAACCTTGGCGATAGCTTGCGCGTTAGCGAGGCTGGGATTGCTTCGCAGGGAGCAAGAGCAAAAATGCCCACATTTTACTCATCATCTGATTTCTCTTTGATCAGGTTGCACGACCGGCGGGCAGGACCGATATCGCCTTTCCAGTAACCACTCGCGAACGAGTCGGGCGCAGGATGAGCTAACGCGCCACGACCGATGGAGAGATCAATGAATACGAGTTTCAATCAGGGATCTGCCAGGATCTACCAATTCCCTGCCGGGGGCCGCGCGGCTCTCGGCGAACACCAGCACGAGGAGGCCAAGGTTGCCGCCGATGCCGCCTCTCTGCATGTGAGCGAAGCAGCGTGCAGCGGCGGCTGGTATCACGAAGCCGCCATCCAGGAGTCCAAATCGGCGCATGATGTTTGACGCGAGTGAGGGCTCAAGTTGGCATACCAAATGCGATAATTTCCAAGGGCCGGAACGAGAATGATTTCGGACTTTTTACGTTAGCTCGCACGCGGTCGCCGGCCGTCCGACGTGTCGGATCGTGGTGCCGGCCTTGGTGATCACCAGCGTCACGCCGCCGCCGGAATAACGCGCCCCGGACAGGGCGAGACGCTTCTTGAGCGTCACGGCGATGCCGTCGATCTGCAAATAGGCGCGGGAATCGTAGGGATAAAATCCTGCAATGAAGCGGGTGCCATCCGCGCAGCGATAGCTGTCAAAAGTTTGCGCTGACGACGACGACAAGACAGCAAAAGCGCCCGCGATCAAAAGTACCGCACGACAAATCATATTCGCCCCCCTGCACTCCCCGGCGATCGGTTCTGTGCAATACCCGTGCGAAAGGCGAGCGTATAGTCCCCGACCGGCGCGGACAGGATGTCATTTTCTCCGGTAGCAATGGGAGGTGTTTTGGAACGAACAACTCGCTTACGCGGCCGCTTCCATTTCCATTTCCGCATCGAGATCGGCAATGACGTCCTCGAAGGCGGAAATCGCCTGCTGGACGGCGGCAATCTGCATCAACTCCCAGCCGCTCACCGGGCCGTTGCGATTTTGCAGCGCTACAACCAAATCGCGCCGTTGTTCCTTGAGCTGGACAAGCGGCAAACCGTGGTCAGGCAAATGTCTCATCATGTTGTTTACAGCCCCTGAAGTAAGCGACATGCAGCTATAGCCTGATGGTTCTCAATTCCGCTTACAAAACTCCTGCAAATTTTATCGATCGGCCGATATGGCGGCAGAAATTTGGGGCCGTATGAATACGGGGACGGTCGACCGCAAGGACCGTTTCGCGCCCAAATTGCCTTCGGCCCGCCAAATTTCGCGGCATTGCAATGGTTTTGGCCTGACGCTAGTGTGGCCCTTCCCGGCCGGGAGAACTCTCATGGACGGAAAAGTCGTTGTCGTGACCGGTGCCTCGGGGGCGCTGGGCAAGGTGGTCGCGAAATCCGCCGAGGCGCTGGGCGCACGCGTCGCTGGTGTGGATCACGCAGCTTCACAAGTCGCGGCGAGCTCGCACCGGATCGAATTTGGCGGCGTCGATCTGACGGACGCGGCCCAGGCCAAAAAGGCGATCGACGCCGCGGCCCAGCATTTCGGCAAGCTCGATGTGCTGATCAATATCGCGGGTGGCTTTGCCTTCGAGGCGATCTTCGAAGGCGACCCGAAGACCTGGCAGCGCATGTATGCGCTCAACGTCCTCACTGCGCTGAACGCGTCGCGCGCGGCGATGGCCCATCTTGTCGCCTCCACCGCCGGGCGGATCGTCAATGTCGGCGCAATGGGCGCATTGCAGGCCGGCGCCGGCATGGGCGCCTACGCCGCATCGAAGGCCGGCGTACATCGGCTTACCGAGGCGGTCGCCGCCGAAATGAAGGGCAAGATCACCGTCAATGCCGTGCTACCGTCGACCATCGATACTGCGGCCAACCGCGCCAGCATGCCGAACGCCGACTTCACAAAATGGGTGACGCCGGAAGAGCTCGCGAGCGTAATCCTGTTTCTCGCAAGTGATGCGGCGAGCGCCGTCACCGGCGCGTTGCTTCCCGTGAACGGTCGGGTTTAGGTCTCACCGGGCTCTAGTCGGGGACCAGGAGCCGCAACCTGGATCTGAACCGGATGCACTGCTTGCCTGCGAGCGAGATACCTTCAGTATCGGCGATTTCATCTGTGTAGGTTCCGGTGAAGCCGATGGTCACGACCTTGCGCTCCCAATTCGGGCGTTCGCCAAAGCTTGGCGTATGTTCCAGATTGGTCACCTCGCCTTTCCATTTGCCGTTCGCCGCCGTGTAGGTGCCGTAGGCATAGAAGAACGAGTCGCCGCCGCGCAACGTGCCGTCGCGCACCACCATAACCCCCTGGTTGCCGCCCTTGATACCGTCAAGCATTTCCACGGTGATATGGTAGAGGCCGTTTCTGATCATCCCTTATCGCGCCCAAGTCCGTCCCGGTGGCAGAATAGCCGCTTCCACCCTGCCGGATCAATCACGCCCAACGCACCGGCGGCGATCCGGGCTAAACTCAGCCGGTGAGTCGCCACGACCGGGAACCCCCTTGGAAACCGCGCTTTACCTGCCTGTCAAACGTTTCCTCGAAAAGCTCGGCTTTACAGTCAAGGGCGAAGTCGGCGGCTGCGACCTCGTGGCGCTGAGCGATGACGATCCTCCGATCGTGGTCATCGGCGAATTGAAGCTCTCTTTCAATCTTGAACTCATTCTCCAGGCCGTCGATCGCGCGGCTGCTTGCGACGAGGTCTGGCTCGCCGCCAAACTTTCCGAGCGTGGCAAGGGGCGCGAGAGCGACGCGCGCTTTCGCAACCTCTGCCGCCGGCTCGGTTTCGGCATGCTCGCAGTCACCAAATCGGGCGATGTCGAGGTAATTGTCGCGCCTACGACGAGCCCGCGCCGCAACCCGAAGAAACGTTCCCGCCTCGTTGCCGAGCATCGACGGCGCCAAGGTGATCCAGCGCTCGGCGGCAGCACGCGCGCGCCGATCATGACGGCCTACCGCCAACAGGCCCTCGCCTGTGCGCTGGCGCTGTCGGAGGGGCCACGCCGGGTGCGCGACCTCAAGCCGGAGATTCCGGACGCCCCGAAAATCCTGCTGCACAACGTGTATGGCTGGTTTGATCGTGCCGAACGCGGCATTTATCTGCTGACCGATGCCGGTCGTGCCGCGCTCAAGCGCTGGCCGCAGCGACCGACGGAATTCGGAAGTGCTGTTGAGTCAGCGCGGTGAGAGCTCACGGAAAATCCAAAGAATCGGAAAACGCATAGCTGGATTGCCATACCAAATTCATATTGCAATGCAACATAATCGTCCCTAGTTACTTTTAGCAGATAGGGGGCCGCGATGAGCCAGGATTGGAACACGAAGTATGGGCCGCGGCGCGTCCGGCGCGATCCGCCGACGCTGGAGGAGGCCATCTTCGCAGCGACCGGGATTACCGAAGATCAGGATGAGCAGGCGGAAATTGCTGCCTCGCTGATGGGATTGCCGATCGAATCCGTTACCGCGGAAGTGAAGAAGGCCGCTCGCGCGCTCGCACGTTCTACAACGCGCCTGATCGCCGGAGAACAGGGCGCGCAGCGCTCGGTCGTCGTCGAACGCCGAGTGGTCCGCAGATTTGGTAACGATAAGCGGACCGGTACTTAAGGCACTGCTTTCGACGCGCTTGCCATTAGAGCATTTTCGAGCGAAAGCCTGCCCCGGACCCGATCCGGGGTGGATACCGGGTTCGCGTGAAGAAGACGCGTCAAGACAAGAATCTAGAGCCTCGGTTCTGATTCAATCAGAACCGACTATGCTCTAGCGGCTTCGGCGATCAGGCCGTTCGCCCCCAGCCATACATTCGCAACAGAAGTCTCCAATAAGCGCGATTGAGATTGATCATCGCGCGCGCGGCATCCATCGGCGTGGCGATCCCAAGCCTTGCCGTCGCGGCCTGCGGTTGCGGCTTCAAATCGATAGTTCCAGTCGATTCGCCGTGGCGGAACGTGAGATGCGCGCCGAACTTGTTGGCGAGCGCCCGCATCGCCTCATTCTGAGCGCCCGTGGTGATCCGCAACGAGCGGTAGCCCTTGGCGCGGGCCTCGGCGATCAACCTGCGGAACAGGATGCTGCCGACGCCCAGCCGGCGCAGCCGAGCCTCCACGCTGAACGCGATCTCGGGTTGAGAATTCGGGGATCGATCCGGCGGATGCAACTCGGCTGCACCTCGAACCACGCCATCTTCAAGATAGGCGATGACGATGGTACCATCGCTTGCGCATTTTGCGGCGTAGCGCTCGATGAAGCTGTCGTCCATGAAGCCGTGAAAGCGATCATGCCGGCTTTCCCGGTCAAGCCGTAACAGATGATCGCGCAGCATCGGCAATTCTTCTTGCTGACTCAACTTTCGAACCGTGCCTCCGGCGACGGTCGAACTGAGAACGTCCTGATAGCTCACGTAATACACTCCTCTTGGTAGCCCTCGAGGAGGCGTCGAATCCCTAGACCAAGCATATTGTGCATTGCAACATAGAATTCAAGCCCGCCTGCCGCCTCAAATTGCGGCACGGGCTTGCGGCCTCTTCGTTAACAAGCCGGCTGAATGCAGCTTTTTCAGAGCACCATCTGGGTCTGGGTTACAACGGCAACCAGTTTTCCGTCCTCGGTTTCCAGCCTTGTTTGCCAGACTTGGGTACGCCGACCCCGGTGCACGGGAGTAGCGGTCGCGATCAAAGTGGCTCCCTCTTTCGCGCCGCCCACGAAATTGGTCTTACTCTCGATGGTGGTCGTGCCCTTGGCGTCCTCTGGCAGGTTGATCAGCGTGGCTGCGGCACCGACGGAATCCGCCAAAGACATAATCGCTCCGCCGTGAATCGTATGGTTGAGCGTGCAGAGGTCGGGGCGAACCAGCATGCGCGCCACCACGCGATCTTTTTCGGCTTCGGTGAATGTGACGCCCTTCAGTTCGGCAAAGGGCATTTTCATCGAGCGAATTTTTTCAAGTGGCGTCATTTGGCGATGCTCCCGTTTTCCTTCATCGTGCGCGGACGCTGATCCCACAGCCGGGTCCGGCCGCACTAACGGACGGGCTCGGTGCGATTATCGCAGCGCTTTGGCCCGCACTCACAACTTTTCCACCCCACACCACTCGGCGACGAAGAGCGCGGCGGTCTTGGTCGATTTTCGCAAGGAGTCGAGATCGACATACTCGTTAAAGCCGTGCATCGCAGCTCCGCCGGCGCCGAAGCAGAGGCTTGGGATGTTATAGTTCAGTCCATAGAACCGCGTGTCGGTGAGTGCCGTGAAAACGAGATCCTGCACCGCGCCACCATAGACCGCGTGATAGGCCTTCCCGAACGCCGCTTCGGCCTCGGCCGAATCCTTCAGTTCGTAACCTTCCGACAGAAAGCCGGACCATTCCACGGCAGGCGGGTTGTTGGAGAGAAACCGATGTTCGCGCGCCGCCGCCGCGACGTGGCTGACAATCTCGGCCTGGCAGTCAGCAACCGACCAGCCCGGCAGGATCGCAATCCGGCAATCGACGTCGCACCAGGCCGGCACGCTGGAGGCCCAGTCACCGCCCTTGATAATTCCAGGATTGAAATTGATCGGATGCGTCACGGCCTGAAAATGACGATCGTCTTTCGCGCGCTCGTTCCATTCGGCCTCAAGTTTCTCCAAGGAAAGAATCAAATAGTAGGCCGCGGTGATTGCATTGGAGCCGCTGCCGGCCTCGAACACATGCACGGGATGGCCGCGCACCTTCAGGCGAAACCAGATCACGCCGACCTGCGAGCGCACCATCTTGCCGGATGTTGGCTCGGGAATGAAACAGGCCTCGGCGCGATAACCGCGCTGCAGGGTCGAGAGCGCGCCAACGCCGGTGCTTTCTTCTTCGATCACGGACTGGAAATGAATCCGAGCCGTTGGCTTCAGACCGGCAGCCCTGATGGCATCGAGCGCGTAGAGCGCGCCGATGGTGCCGGACTTCATGTCGCAGGCGCCGCGGCCGTACATCCTGCCATCGCGTATGACCGGCGAGAACGGCGGCGTCTCCCACATCTCGATCGGTCCAGTCGGAACGACGTCGCAATGGCCTTGCAGGATCAGCGATTTGCCGAGGTTGTTGGCCGGCCGGTAAGTGCCGACCACGGTGCGGGCTTTCGAAAAATCATGTTCGATCGGACCGAAACCGCGCAAATCCCCGAGCTCGTTGACGTCGATATGCCAATCGTCGACCTCGTAACCGCGCTCGCGCAGGAGATCGCCGATCATGTCCTGGCACGGACCCTCGGCGCCGCGAGTCGAGGGGATCGCGACAATATCTTTGGTGGTCGCAAGCTGCGCGTCGAAATTGGCATCGACCGCATCGAGGATTCTTGTCTTGATATCGCTCGGATTCATGGCGTCACGTTCTCTGTTCCCGACTGACAGCATCGAATCAAAAGCGCACCGCACGAATGATTCTGCCTGGACAGCTTTTAGAATCGCGGCCGCACCCATAGACTTCGGCGGCGCGGCCTCACGCCCCATGGAAACACTGGATGACCGGCAACCGCAATATCCGCTTCTCGACGCGCGTGCGCGGATCGTGTCTTGCGGGATGGATTGCCATATTGGGCGGATTGCTCGCGACCGCGGTGCCGGCGTTTGCCCAACAGGTTTCGCGCGAGCAGGACATCGTTGAATTGCGGCTGGGCCAGCGCATCAAAGTCGATGACGGAACCTGCCCCGCAGGCCAGGTCAAAGAAATCTCCGGCACCAATATGACGTCAACGGGGGTCGTTCGGACACGAAAGTGCATCCCGCGCCTCGGGCCCAAGCACAAGTGAGTGTCTTGCTACGGCCAATCCTATTTCTAAACCTTTTCAATAGCATATGTCGTTCATTGGATCATTTCATCGTCGTTCAATGAACAATATTGTGGTTCATTGGCCCAGAGAGGTAGCCGCCGCAGTGAACCAAATCCGCGCATCAGCCGACTTCCCTGGAGATCGCAGGCAACTTTGTAGGGGGTTGCGCGTTGGCACGTAATCTCATCAGGGACAACATCGTGGGCAGCGGCAGCATCTATGCCGGTATCAAGGGCCGCGGCGGCAGAACGGTTCGGCCGCAGGTTGGAAATTTGGCGGAGACGGGCGGTTTTCCCGAGCTGCAAATTGATGGCGGACGCCGTGCGAACGATAGGGGGGCGGGAGTTTGCGGCGCCATGTCGGAGCAGCACAGCACAGGCGGCCCCGGCAATGAACCAGCCCTGCAAAAACTCGTGCGTTTGGTGGGATGCTGTAACCCGAGTGCCCGCAATGCCCCCTGGAAACGACCGCGTCCGATTGCGCGGAAGCCCTAAGGCGCCCCTGCCGGCGCCCCGCCTACTGGATGAACTCGCTACACTTCTGAACGACGGCGTCGCCCGCCCCCCAAGGCATGATCGGCACCGACGACGTCGAATTCTTGGGCGAGCCTTCGATCAGCTTGTCCGAATAAACCATGTAGACCAGCACGTTCCGCTTCGCGTCGCAGCCGCGTACGATCTGCATCTTCTTGAAGAAAAGCGATCGCCGCTGCCGGAACATGTCCTCGCCCTGCCCCATCTTGTTCTTGAAATGGATCGGGCCGATCTGGCGGCAGGCCAGCGAGACATCCGACACCTCCTCAGCAACCCCCAGCCAGCCCTTGATGCCGCCCCGCTCCGGTACTGTGAAGTGACAGGCAACCCCCTCGACCTCCGGATCGTCGACACCGTAGGTCGCGAGTTTGTCGTTCGGACTGAGCAACTTAAACACTGTCGAGCGGCGGAAGATCAGGTCCGGTTCGTCGGCCGCCAACGCGGCCGATCCCGGCCACGCGATCAACGCAAGCACCAGCAGGGCCCACCTTCCCCATCGCGTGTCATATTGGCTTGCGGCTTGGCGTGTCATGAATTTCTCCCATTGGCGCCCGACGGATGTAGGCGCTGGCCACCCGCACAAAAAGGCTCGGTACTGCCCGGCGGTTAATCTAATGTGAGGCTTTTTTGCTACGCTCTGGGCCAAAATCACGGGTTTTGGAACCGTCGCGCTGGTGAACGCGTATCCCGTCTGCAACACTAAAGCTCAAATGGCTGGATTCGAAGGTAAAACGCGTGAGCGGGCATAGGGTGAGCATCTTAACCGAACAGCTTTGGCAGGTCGCGGTCTTGGCTGCGGCCGGAGCGATTGGTGCTACTGCGCAGGCGGAAGCAGCGGTCTATTACTGGCAAGATTCCGACCCCGGCCTTTCCCGGCCCGCACCGCCGGTTCCGCAGCGGCGCCAGAAAACCCGGCTTCGTGCGGATAAGAAACTTGCGATTGCCGAGAAGGAGGCCAAGCCGCAGGGACCGCTCATCATCTCGATCTCGATCGCCCAACAAAAAATGCGGATTTACGACTCCAACGGATTTTTTGCGGAGACGCCGGTTTCGACCGGCATGCCCGGCCATCCAACGCCGATGGGCGTTTTCAGCGTCATTCAAAAGCAAAAGCTTCATCACTCCAACATCTATAGCGGCGCTCCGATGCCCTATATGCAGCGGATCACCTGGTCTGGCGTAGCGATACACGCAGGCGTCTTGCCGGGCCATCCCGCTTCGCATGGCTGCATCCGCATGCCGATGGCCTTTGCCATGAAGATGTGGAACTGGACCAAGATGGGCGCGCGTGTCGTCATCACGCCAGGCGATGTTACCCCCGCCAGCTTCAATCATCCGCTGCTTGCGACACTGAAGGTCCCCCCGCAGCCGATTGCCGCCGAGGAGCCGAAGCCGGACACGCCGGCGGTTGCACAAGTTGAGAAGGCAGTGGAAGTCGAAGCGACAGCCAAGCCCGCGCTCGCGGAAACAAACATCGAACTGCGTTCAACCATTGGCCACGAAGACAATACGCCGCCGCAGACGCGTACCGCAGACGCCAGCTACGCTCTGCCGGCAACCAACCAACCCATCACGATGTCCGATGCGCCGCCTCCCAGCGCCGGCGCGCCGACCGAGCGGGGCATGCCAAAGCGCGAAGCGGCGGAAAAATCCGCCGAGGCGAAATCGCCCGAAGCCGTGGTTGCCGAAGCCAAGCCGGCCGAGGCCGCTGGCAGGGAAGCCGTAACCGCCGAGACGACGGCGGCCGAGACGGTAAAGACCGAGGCTGTAACGGCCGAGCCTGCAGCGAGTGAAGCGGTCAAGCCCGAGCAGGCCAAAAAAGCCAAGGCGGAGGAAGTCAAGGCCGAGCCGCCCATGGTTGCTGCCGAGAAATCGGCTGAAAGACCTGCCGAAGACGTCAAGGCCGTAGCAGCCCCTGCGGCAACGCCTGAGCCCAAGAAGGATCAGACCCGTGCCAGCGACGCGGTGAAAGCAGCCTCCTCGAAGATCGACCCGGCCGCCGCGCCCAAGCGCAACGGGCAGATCGCCGTTTTCATCAGCCGCAAGGATTCAAAGCTTTACGTAAGGCAGAATTTTTCACCGCTGTTCGACGCGCATGTGACCATCGCACCGGACGAACGGCTGCTTGGAACACATGTATTCACCGCCCAGGTCGACAAGGAGGACGCCAATGTCCTGCACTGGTCGGTGGTCTCGCTTCCTCCGCCCAGTAGATACGCCGATCGCCGTGATGAAGACCAACGCAGCGCGCGCAAGCGCAAGAGTGCTGCTCCGGTCGAGGTGAAGCCGTTGCCGGTGCCTGATAGTCCCGCCGAGGCGCTGGATCGTCTCAGTCTCCCCGCAGAGGTCATGGCGAAAATCTACGAGGCGTTTTCGACGGGTGGGTCGATCATCGTTTCCGATCAGGGTATCGCCGCCGGCGAAACCGGCGAGGGGACGGATTTCATCGTCTCGCTACGCTAGACATTGGAAAAGCGGGCGCGGCCGTCGGTCGCTTTGCACCATAGGCTGGGCTAAAAGACCGCCGGCATGGACCAGTCGCCGCCCCGGACCTCGATAAGCCAACCGCCGTCCCCCGCGGCGCGAGATGCGCTCGACCAACTGACAATTCTCGGCTGGCGCGCAGGGCTGGCGGCGATTGTCGCGGGGCTCGCGGTCTCGTTCCTGCTGTGCGGTTACGCGGTGATCTGGTGGCGCAACGCCGACATGGATCTCGTTATGGTTTACAACGCGCTTGCCCTCAACGACGGCAAGCCGCAGTTGTACTTCGATCACCCGGGCTACCTCACCATCCTATCGGTGAAGGTCTGGTTTCAACTGCTGCATGGTCTCGGCCTGCTCGACGGCTATTCGCTGTCGGCGATTCCGCAGGCCTCCGGACCGGAGGCGTTCGATGCCGCCATGACCAGCGCGATTCGCGCCGGGCGCGTCTTCGCCTTTCTTATCGCGATCGGCTTCGTGCTGATCTTTGCAGCGCTGATGCGCTTGATCGTACGCGACTGGCGCGTCGCACTGATCGCGACTTTTGTGTTCGCTGCCTCCGGTGGCATCGCCGTGCACTCACGGATTTTGCGCACCGAGCTTTTGGCCGCGTGCCCGGCGATCTTCGCGCTGATGATCCTGATCGTGGTTGGACGCCGCGCAACCGTAGCGCGCCCGCTCTGGATGGCGCTTGCCGCCGCGCTTTGCGTGCTTGGTCTGGAGAACAAGGTGCAAGTCATCTCGCTGGTCGGCGCGTTGCCAATGCTGGTTTTGCCTTTCGGAGGCACGCAAGGCGCCAGCATTTCATTCTGGCGCTATCGGCGGTCAGGCTTTTCCGCGGCGATCATCGTCATTGCCGCCGCGATGGCCGCGGCATGGGCCGCGTGGCCGCTTGTCGTCACCGGCTTTGATCGTACGCTTCTCGACGCGGCGCAGTTGCGTCCCATATTGCTCGGCCGCTTCGGCATCTATCAGGCCGCGCTTCTGGCGTTAATTGGCAGTTGCATGATCGCTTTTGCCGCAATCTGGCGCGTCAGCGCCGCCGAGACGCTGGCTTCAATTGCGGCAGTGGCGGCGGGCGCGTCGGTCGCGCTGCTTGCGCTCAATCTTGAGTACAGCGCCGGCAATGTGATCGCGGTCGTCAATCCTGTCGAGAAAATGCTGGCCTTCGCGGATGCGGACACGACCGCCGCGGCAAACGGCTCAAGCCTGTGGCGGGTTTTGTGGCTCCTGCTCGGTGGGATCGGATCGGCTCTCGCGCGCTACAGCTTCGTGCTGCACTCCTCGCCCCGCCCGACGGTATTTCTAGTGTGGCTGATCGTGCCCGGCATCGTGCATGCGTGGCGCCGCGGCGAAAGACAGGTTGCGATCCAGGCGCTCGTGCTAATGCTGGCCGCGGCCGGGATAGATGCACTCGGCGTGAAGCGCGGATTGAAATCCGAATATTTCATCTTCACCGACCCGCTGATCATCCTCGCCGGCGCAATCCTGCTCGATCGTCTGGCCGATCTGCGCGCCCACAAGTGGGCCTACCCCATCGCGGTCGCTCTGTTCGGATTGCAGATCGCTGTAGGACAGGCGGAGCCCATCAAATACGCCTTCATGCGTCGGGGGCCGGAACCGATATGCCAATGGAACCAGCACTACCTTCCATTGCTGCCGCTGTACTGGTGCCCCCCACCCCGTCCATAACGGTTGGTTGAGACCAGGCCTCGCACCGGTTAGACGCGAATGCGCATCCCTTCCACGAATCGGCCGCCAATGCGCGGCCGAATGATGTCCCGCACTGGAACTTCCACGAATATCTGATTGGCCGCGACGGCTACATTGCCGAGGTCTTTCCCGTAGCGGTCGACCCCTGGATACTCGGGTCAGGACCGCGATAGCGCGCGTCATTGCGGACTCCTGACGAAACACACGTCGATATCGGCGGCCATCTTCGGAAATTAACCGGTTAGGCCAACAAAATCGGCCAACTTCGAAAAAGCCTTTGCCGTGGCCGCACCGGTCCAACTAGGCTAGGATGACGGGAACAGGAAAATCGCTCGAGCGCCGCGGTATTTGCGGGGCGCGCGACCAGGTCAAAGGAAAAGCAAAATGCGCATCGTGGCAGGTTTGATTATTGCAGGCACGGTTTCGCTGTATGCGACAGGCGCCGCCTGGTCGCAGACCCCCGCGGCCAAGAACACAACGGCGCCCGCCGCGGCTGCTACGCCGGCGCCGGCCAAGCCGCCTTGCACAAATCCCGACGCGCTCGGAATCGGCCGCGTCGTCGAGATCGATACCACGGGCGGACCGGGGTTCGGCTTCGAGCATTTCAAGCAGCTCGACTTCCTGCGTGAGAAAGAAGTGGTGCTCACCTTCGACGACGGCCCGTGGCCGCAGAACACGCCCTCGGTGCTGAAGACGCTGGCGAACGAATGCACGACCGGCATCTTCTTTCCGATCGGAAAACATGCGACCTACTATCCGGAAATCCTGAAACAGGTTGCAGCCGCCGGCCACACCATCGGATCGCATACTTGGTCCCACGCTACCCTCACCAACAAGAAACTGACCGAAGACCAGCGCAAGGAAGAGATCGAGAAGGGCTTTTCCGCGGTGAAATGGGCGCTGGGTACTTCGCCCGCACCGTTCTTCCGCTTCCCGGCACTGCAACACCCGCCAGAGATCGTGACCTATCTCGGCACCAGGAATATCGCGATGTTCTCCTGCGACCTTGACTCCTTCGATTTCAAGGCGCGTAACCCGCAGCAGGTGATCGACGTCACCATGAAAAAGCTCGACAAGCTGGGCAAGGGCATCATCCTGCTGCACGATTTCCACAAATATACCGCGGAGGCTCTACCGGCACTGCTGCGCAAACTGAAGGCCGACGGCTACAAAGTGGTGCAGATGAAGCCGAAAGCCCCGGTCCAGACGCTTCCGCAATATGACGAAGAGCTGATCAAGGACGTCAAGCTGCCCACGGTAAGTTCGCGGCCGGTTTCGAGCGTGGTGCAGACGATCTCGGAGTAGCCGGCGCGCAAAGGACGCCCGTGCCGACCCTGCGGATTGAAGGTTATGTCATCGTGTCCGCCGATGGCATGCTGGCGAATGCCGATCGCGTGATGCCGATCGAGCTGAAATTCGAGGGTGACAAACGTTTCTTCACCGCCGCGCTCGACCGCGCCGACCTCATCGTGCACGGCCGCCACTCCTATGAGGACCAGCCGAACTCGCCGCAAAGAAAACGCCTCATCGTGACCCGCACGATCGGCGACGTCGCCACTGATCCGTCCAATCCGAAAGCCACGTTGTGGAATCCAACAGGAGCCTCGTTCGAGGCCGCCTGCGGCCATGCCGGCATTGCTTCGGGGACAGTTGCGATCATCGGCGGACCGAACGTGTTCGACATGTTCATGGATCGCTACGACACGTTCTGGCTGTCGCAGGCGCCGCGCGTCCACTTGCCCGGCGGAGAGCCGGTCTTCTCCGGCGTGCCGCGCCATTCCCCGCAGGAAATTCTGGCTGCGCATGGCCTGAGCGCCGGCGATAGCCAAACGCTCGACGCAGGCGAAGGCGTCACCGTGACGCCGTGGCGTCGACTGCCTCAGACGTCATAGGCAGGTTCGTGGGCCGGAGCCGGCCGGCCATATCCGGCGACCATGAACAAGGCGCCAATCAGCGACAGGTTTTTCAGCGCGTGGACCATGCTGTTCCTGGCCTCGGCGCCGGTCTGATTCCAGAAATCGTGAAAATAGAACGTCGCCGCTGCCACAAACAGGATCAGCAGGAACGCAAAAAACCGCGCCCCGAAGTTCAGCGCGATCATGAGGCCGCAGATCATTTCGAGCGCTCCCGCCGCGATCGCCATTATTTGCGGCATCGCCATCCCGGTCATGGTTTCGAGCTGCGAAGTGTAGGTTGAGAGTGCCGAGGGAAGAACGATCTTCTCAGTCATTTGGGCCGTCGCGGCCAGATCCAGAAGCTTGGACGCTCCGGAGACGACGAAGAGCACGGCAAAAAGGATTCGCCCGAAGGTAATAAACGCTGGCATGGTCGGCCTCACTGGGTCGCGGGTTCGCTGATGGCGGGACGATTATGGGGGTTCGGCTCCAGCTTTTCAAACGGTCAATCGATTTCCCGGCCAACAACGCGTCCGCCGGATTTGCCTCCGCTAGCTGAACAGCGACGGTTGTTGACGAGCCGCCCGCTCCTGGGCTTCGACAGCGGCGACCGCGGTCATGTTGAGAATCCCGCGCGCGGTCACCGAGGGTGTCAAAATATGGGCGGGCCGCGAAGGACCGATGAGAATCGGCCCGACCGGTACCGCGTCGGCTAGCGACTTGATCATTTGATAGGCCACGTTGGCGGTGTCGAGGTTCGGCATCACCAGAATATTGGCTTCGCCTTCCAACTGCGAATGTGGCAGGACCAGCTTCCGCGCCGCTTCGGAAAGTGCGGTATCGCCCTGCATCTCGCCATCGGCCTCGATCTCCGGATGGTTCTGCTTCAGGAGCGCGGTGGCGCGGCGCATTTTTCGTGAAGATTCCGTATCATAGCTACCGAAATCGGAATGTGACACGAACGCGACTTTCGGCTTGATGTTGAAACGCTGCACGTGGATCGCCGCCAGCGCCGCCATTTCGGCGATCTCTTCGGCGCTCGGGTTCGGCCGCACCTGCGTATCCGCGATAAAATACGCCCCTTTTCGCGTGATCAGCAGCGCAAGGGCCGCAAAGTCGCTCACCCCCGGCAGAAAGCCGATGATCTCGCGGACGTGACGCAGATGGCTCATGTAGCCGCCCTCGACGCCGCAGATCATGGCATCGGCCTCGCCGCGACTTACCGCGAGCGCGGCAATCACGGTTGCATTGGTGCGCACCATTGTGCGCGCTGCGTCGGGTGTCACGCCGTGGCGGCCGGCGATCGAGATATAAGACTGCACATAGGATCGATAGCGTGGGTCATCCTCGGGATTGACGAGATCGAAATCCTTCCCGGCCCTGATGGCGAGGCCAAATCGCTTGATCCGCGCTTCGACCACCGACGGACGCCCAACCAGGATAGGCCGCGCCAAATTCTCCTCGAGAACCACCTGCGTCGCATGCAGGACGCGTTCATCCTCGCCTTCGGCGTAGATCACCCGGACCGGCTGGGTCCTGGCTTTGGCGAACATCGGCTTCATGACAAGCCCGGAGCGGAACGCGAAGCGCTCGAGCTGAGCCGTGTAGTCTTCGAACTTCGCGATCGGCCGGCTTGCGACGCCCGACTCCATGGCCGCCCTTGCGACCGCTGGCGCGATGCGCAGGATCAGCCGCGGATCGAACGGACTTGGAATCAGCGATCCCGGACCAAAGCCCTGCGCCTCGCCGCTGTCGAAGCCGGGCGCCGCCGCATCCACAGGCGGATCGCGCGCGAGCTGGGCGATGGCGTCGACCGCAGCCTTCTTCATTTCCTCGTTGATCGCGGTGGCGCCGACGTCGAGCGCGCCGCGAAAGATGAACGGAAAACACAAGACGTTGTTGACCTGATTAGGGAAGTCGCTTCTCCCGGTGCAGATCATCGCATCGGGCCGCGCTTTGCGCGCCTCATCCGGCATGATCTCGGGGTTCGGATTGGCCAGCGCCATCACCAGCGGGTGGTCCGCCATCTGCTTGACCATGTCGGGCTTGAGCACGTTGGGCGCGGAAAGGCCGAGAAAGATATCGGCGCCGCCGATCACCTCGGCTAGCACGCGCTTGTCGGTCTTCTGCGCATAGACCGCCTTCCAGCGATCCATCAGCGTCGCGCGTCCTTCATGCACGACCCCGTCGATGTCGCAAACCCAGATGTTCTTGCGTTGGGCGCCCATCGAAACCAGAAGATTGAGGCAGGCGATCGCCGCGGCACCAGCGCCGGAACAAACGATCTTGACGTCGGCAAGCTTCTTGCCGTTCAGCAGCAGCGCATTGGTGATGGCGGCGCCGACGATGATGGCGGTGCCGTGCTGATCGTCGTGAAAAACCGGAATTTTCATCCGCGCCTTGAGTTGCGCCTCGATCTCGAAGCACTCCGGACCCTTGATGTCCTCAAGATTGATGCCGCCGAAGGTCGGCTCCAGCGCCGCCACGGTCTCGACCACGCGCTCGATCGTATCTGCGGCGATTTCAATGTCGAAGACGTCGATGCCTGCGAACTTCTTGAACAGGACCGCCTTGCCTTCCATGACAGGCTTCGACGCCAGCGGGCCGATATTGCCAAGGCCCAGCACCGCGGTGCCGTTACTGACCACCGCGACCAGATTGGCGCGCGAGGTCAGGGAAGCTGCTTCCGCCGGATTGTTGGCGATCTCCGTGCAGGCCGCGGCAACGCCGGGCGAATAGGCCAATGCAAGATCGCGCTGATTGGCGAGCGGCTTGGTTGCCTGAATCTCGAGCTTGCCTGGCCGCGGCAGCCGGTGATAGGCGAGCGCCGCGGCGTGGAGATCTTCAGAGTAGGACGACATACACGCTCCAGCGTTTCCGACCGGCCGGGAAATTTCGTTCCGTCAGGCTTGGGGGCACCCGGCGGATGGAAGTTGCATGTGAAGCACGCACAGGCGCCTTCGCGCAACATCTGAAACGGTTCACATCGACAGCCCCAAGGGGTTATGATGGTGGCCCGCTTAGGGCGGGATGCCTTTTGATTGAATCGGTCCGTCAGCGGGTTCGCTTTGCCTCTCCCCGGCGGGGAGAGGTCGATTTGCTCCTGGCGATGCGAAAGCATCGTCCAGTGCAAATCGGGTGAGGGGGCACTGCCCTATCGAGAGACCGTCATCCCTCACCCCACCCCTCTCCCAAGGGAGAGGGGGCGCGCCTTCGTTGCCGCTACTACTTAACCTAATCTCATCATGCTCTAGACACACCCCCTACCCGCAGCATTCGGCCAGGATTGCACCCTGAAGTGGACACATCGACGCGATCCCGCGGCGCGTTCGCGCCCGAGTGGTGCAAATAACTTGGCCCTCGAATATCGAAGAGGGCGCAGGGAATGCCGGGTGACGACCTCACCCATGGCCCACCTGCAATAAAAAAAGCAGGCGGGTAGTTCACCACAGGTTTGGCCGGATCAACCGGCATTCCCTGCGCGATGGTTTACGGCTTATATCGCGATCTCCTCGGGGACCGGGCTTTCTTGCCCCCGTCGCTAGCGTGATGCGAAGCATCATCGCCAACTTGACCTCAGCGTCGGGAGGCCGGGACCACGCGACTTCACCGTCCGCGCACGGCACGTTCGTCTGACGTGCCTTCCGCGTCCATCGCATCCCCGCCTCACGTGTCGTGACGATTCGCGCGTACGTCCCTCTTCATCGAGGCGGGATGCGCGGCAAGATCGTTCTGATTTGCCCGACGCCGCAAGCGCGAACACATGCGGCAGATTGACACGACGGGTAGTTTGCGCATGGCGCGTATGCGGGAACTGCCTGTCGCCGAAGTCGTAACGCGCCATCGTATCGATTCATAACGGCGGATCACGATCCGCCCTGCGAGCTCTCTCGCAGCCTTAGGTTTATCCATCGCGCCGACAATACTCAGTCTCACCGACGAGGCTATTGAATGATACTCGCCGACTTCCGGTATTGGGGCACGAAACCGACATGCTGACGCAGTCGTTGCATGTCCGCAGTTGAGGGATCAACGGACCTGATCCGGACGCTGTCCGACTTCCGAGTTTGACCCCGAGCGGACATCGGCGACCAGCAAGTTTTTCTCACGGAACCGCCTCCATCATCTTCCGGATGCCGAGTTTCCAGCTAAACTGCGACAGTCTGATCCCTGAGGGCAGGCATGAAGCGACGCGAGTTCATCACACTCATCAGCGGTGCAGCGGCGGCGTGGCCGCTCGCGACGCGGGCGCAGCAATCGACCTTGCCTGTCATTGGATTTCTCAGCAGCCGCTCGCCTGCCGAAGCGGCGGCAGTCGTCAATGCGTTCCGTGCCGGCCTCGGCGAGGTCGGATATTTTGAAGGCAAGAACGCAACTATCGAATATCGTTGGGCCGAAGGTCGCTATGATCGATTACCCGCGTTGGCGGCTGAACTTGTTAATCGTCAGGTGTCGGTGATTGCAGCTACTGGCGGCGACGTATCCGCCTTGGCGGCCAAGTCGGTGACGACGACGATTCCCATCGTGTTCACGGCTGGCGGCGATGCCGTCAAGGCCGGTCTCGTGTCGAGTTTAAACAAGCCCGGCGGCAACATCACCGGGGTCAATCTGTTTTTCACGGAAATGGGAGCAAAACGACTGGAATTGCTGCGTCTTCTAATTCCCGACACCACCGCCGTTGCCATGCTCATTAATCCGAATAATCCAACGTCCTCAGCGGACCAAAAGGATGTGCAGGCGGGCGCGCATTCGATCGGCGTGCAGGTCAGCGTTTTTACTGCCAGCCGTGAAGGCGACTTCGAGCAGGCGTTCGCGAACATTGTCGCGCAAAAAATTCACGCGTTGCTTATCGGAGACGACCCATTCCTATTTAGTCAACGCGATCAATTGGTGCGGTTATCGGCGCGTCACGCCGTCCCAACTATCTATTTTTCACGCGAGTTCGTCGATGCCGGTGGTCTGATAAGTTACGGGACCAGCATCATCAACGGGTATCGGCAGACCGGGTATTACGTCGGACGGATTCTCAAAGGGGATAAGGCCGGTGAGCTTCCGGTACTTCAGCCGACCAAGTTCGAACTGGTCATCAATCTCAAGACTGCCGGGGCGCTAGGCTTAGAAATCCCGCCCACACTACTGGCCCGCGCCGACGAGGTGATCGAATGAGACCAATTCTTCTCTTGTTTGGTTTAATCGTGCTTGCAGGACCCGGTTCCGCCCAAGAGCGCGTTTGGCGATTAGGAGTGCTGACACCCTTTGATTGGCCGGCGGATGTGACGATGCAGAAGGTCATGATTCCGGAACTAGCGCGACGCGGATTCGTCGAGGGCCGGAACCTCGTTGTGATTCCGCGCTGGGGCGGCAACATTGATTCCGAACAACTAGCCCGCCTTGCGCAAGACCTCGTTGCGGCCAAACCCGACGTGATCATCGCCGTTTCCCCGAGAGCAATTGCGGCCGCCATGAAGGCGGCTCCTCGAACACCTATTGTGGCATCATTCACCACTGATCCGGTCGTGGAAGGCGAGGCCGCGAGCTTGTCGCGGCCAGGAGGTGCGGTCACAGGCATATCCATGCGGGCATTTGAGGGCGACAAGAAGCGAATTGAGCTTTTGCATGACGCGATCCCAGGCGCTCATAAGTTTGCTCTCTTGGCCGACGAGCATGGGATAACGCAAAAGGACGACTACAGACGTACGGCCGAAAACATCGGTGTTGAAATCGTCAGCTTCGAGGTAAAAGGTCCAGCCGATTATCGATCAGCCTTTGATGCCATGCGCAATACAGGCGTTGACGGTGTCGTCATTGGGGCCTCGCCTGTATTCCACCGTGATGCGGTACAACTAGCGTCCCTCGCGCTGGAGCGGCACCTCCCAACGATCTGCGAATGGCGTGCGATGGCCTCTGACGGCTGCCTTATCGGCTACGGCCCCGATCTTGCCGAGCTACGCTTGCGCACCGCCGATTTTGTTGTGCGCATCTTCTCGGGCAGCAACCCGGCTGAGATGCCATTTGAGCAGCCGACTCGTTTTGAGATGGCAATCAACAATAAGGTTGCGCGCACTCTTGGCGTAGCAGTACCGCCGGCGGTCTTCGTGCGCGCTGATGAGGTGATCGAATAGCAACGTCGTTAGCACCTCTTCGATGTCCGTTGTTGGCACTCTTGAGACATGCCGACGGCCTCTGGCGAAGTCCGTTATGGAGGGCAAAGCTGACTTCCCGGTGGCCCACCCGGACTTCTCAGTTTGACCCGAATCGGACGTTGACCAGTTTTTCATGATCTGCTCTGGATAGTAACGTTGTCCGCGCTGAATTGCGGGAACGTCTTGGAGCCGCCGATGAAGCGATCTTACCCATTATGAGACCGATATGTCTAACATCACCGTCCTGACCTCCATCACGGCGGGAAAAGATCATTTGCGCGATGATCAATCCACTGGGGGGGCAATATTCATCGCATATGTGTCTGCGGACCACCGATCGGAGGTTTGGGAGCAGCGCTCAGCCTACGACCGCTTCCGCTCCGCCAGGCGCAATTCCCGCGCTCCAAAAATCTTGTCACATCAGTACTGTGATACCGGATATTCGATTTGGCTTGATGGCAACATAGCCCTGCGCGCTGATCCTGTCCGTCTCGTGGAGATGTGGCTAGGAGACTACGATTTCGCCGTCTTTAGGCACCCGGAGCGCAACTGCATCTATGAAGAGGCTATTAACTGCATCGGATACGGTGCAGATGACCCCGAGGTCATCGAAAGACAGGTGAGGAAATACGCAAACGACGGCTACCCGAGAAATTTGGGTTTGGCCGAAGCAAATGTCATCATTCGGCGTCACTCCAATCATGTGATTGAATTCAATAATGCTTGGTGGGCCGAATACTGCGCTCATTGCGTTCGAGACCAAATCTCATTCATGTATACGGCCAAAAAGACAGGTCTTCGCATCAACTGGATAACTCCTTCGGTATTCACAGGCAATGCTCATTTCCATGGTGTTGCGCACTTGACGGCGCGGCCCGAGCCAAAAATATCATGACTAACCCGATCCAAACTGATGCTTGAAAATTCCGAATCAGGTTTCGGGCTGCAGTTGGCGACCACTTTCATTGATCGAATACCTGCTTCTCTGCCGGATAAGCCGACCGTAAGCGTGGTCGTTCCCTTTTATGGCGCCGATGTTTCAGCGCTTATCAAATGCGTTGAGAGCTTGTTAAACCAAGATTACTTCCAAGATCGCATTACTATTATTGTTATCGACAATAATGAGACTGTAAGCTTGGCGCCTTCGATGTTTGGGGGGCGCTGCAAACCATTTCACGAGCCTCTACCAGGTTCATATGCCGCTCGAAATCGAGGTGTATGCGAATCTTTCGATGATATTATTGCATTTACGGATTCGGATTGTGTTCCGCAGCGTTCCTGGATTTCCGCCGGCGTAAGGGCCCTTGAGGAGGCGACTACGGCCGTCATCGTGGGTGGGCCCATAGTGTTCGGTTTCGGCGGCAATTCTGCCCAGACTGCTTGCGAACTTCTAGATTCGATCATTCATCATCGGCAGAGCGAGTACATTTTTGAGCACGGGTTCGCAGCAACGGCAAATCTCTTTGTTCCGCGAGTTCTGTTTTCCAGCTATGGACAATTTGATGCGCGATTTTTTAGCGGTGGCGACAAGGAATTTGGTCAAAGACTCGCTGCCGGTGGAATCGGGATCGTAATGGCGGACGACGCGGTCGTTGTGCACCCGGCGCGCAAGCGTTTTATCGATCTATTGCAAAAGGGCCTGAGAGGCGTTGGCGGTGACAAGACGTCCTTAAGCCTTATAAAATCGTCTCCCTGGACGTTATTTAAAATTCAGGTCAACCAATACTTTCATCGTCAGCGTCTGATTTCAAATCGAGCCGATGCGCTTGGGATCGCGCCATATCAACTTATCAAGCTCCGCGCCTTGCTCACATTGATCTACGTCGCTCGACTTCTTGAAGCCATCCGCCTTGTCTTTGGCGGTAAACCCTATCGAGCTTAGCCCGCAGGATGGGTGGAGCGAAGCGATACCCATCAATTTCATTTTGCGGATATGATGGGTTTCGCAAGGCTCAACCCATCCTACGTGCTTCCGAAATTGGGCACGAAACTGACATGCCGATGCAGTCACGACATGTCCGATATTGAGGGACGAACGGACCTGGCGTGGAGGCGGCCCGAGGTCTGAAAATGACCCACTTCGGACATTCGCTGATTTCGGGGTCCGCGATTTCGCGTGCTTATGGTCGTGATCGATCACCATAACTTTCCGCGTTCACGGCGCATCTTCCGAACCGCCGCATCGAATAGGTTAGTAGCAACGGAAGCGCCTTCGATCAGGTGTTCGATGCTTTCAGAGCAACGGCAGCGCACATTATCGGACAAGCCAACGTTCTGACCGGGGATCATACCGGCCTGACATTGGATTTCAGCGGCCCGCTGAACCGTCCATAGCAGCATGAATGTGCGTGGAATGTCTTGCTCGCACACGGCGACGCCATGGTTACGCAGCACCAGCACATGTTTGTCGCCAAGGCTTGTCACCATGCGGCTCTTTTCGTCCGCAAAGAGTGTGATGCCTTCGAAGGCGTGATAGCTGACGCGACCGAAAAGCTGCGCGCCATAGAAATCGTCGTGTCCAAAGCCATCCCGTTTCAATGCGATGGCCGATACGGCAGTCGTGTGGGTATGTGCGACGCAATGAACATCCGGACGGGCGCCGTGGATTGCGCCGTGCAGCGCAAAACCAGCCGGATTAGCCGGGTAGTCCGCACGTCCCACGATATTGCCGAACAGGTCCACCCTTATGAGATTCTCGGGCGTGATCTCGTCGTAGTACAGGCCGAACGGGTTCACCAAATAGTGGCCTTCGGATCCGGGCAAACGCACGGAGATGTGGTTGAAGATCATTTCAGTCCAGCCGAGATGGTCGACCAGGTGATAAAAGTTTGCGAGCTGGATTCGGAGAGCCTTTTCGCCATCGGCAGGCTTCGGCACGGATGATGTCGCAATGTCGACCGCATTCTCAATAGTGTCTTGCATTGCCGTTCCCTCCCTTCGTGCATTGATCGGGCGGTAGGGAAACGTGAAAAGGCTACTGAAGTAAATTCACTAGTCAGTATACATGCGACTGAGCTATCCTGAGGAATGCGCAGACCAGCTGCTCAGACACGACATTTCATTCTCGATGCTGCCTATGAGCAGTTCTATCGAAAAGGATTCAGTCGCGTCAGTGTCGATGAAATTGCTGCGGCGGCAAAAATTACCAAACGCACACTTTACTATCATTTCAAGAGCAAGGATGAACTCCTGGCGTCCGTGCTCGAACTCCATCACGAACTCGCACTTGCTCGCGTCCGAAAATACGAAGGTCGGTATGCTGGCAACGCCAACTATCTTATTGAGACGCTGTTCTCCGAACTCGCCAAATGGTCGACCAAGCCAGGCTGGACGGGAGCAGGCTTTACCCGTCTCGTCATGGAGCTTGCCGATCTGCCGGGTCATCCGGCTCGTGTCGTCGCCCGACGCCACAAATCAGCGGTGGAAGATTGGTACACGGAGCTATTTTCTAAGGCGCAGATTTCGCTGCCTAGGGAGCGCGCGCGCGAACTAGCTCTGCTCGCGGAAGGTGCGGGCGCGATGATCCTTATTCATGGTGACCGCAGCTACGCCGACACCGCGGCCCGCGCCGCAAAACGGCTAATCCGAAAAACCTGACTTGAACCCTTCGCAAAAAAGCAACATCGGCTGTCGATGGCAGCTATTGGCACGTTTGAGACATGCCGACGCTGCGAATGTCTGCTCATCGGGGAAGACCGGAAGTGGGCGGCGCGCAGTCAAAGCGACGCATTGACCCAACAGGCGACATCGCAACCAAAAAAGGAAAGGCCGCCCCGCGGTGGTCTCTCCGGTTTCCGTATGGTTTCTTGGTCATTCAGTCGCCAAGGGCGACCTCCCAGCGTGGCCGCTGAGAGCCGTTTGGTCCGCCCCGCCATCAACACTTTCGATCAATACGCTGTCGCATAGGCGACAGGTCCGCCCGGCATTGGCGATAGCGATATGTAACACCAGCGCCGGTATCGCGCAGGTCAAACTGGGCTTGCTGCGCAAACCTCAATGCAGCGAACATTTCGCCTGACGTTTAGTCGGCGCGCGGTAAGCCGCCCCTGCGCGAAGCTGTTGAAGTTCGGACTCTAGTGTCTCGTTGACAAGCAGCAGGGCTTTTACCGCACTAATCATGTCGCCGCTACAGGCGGCGACAATCTCATCGATAACGGCGTCGGGACGATCTAGGTCGCAGTAAATCACGGAGCGAGCCATGGCCACACCCTCCGATCAGGGAGTGACATGCTACACCTTGTCAGCGTTGCCTTCGGGCTATGCACGTTATTCACAAGGCGGAACCGATCAAATTTGCTGTCGAAACACGGAAATTTCCGCCGATCATGAAACCGGTTCGGTAGCAGTTGTCCGAAGACTCGGTACGGTCGCCTCATTTGGTGCGTTAGATTTGGTTTTATTCTGGATTCTCTGTTTCATTATGGCCGAAGCCTTGAAGACCGCCACGCGACGCGGAAAAATTGGGACTGCGACGCCTGTTTTGGGATTTCGGCCAATGCGCTGGCCCTTCTTGCGGACCGTGAATGTCCCAAACGACGATAACTTCACTGTTTCGCCTTGCGCAATGGCGCCTGTGATCTCCTTCAAAACGAGATCAACCAAGGCACACGACTCCTTCCGAGTTAGCCCGACTTTCGTCCGGTAGAGCGCGTCAGATAGCTCAACGCGTGTGATGGTCTTCCTGCTGGTAGCCATCGGTCACACCCATCAACGACCAAGCAGTTCGCTCCGAATTTTCGGCTGCGACCCTACCCTTCGTCAATGGAATCTAGGCACAAGTCTACGCCGGCATCATTGTCTTAGATCAATCTGTTTGAAGCGATGTCGGCTGTTGGCACGAACCGGACCAATCGGGCCGACCAGATGATGTCCGTTGATCGGGCTGTTTCGGAAGTGGCGTTTCGAACCTGCGAGGGTCGATATTGACCCGGAACGGACTTGGCCCTCGTGGTCGCGTGAAGCCGAATAAGCGCCATTTCGCTCTGGCTGCCCGCTAGCATAGTGCTAGTGTTGGTCCCTTGGACAAGTTGGGGGTCCTAAGATACCGGGACGGCTAAATGAAGCGGCGCGGGTTCATGACGCTTGTCGGCGGTGTGGCCGCTTTTGGCAGGAGTCCAGCCAGCCTCGCCGGTGGGTTTCTTGGCGCGCCGTCGTTAGGAGAGAACATAAAATGCGCCACGCATTGAGTGCGCTATTCGCCATTATCAATCATATCCGGGTTCCTCTGCCTACGCTCGGTCTGGCCTTCGCGCTGATGCCATCTCTCAGCGTCGCGCAGGACGCCACTGATCTGATGCTGATCAATGGTAAGGTCATTACCGTGGACGACCGATTCACGATCGCGCAGGCGTTAGCGATTAAGGGGCAGCGTATTGTTGCGGTCGGCTCTGGCACCGAGATTGAGCGGCTCAAAGGACCGCAAACTCGGGTTATCGATTTGGCCGGCCGCACTGTCATCCCGGGGCTGATCGACAATCATGCCCATTGGGTTCGCGCCGCTGAGCACGAAGAGGTGCGATTTGACGGCGTAACCTCGCGCGCCCGAGCGCTTGCGCTCGTTGCCGAACGGGTCGTCCGGACGTCGCCTGGCGAATGGATCGCAGTGCTGGGTGGCTGGTCAGAAGAGCAGTTTACTGACAACCAGCTGCGGTTCACCCGCGCCGAACTCGATGCCGTCGCACCCAACAACCCGGTGGCGCTGCAGTCGATTTACGATCACACGATACTTAATACGGCTGCAATGAAGTCGGTGAACCTCGACGCGGCTACCGCCGATCCTCCGGGCGGCAAGATCGAGCGAGACGCCAACGGCCAGCCGAGCGGGCTCGTCACTGGTGGAGGCGGCGTCGCTTTTGTCGCGGCGAAAATTCCGCTCAAGGATTTCGAGAGTTGGCTTGCCAATACACGACAGCTCGTGACTACGCTCAATTCTCTTGGCATCACCGCCTGGCTCGATGCGGGCGGACGCGGCATAAGCGAGAAGCATTACGAGCCTTACCGAACGCTCGCTGCCAAGGGCGAATTGAACATCCGCGCGTTTTACACCTTCTTCCGCATGCCAGGCACACCGGCGCAGCTCGATGCCGCCATTGCCGAGATCAAACAACTGGTGCCGTTCCAGGGCAATGATTATTTCGACAATGTCGGCTATGGCGAAGTCGGTTATCTGCCGCTCTTCACGCAGCTCCTGCGTCCGGCCACTGTGCCGCGCCCAGAGGATCTCGCTGAATTCAAACGCCTCGTCATTGCATTGGCTGAGCGTGGCCTCTATTTCAACTCGCATGTCGAGATGGAAAGCGTGATTGATGCCATGCTCGACGTCTACGACGATGTCAACAAGACACATCCCATAAAGGGACTACGCTGGTCATTCGCGCATCTCGACCAAGTAACGGAGGCGCAGCTCGCGCGCATGAAACGCCTCGGTATGATAGCGCAGCTCCATTCGCGGCCTTTGATCCAAGGCGCGCTAATGCACGAGGTGCACGGCGAAAAGGCGTGGGACATGCCGCCGTTCCGGCGCGTGCAGGATTCGGGTATTCGCTGGGGTCTGGGTTCAGACGCGACCGCGGTGACGCCATCGAATCCGTTCTATACTCTTTCATTTGCGGTGACCGGCGAGATGATAGGGGGACGCAAGGTGAACCGGCAGAACGTTTCGCGCGAAGAGGCGCTGATCGCGCACACACGCAACAACGCCGCATTCTTGTTTCAGGAAAACAATATCGGCTGCCTGACACCGGGGAAATACGCTGATCTTCTCGTCCTTGATCGCGACTACCTCACTGTGCCGGAATCTGAAATCAAAGATATCAAACCTCTCCTAACCATGGTGGGCGGCAAGATCGTTTACGAGACGGACCGGGGAAAGTCCCCCGATGGCAGATCGCAGTGAATTCACGAGACTTTTCAGGCGGAGAGTTTTCTGGCGCTCCAGGTTTTGAGTCGTAGTTGATCCCATCTGAGGCGCGGGGCACGAATTCTTACGGAAGGTTCGCCGATGTCCGGAATTGGCACGTTTCCGACATGGCGCGATGTCCGACTTGGGTCCGCTTCCGGGGGCATAGCGGAAATCGCTTTTTAGGTTCGTCAGGTCGCCTTTGACCCCAACCAGACGTCAACGGGGCCTTCCGGTGCACCTATTTGACAAGGTCGTAGGGCGGGTTGGAGCCGAAGGCGTAACCCGCCATCTTGACGACTCATAACGGCGGATCATGATCCGCCCTACGAGCTGCGCGAAAGCCCATGCCAAGCCGTGCCGAAGCGAAGTGAGCCAAGAGGACACATGAGATTGAGCGGTCTTTCCGCGGCAGAAAAATCGGCGGTAACGGCCGCCTGCCAGCACCTGATCGACGAATTCCTGAAGCCCCGCTTCCTGCCCACCATTCAGCCGACGCAGTTCAACTATCCCGTCGAAATCCTAGGCAAGTGGCACGGCACCAAGTATCGCTTCATTCAACGCTACCGCTCCGGCTTCCCGGAGAATCTTGGCGAAGAGTTTGACGCGCCCTTCGCCCGCCTCGATTGGATCAGCCGCAATCGCTTCGATCTCCAATGGCACCGCCACACCGGAGAATGGTTCCGCCTGCATCGCGGCCTTACCCTCGCCGAAGCAATTGACACGCTGAGGTCCGAAGGATTGTTCCATCCCTTTTGAACACCGCAGGTTCAGGTACAGCTGCCCCGCGGTACTCGCCGGGTCCGTAGGGCGGATCGTGATCCGCCGTCTTTGTCGCGAAGAAGGCGGATTACGCCTTGGGCTCCAATCCGCCCTACGCGCTACGCGCTACCCCTTGCTCGGCAGATTGACCCTGATGTGAAGCTCGCGCAACTGCTTCGGCGTCGCTTCCGAAGGCGCGCCCATCAGCAAATCCATGGCCTGCTGGTTCATCGGAAACAGCGAGATTTCGCGCAGGTTGGTCGTGCCGCACAAAAGCATGACAATCCGATCGACGCCCGCCGCCATGCCGCCATGCGGCGGCGCGCCGTACTGGAACGCGCGATACATGCCGCCAAAACGCTCGACGACCTCCTTCTCGCCATAGCCGGCAATCTCGAACGCCTTCACCATGGCCTCGGGCCGATGGTTGCGGATACCGCCGGAAGCGATCTCGTAGCCGTTGCAGGTGATGTCGTACTGGAAGGCCTTGATGGTCAGCGGGTCCTGTCCGTTGAGGGCATCGAGACCGCCCTGCGGCATCGAAAAGGGGTTGTGCGAGAAGTCGATCTTCTTGTCTTCCTCGTTGTACTCGAACATCGAAAAATCGACGATCCAGGCAAGTTCGAACCGATCCTTATCGATCAGGTTCAACTCCTCGCCGAGCTTGGCTCGCGCAAGGCCGGAAAATTTCCAGAATTTTTCCGGATCGCCGGCGACGAAGAAGGCGGCATCGCCTTCCTTCAATCCGAGCTGGGCGCGGATTGCGGCCGTCCGCTCCGGGCCGATGTTGTTGGCGAGCGGTCCTGCCCCCTCTCCGCCTTCGCGCCACATGATATAACCGAGGCCGGGCTGGCCCTCGCCCTGCGCCCAGGAATTCATCCGGTCGCAGAACGCACGCGAGCCGCCGCCCTTTGCCGGGATCGCCCAGACCTGGTTCTTCGCCTCTTCCAGCATCCGCGCGAATACCTTGAAGCCCGAGCCGCGGAAATGCTCGGAGACCTCCTGCATGACAATCGGATTGCGCAAGTCCGGCTTGTCGGTGCCGTATCTGCGCAAGGCTTCGGCGAATGGAATTCGCGGCCAGTTCTTGGTGACGTGCTTGCCTTTGGCAAACTCCTCAAACACGCCGGTGATCACCGGCTCGACGGCTGCGAAGACGTCCTCCTGCTCGACAAAGCTCATCTCGAGATCGAGTTGATAGAATTCGCCCGGCAGCCGATCGGCGCGCGGGTCTTCGTCGCGAAAACACGGCGCGATCTGGAAATAGCGATCGAAGCCGGACATCATCAGGAGCTGCTTGTACTGCTGCGGCGCCTGCGGCAGCGCATAGAAGCGGCCGGGATGAATCCGCGAGGGCACCAGAAAATCGCGCGCGCCCTCCGGCGAGGACGCCGTGAGAATCGGCGTCTGGAATTCGAAGAAGCCCTGCTCTTTCATGCGGCGGCGCATGGAATCGACGATGGCGCCGCGGGTCATGATATTCTGGTGCAGTTTCTCGCGGCGAAGGTCGAGGAAACGGTACTTAAGCCTTATGTCTTCGGGATATTCCTGCTCGCCGAAGACCGGCAGCGGCAGCTCGCCGGCTGGGCCCAAAACCTCGATCTCGGTAACATAAACCTCGACCGCGCCGGTCGGCAGTTCCGGATTGTCGGTGCCGGCGGGCCGGCGGCGCAACTTGCCGTCCATCCGCACCACCCATTCGGAGCGCAGCCTCTCGGCGTCCTTGAACGCCGGCGAATCCGGGTCGGCGACACATTGCGTCAGGCCGTAATGGTCGCGCAAATCAATAAACAGCACACCGCCATGGTCGCGAATACGATGGCACCAACCGGAGAGACGAACCGTCTCGCCGATGTCGCTCTCACGGAGCGCGCCGCAGGTGTGGGACCGGTAACGATGCATGGATATTCCAGGAATGAATGAGGATCGAATCGGGCGGCCTAGTGGCCTGCCCGGAGAGGCTGAGGGTTTACCCGAGGCCTTCGGGCGCGGCAACCGACCTCTGTTGTGTCAGTTATCCCTCGCGGTGAGGAGGCGCAGGCCATGATATTGGCGTCATTCCGCGATGGTGCGGCAGCACCAGACCCGGAATCTCGAGATTCCGGGTTCGATGCTTTGCATCGCCCCGGAATGACGTTCTTTACGACGCAGTAAGACACCGCGCAGGCGTTTTGGGCTCGAAAATACCGAACCACATGCCTATCTTGATGGCATGACGGTGCACTTCCCCTTCCAAAATACCTATGCGGCGCTTCCCGACGGCTTTTTCGCGCGGGTTGAGCCGACGCCCGTGGCCGCGCCCCGGCTGATCAAACTGAACCGCCCGCTCGCGGTCCAGCTTGGCCTCGATCCCGACCGGCTTGAGAGCCCGGAGGGCGCCGAAATCCTCGCCGGCAAGCGGGTTCCCAACGGCGCCGAGCCGATTGCGATGGCCTATGCCGGCCACCAGTTCGGTCACTTTGTGCCGCAGCTCGGCGACGGCCGCGCCATCCTGCTCGGCGAGGTGATCGACGCGGACGGCGTGCGCCGGGATATTCAGCTCAAGGGATCGGGGCCGACGCCGTTCTCGCGCCGCGGCGATGGCCGCGCCGCGCTCGGGCCGGTCCTGCGCGAATACATCGTCAGCGAGGCGATGGCGGCGTTGGGGATACCGACCACGCGATCGCTTGCCGCCGTCATCACCGGCGAGAGCGTGATGCGCGAGACCGTGCTGCCGGGCGCGGTGCTGACCCGGGTTGCGTCGAGCCACATTCGCGTCGGGACGTTCCAGTATTTCGCCGCCCGGGGCGACACCGAGGGCGTGCGCCGGTTGGCCGATCACGTCATCGCCAGGCATTACCCGCAAACCGCGAACGCCGAACATCCCTATCGCGCGCTGCTTGAAAGCGTGATTGCGCGGCAGGCGCGACTGATCGCGCAATGGCTTTTGGTCGGATTCATTCACGGCGTCATGAACACCGACAACACCTCGATCTCAGGCGAAACCATCGATTACGGGCCGTGCGCTTTCATGGATACTTACGATCCGGCGGCGGTGTTCTCTTCGATCGACGAGCAAGGCCGCTATGCCTACGCCAATCAGCCGCGGATTGCGCTGTGGAACCTGACCCGGCTGGCGGAATGCCTGCTGCCGCTCTTCTGCGACGACCAGGACAAGGCGATCGAACAGGCTCAGTCCATTCTCGGCGAATTCGCGCCGCGGTTCGCAGCCGCCTACCAGAGGGGCTTGCGCCAAAAGATTGGCCTGCTCAGTGAACGCGACGGCGACGAGGCGCTGGTGCAGGATCTGCTGGACGCGATGGCCGCAAACCAGGCGGACTTCACCCTCACCTTCCGTGGTCTCTGCGAAGCTGCGCTGGATGCCGCTTACGACCAAAAGCTACGGCAGCTATTCGCCGATCCCGCCGCCTACGACGGATGGGCTGTGCGTTGGCGGCAGCGCCTCAACGACGAGCCTCGGGCGCCGGCGGAACGGGCGAGCGCGATGCGGGCGGTCAATCCCGCCTTCATTCCCCGCAATCACCGCATCGAGGCGGTGATCCAGGCCGCCGTTGTCAATGACGATTTCGCGCCGTTCGAAGAGCTCGTGAACGTCCTGTCGAAGCCCTATGAAGATCAGCCGGCGCTATCGGCCTACGCCGATCCGCCCAAACCGCATCAGCGCGTGCTTCAGACCTTTTGCGGCACGTAAATCGTTAACCTTCCATCCAATAATGGTTGCACGCCGCGGGCTGCGGCCCCCCGGAATTAAGACCCGGTCAATCGCTTCCCAACAAATCTATCGGTTTGGTTGGGGAGATTTATCGTGGACGCGTTGGTTTTCGAATATATGGGCCTTGCGATGCTTGCACTTTGCGTCGTCGTGCTGGCGGTTCCCTCCGCACGGCAACCCTCCGGCCGGCATGCGAGCGACATCTAGCTGTGAGCGGGATGCTGCTTGATTGAATCGGTCTATCAGCGGGGTTCGCTTCACCTCTCCCCATCGGGGAGAGGTCGATTTGCCAACGGGTCGGCGCAAAGCGCCGCCCGATGATAAACTCCGCAAATCGGGTGAGGGGGCACTGCCCTATCGAGAAACCGTCATCCCTCACCCCAACCCTCTCCCAAGGGAGAGGGGGGCATACTTCCTTTGCCGCTACTGCTCAACCTAATCTCATCGTGCTTAACACTTAGCGCTTAAGCAACCAGCGGCTCTAGCCGGATCAAGGCCGCCCGCCTCTCACGGCGATGCGCCCGGGCGCCATCAAAAAGATGTTGCCGAGCTCAAATTCAAGCCTCGAATTTGCCGCAAGACCCTTGACATATCAGCGCTTTCGGCCGAACGCCCTTGACCGAAAGCGTTATGGACCGTTCATGGAACTGATCACCACCGCCGCCGAGCTCGCCGCCGTTTGCGACCGCCTCTCCGAGCACCCGGTCATCACCGTCGATACCGAATTCCTGCGCGAGACAACCTACTACCCGCTGCTTTGCGTGGTGCAGATGGCAAGCGCGGAAGAGGCGGTCGTCGTCGACACCCTGGCCCAAGGCATCGACCTCGGGCCGTTCTTCAAGCTGATGGTGAATGAGAGGGTGCTCAAGGTTTTCCACGCCGCCCGTCAGGATATCGAGATCGTCTGGCATCGGGCGGGGGTCGTTCCGCACCCCATCTTCGATACCCAGGTCGCGGCCATGGTGCTGGGCTACGGCGATTCCATTGCCTACGACCAACTGGTCGAACGAATTACCGGCCATCGCCCGGACAAGACGCACCGTTTCACGGACTGGTCGCGCCGGCCGCTGACCGAAGATCAAATGCACTATGCGGTCGCCGACGTTACCCATCTGCGCGATGTGTTCACTGCGCTGGATGCCGATCTCAAGAAGCGCGGCCGCAACGACTGGGTGAGCGAGGAAATGGAGGTGCTGACAAGCCCCAGGACCTACGACTTTCACCCCGAACGCGCATGGGAACGGCTGAAGACGCGGGTGCGCAAGCCGAAAGAGCTCGCGGTGCTGATGGAGGTCGCGGCTTGGCGCGAGCAGGAGGCGCAGAGCCGTGATGTGCCGCGCGGCCGCGTCCTGAAGGACGACGCGGTCGGCGATATCGCCACCCACGCACCAACCAGCCTCGAGCGGCTCGCCAATTTGCGCTCGCTGCCAAAGGGCTTTGACCGATCGAAATGGGGCGGCGAAATCGTCGCCGCCGTGCAGCGCGGTCTCGCACGCGACCCTGCGATGTTGCCGAAGATTGAAAAGCCCCGCGGCAATTCGAATGGTGCTGCGACTGTCGAGCTTCTCAAGGTCCTCTTGCGGATGACGTCGGAACGCCACGCCGTCGCGAGCAAGGTGATCGCAACCGTTGACGACCTCGAGCAGATCGCGGCCGACGATCATGCCGATGTCGGCGCGTTGCACGGCTGGCGTCGCGAGCTGTTCGGCGAGGCTGCGCTGGCACTCAAACATGGCCGGCTGGCGCTAGCGATCGATAAGGGCCGGGTCATTAAGGTCGATCGCAACGAGGGCGTCAGCTGATCGACCTGCGCGGCGCCGGCTGCGATCGCACTAAATCACTGATTTGCGCATTGAAATTACGGCTTTGCGCCTCCGTTGTCTTTATCCCCGGCGGCTTTCCTGGCTTCCGATACTTCCACCAGGACCATCGATAGAATATAAGCGCTCGTGTGCAGATGCAGCAGGCGTGCTTTCTCGATCGCCGTGGAAATAATGTCAGCAAGTTCTTTGAGATCGTTCTCGGGGCTCGCCATCTTTCACTCTCGTCCGGAGCTCTCTCGGTGACCATCGATGATCCCGATCATCCCGGCGACAAATTATTGCAGCTGCTTCGGGACAATCAGATTGATCTGAACGTCGTCGAAGGGCTGCGGCTCGTTGTCGCCTTCCGGAAAATCAGGGATCCGTCCGACCGGCGCGTCCTCATCGAACTCGCCGAAAGACTTGCAAAGTAACCGCTGCTCAGCGGCGATGAATTTCGCCGTTTTGACATTTGTTTCAATCTTACCGTGATCTATCGCTATCTCGACGACGTGGCAGTTCTCGCAAATTCCAGCGTAGGCGGACCGCACGTCGTGGGCGAAATCGTACCGCTTTGCTATTTGCCGCGGCAACTACTCTAAAGAGCATATTTTATATTTTTCAACTTGTTTCGACGTATCCACTCAATCTTCGGTTGATCGAACGGCTGCTGAAAGATCGCAATCGATCTCCG
>DATGGY010000055.1:0-6413 GCA_035308285.1 Bradyrhizobium sp. | reverse complement strand
CTGATCCTGGCGCTCCAGCTTTCCTTCCCGAATCTTTTCTATTTTCCCGAGCTGCCCTGGACGAATTTCGGCCGCTTGCGTCCCTTGCACACATCGGCAGTGATCTTCGCCTTTGGCGGCAATGTTCTGATCGCGACGTCTTTTTACGTCGTTCAGCGGACCTGCAGGGCCAGGCTCTGGGGCGGCTCGCTCCCCTGGTTCGTAGTGTGGGGCTATAACACATTCATCGTGCTGGCGGGTACGGGTTACCTGCTGGGCATCACCCAGAGCAAGGAATATGCGGAGCCGGAATGGTATGCGGATCTTTGGCTGACGATTGTCTGGGTCGTCTATCTGCTGGTGTTCCTCGCAACGCTTATCAAGCGCAAAGAACCGCACATCTTTGTCGCCAATTGGTTCTATCTCGCCTTCATCATCACCATCTCCGTGCTTCATCTCGGCAACAATCCTGCGCCGCCGGTATCCGTGTTCGGCTCGAAGTCGTACATCGTGTGGGGCGGCGTTCAGGATGCGATGTTTCAATGGTGGTACGGGCATAATGCCGTCGGTTTCTTCCTGACGGCGCTGGCTGCAGCCCACGTCTCGATGTCGCCGATCTCGTCGGCGCATTTGAGTCAGGCGACCGCCGATCTGGTTTTCCTTGGCAAGCCGCTGGCGCCGGTGGTCGCAGCCATCGATTTCGCGCGCAAGGCGTTGCACCTGATGCGACAAAATCTTTGGCTCGCGGTCGGTTACAACATCCTGGCGGTTCCGATCGCGATCAGCGGGGTGGTGACGCCCTTGATCGCGGCGGCGGCGATGTCCGGCTCCTCGATTCTGGTCATGCTGAACGCGCTTCGCGCCCGCCACGCTTCGCGAGGGAGAGCGTCATGGAAGTGATGGTCATTCTGGTGCCGCTGGCGCTCGGGCTTGGGCTCGCTGGCCTCCTGGCATTCCTCTGGTCACTCAAAAGCGGGCAATACGACGATCTCGAGGGCGCGGCGTGGCGCGCGATCTCCGACGACGATCCGCCTCCAGAAGACGAACCGGCCGAGCACGCCTCCTAGGTCGACGCCGTCCTCCGGTAAAGCCTGCCGTAACAGGCCGCCGAAACATCCCAACTGAAGGTACGAGACATCGCGCTGCGGCGCATGGTGTCGAGGCGGTCCTTGGCCAAGAAGGTCGAGAAGGCGCGCCGGATGCCGCCGAGGAACGACTCGGTGGAGGGTTGGGAAAACAGAAATCCGGTTTCGCCGTCGGCGATGGTTTCCGCCAACCCGCCGGTTTGATGGCCGATCGGGAGCGAGCCGAACTTCTGCGCGTACATCTGGCTGAGCCCGCACGGCTCGAACCGCGACGGCATCAGCGTGAAGTCGCTGCCGGCGAAAATACGCCGCGCCTGGCCGTCGTTGAACCCGATCGCCACCCCGATCGCGTCCGGCCTACGGCGACGCGCGTCGACCAACGCCTGCTCGATCTCGGGTTCGCCGCTGCCGGTCACGACGATCTGCCCGCCCGCATCGATGATCTCGTCGGCGGCGGACAGCACGAGGTCGATGCCCTTCTGGTGCACGAGGCGAGCAACAAGGCCGAAGATCGGACCGCGCGACACCGCAAGGCGGAATTGCTGGCGGACATAATCGGAGTTTGCGCGCTTGCCCTCCCAGTCGCCGGCGCCAAACGGTTGCGCAAGCTGGGCGCAGACGCGCGGGTCCCAGCTCTCGTCGATGCCGTTCAATATCCCCGTCAGTTGCTCGGCGTCGGAGCGGCGGCGAAGCAGACCCTCGAGCCCGCAGCCGAGTTCGGGGGTGGTGATCTCCCTGGCGTAGGTCTCGCTGACGGTGGTCAGGTGCGAGGCGTAAACGATGCCGCCCTTGAGGAAGGACAGCTTGTCGTAGAATTCGAGACCGTCGATGTGAAAGGAGTCTTCGGGTGCGCCGATCCGCCGCAGCGACTCCTTCGCGAACAGGCCCTGATAGGCCAGATTGTGGATGGTCAGAATGCTGGGAATCTGGACCGCATTCCAGGCGAGGTAGGCTGGCACCAGCGCCGCCTGCCAATCATTGGCGTGAACCAGATCGGCTGCCCAATTCTTGTCCAGCGAACCCGCCGCAAGTTGAGCAGCCGCGGAGGCCAAACGTCCGAAGCGAACGTCATTGTCGGGCCAGTCACGACCCGACGCATCGCCATAGGGGTTGCCCGGCCGGTCGTACAATTCCGGACACAGGAGCACGTAAACGGGCAAGCCATCTCTGGTCGATCCGAGGGCGAGGGAGCAGGCTGGCATCTCCGCCAAGGCCGGTGATTGGCCGACAATTTCGAGATGGGTGAATCGTTCGACGGCGTCGCGGTATCCGGGGAGCAGGATCCTGACGTCACACCAGCGGCGCAGCGCCCGGGGGAGTGCCGCCGAAACGGCAGCCAGCCCGCCCACCCGGACGAAATCATCCATTTCCGTGGTAACGAACAGGACTCTCAAGGAAATCCCTCACAAGGCGCTTGAAGTCGCTCCGATTATGCAAGAACAGTTCCAGTTTTTCCTCAGGTTGGATAAGAGCTTTTTCGCAGACCCTCCATCGTTTCTGGACCACGCCGGCGAGAACGCTTTTCCGGCGGACCGCCGCCCTCTAGGGTGACGCCAAGGCCCAAGGATATACAAGACCAAAGCGTAGGCAGCCCAAAGGGAGCTCTGCAATGACAATAACGGGCGTCCATGAGGCGAATACGACGGGGAGCTTCCATGCGCTTCGCGTCCTCGATTTTTCGACCACGATCGCCGGCCCGCATTGCGCGCGGATGCTTGCCGATATGGGAGCCGAGGTCATCAAGATCGAGTCCGCCGATGGGGAGACGATGCGAATCCGCCCGCCGGTTCGCAACGGCTTCTCCAGCCTGTTCGGTCATCTCAACGCCGGTAAGAAAAGCCTCGTGCTCGATCTGAAGTCGCCGGATGCGGTTGAGGCGATCCGCCGGCTCGTGAGGAGCGCCGACGTCGTGGTTGAGAATTTCCGCCCCGGCGTGATGCGAAGGTTGAAGCTCGACTATGCCTGTCTGCAGCCGCTCAACCCGAAACTGATCTATTGTTCGATCTCCGGATATGGCCAGACCGGCCCGTCGGCGGAACTGCCAGCCTATGCGCCGGTCATCCACGCCGCCTCCGGTTATGACATGGCGCATTTGTCGTATCAGCCGGGGCGGCACCGCCCCGACTATTGCGGCGTCTATCATGCCGACGTGCTGACCGGCGTCTATGCCTTCGGCGCCATCTCGGCCGCGTTGTATCAGCGCGAGCGCAGCCACAAGGGCCAGCATATCGACGTGTCGATGCTGGAATCGATGCTCACCCTGACGCCGAACGAGGTTCAGTGGTCGCAATTCGACGTGACGCTGCCGAGCCGCCCGATGTTCGGCCCGGTCGAGACGGCGGATGGATATGTGATGGTGACGGTCGCCAGCGAAAAGACGTTCCAGGGGCTGGCGCAAGCTTGTGGCCGTCCGCAATGGATCGGCGATCCGCGCTTTGCCAGATATGCCGACCGGCGCGATCACTGGACCGATCTGATGGACGGCGTCGAGACCTGGTCGCGCGCGATCACGACCGAAGCCTGTCTTGCCGAATTGAATGCCCATGGCGTTCCCTGTTCGGCCTATCGCACGGTGGCGGAAGCGTTGCGCGATCCGCAGATCGCCCATCGCGGCGCGCTGGCCGAGGTGGAAGACGGCGGCGGCACATTCAAGGTCGTCAATTTGCCGTTTCGGATGTCCGGAACCAAAGTCGCCGCCGGAAAGCGCGCGGCCGCACTCGGCGAACATACCGAGGCGCTGCTTCGCGAGAGCGGCATTCCCGAGCGCCAGGTCGTGGCCCTGGTCGAAAAATCGCGGCCCGTGGAGCGTAGCGCGGCGGTCTTGCCCGAGCGGGCGTTTCCGGCCTATCAGAAAAGCTAAAGAAGGAGAGAAGCGATGAGGAGTTTCAAGGTCGCCGATTTCAATGCGCCGCTGAAGGAGGTCGAACAGCCGACGCCGCAACCGTCGGGGACGCAGGTCCTGATCAAGGTGAAGGCGGCCGGCGTCTGCCACAGCGATCTGCACATCTGGGAAGGCGGTTACGACCTCGGCCATGGGCGCAAGCCGCTCTCGCTGAAGGACCGCGGCGTGTCGTTGCCTCTGACGATGGGACACGAGACCGTCGGCGAAATCTTGGCATTCGGGCCTGACGTCACGGAGGCGGACAAACACGGTCTCAAGATCGGCGACATCGCGCTGGCCTATCCCTGGCTCGGTTGCGGCAAGTGTAAGACCTGCCTCGACGGTGACGAGAATATGTGCATCGTCAAACCGAGCGCGCTCGGCGTCTATTGCGACGGCGGTTACGCCGATCATATGACGGTGCCACATCCGAAATATCTGCTCGATCTGAAGGGCCTCGATCCCGTCACCGCTGCGCCCTATGCGTGTTCGGGCGTCACCACCTACAGCGCCCTGAAAAAGGTGGAATCCGCTTTCCACACCCCGATCGTGATTTTCGGCGCCGGCGGCCTCGGCCTGATGGCGTTGTCGCTGCTCAAGGCGATGGGCGGCAAGGGCGCCATCGTCGTCGATATCGACGCGCGCAAGCGGCAAGCGGCGGAGCAGGCCGGCGCGCTCGCGACCGTCGATGGCGGCGCGGCTGATGCCCTGGAACAATTGATCAAAGCGGCGGGTGAGCCGATCCGCGCCGCGATCGATCTCGTCGGCAATGCCAAGACCGCGCAGCTCGGCTTCGACTGCCTGACCAAGGGCGGCAAGCTGGTGATGGTCGGCCTGTTCGGCGGCGGCGCGCCGTGGGCCTTGCCGCTGATTCCGATCAAGGCGGTGACGATCCAGGGCAGCTATGTCGGCAATCTCCGGGAAACGCAGGAGTTGCTCGATCTCGTGCGCGCCAAAAAGATCGCGCCGATCCCGGTGACGGCGCTGCCGCTCGCCAAGGCCAATGAGGCGCTGGTCGATCTGCAAAAGGGCAGGCTGGTCGGCCGCGCCGTGCTGACGCCGTAGGTTCTTTGCCGCCCCAGCTTCTCTCTCGCCGTCATTGCGAGGAGCGGAGCGACGAAGCAATCCATTCTTCCTGTGGCACCAATGGATTGCTTCGCTTCGCTCGCAATGACGGTGATCACTTTCAACCCCCACTAAGGAAACTCCATGTCTGCCAATAACGCGCTCCACATCGCCGTACTTGCCGGGGACGGCATCGGGCCAGAGGTCATGGCGCCGGCGCTTGAGGTCTTGCGCAAGATCGAAACGACAACTGACCTCAGATTCCGCTTCACCGAGGCGCCAGCCGGCGCCAACCACTATCGGGAGACCGGCAAGTCGATGCCGGACTCGACGGTTAAGCTGTGCGAGGAGGCCGATGCGATCCTGCTCGGCGCCTGCGGCCTGCCGTCGGTACGCTACCCCGACAACACCGAGATCATGCCGCAGGTGGAGCTGCGGTTCCATTTCGACCTCTACGCCGGCGTACGGCCGGCGCGGCTGATCCCCGGCGTGCCGAGCCCGATTGTCGGCGCGGAAGAGCGCGGCATCGACCTCGTCGTGATCCGCGAATCCACCGAAGGCCTGTTCGCCTCGATGGGAAAAGGCGTTGTTACCCATGAGGATGCGCGCGAAACCCTCGTCATCACGCGAAAGACTTCCGAGCGCCTGTTCGAGTTTTCCTTTCGCCTCGCCGAGCGCCGCAAGGCGCGCGGCCGCACCGGTAGCCTGACCTGCGTCGACAAAGCTAATGTGTTCAAGGCCTTTGCGTTCTTTCGCGAGATGTTCAATGAGGCGGCCAAGCGTCATCCGGACGTGAAGACCGACTGCCTTTATGTCGACGCCTGTTCGGCGATGCTGGTCAAGCGCCCCTGGGATTTCGACGTCATGGTGATGGAAAATATGTTCGGCGATATCCTCTCGGACATGACCGCCGGCCTGATCGGCGGCATGGGCATGGCGCCTTCGGCCGACATCGGCGACCGCCATGCGGTGTTCCAGCCCTGCCACGGCACTGCGCCCGACATCATGGGGCAGGGCAAGGCTAACCCGACCGGCATGATCCTCTCGGCCGCGATGATGCTGGACTGGCTCGCCGACAAGCACGGCATCGAGGAGGCCGCGGAAGCCGGCGAGCGCATCGAACGCGCTGTCGACAAGGCTTATGCCGGTGGCATCAAGCCGATGGAGTTCGGCGGCAAGAACGGCACCGCGGATGTTGCCAAGGCGGTGCTTGCGGCGTTGTAGGTTCCGATTTCGCGTCCACATCATTTTTGTCGTCCCTGGAACGCAGGGACCCATATGTGGACGGCCCCCGTGGCACAAGAGTTTTTTGACGGTCTGATCGGATCGCTTGCATCCATATGTCCGGCCTGTTGATGCGGTCGGTCTGGACCGCTGGCCAAGATGGTTTCCGCGACGCGAGC
>DATGGY010000054.1:0-5336 GCA_035308285.1 Bradyrhizobium sp. | reverse complement strand
AACGGAGAGCCCGGTGGTGCCGATGACGTGAACAATGCCGCGCTCGGCGGCAATCGCGACGTTGGCAATGGTTGCGCCGGGCACGGTGAAGTCGAGGATGGCATCGGCGTTGGCCGACATCGTCCAGAGATCAGCCGACAGCTCGACTCCATTGGCGGGCAGGCCTGCAAGCACACCGGCGTCCTTGCCGAGCAGCTCGGAACCGGGCGCTTCCAGCGCACCGGCCAGCACCGCGCCCTTGGTCTCTGAGATGACGCGCGTCAGCGCACGGCCCATCCGGCCGCCCGCCCCCGCAACGATCAAGCGCATGTCGGACATTTTTCAGACCTCGCCAGAAAAACGGGGCACTCGTCCTTGCCGTATAGCCGCCGCCGGCCGTTCCGGCAACCGATTGGACGCTCAATCAGGCTCCTGGCTGCGGCCCGTCATAGCCTTCGATGATCACGAGATCGGCTTCGGCGTGGGGGTTGCGGAGCGCGACCAGGCGGACATATTCCGGGGAGTTGTAGCAGGCGATCGCGGTCTCATAGTCCTTGAATTCGATCACCACATTGCGCGGGGGCGAGGAGCCTTCCTTGGGCACATGCCTGCCGGCCCGCACCAGAAACCTGGCGCCGTATTTGGCAAATACCGCGCTGTTCTGCGCGACGTACTCCTTGTAGCCGTCCGGGTTGTGCACATCGACGCGCGCGATCCAGTAGCCCTTTGCCATCTTGTATCTCTCCCTTATCAGCCCAGCGCCTGGGCGATCTCGGCCTGGATGGCTTGCGCAGCCGCCTTCGGATCTTCGGCTTCGATCACCGGCCGTCCCACCACGAGATAATCTGCGCCTGCGGCAATCGCGCGCGCCGGCGTCATGATGCGCTTCTGGTCGCCGGTCGCCGCGCCTACCGGACGAATGCCGGGGGTCACCAAACTCATCTGACCGCCGACGATCTTGCGCAAGGCGCCGGCCTCTTCGGGCGAACATACGATGCCATCGACGCCGAGCGCCCTCGCCTGCCTGGCCCGCGCCTCGACCAGATCGGGCACGCCCATGCGATAACCTGCGGCTGCAAGATCGCTGTCGTCATACGACGTCAGCACGGTGACTGCGAGAATCTTCAAAGCGCCGTCATCCCCGCGCGCTTCGACGGCTGCCTTCATGGTTTGCGGATAGGCGTGCACGGTCAGGAATGTCGCGCCGAGGGCCTTGAGGCTCTCGACGCCGCCCGCCACCGTGTTGCCGATGTCGTGCAGCTTGAGATCGACGAACACCTTCTTGCCGGCCGCACTAAGCGGACGGACCAGCGATAGTCCGCCAGCATAGCCAAGCTGATAGCCGATCTTGTAGAACGTCACGCTGTCGCCAAGCCGCGCAATCATCGCTTGCGCCTGCTCAACACCCGGCAGGTCGAGCGCCACGATCAATCGGTCGCTGCGAGCGATGGCGGATGGCTTCATGTCACCTCACATCAAGCGTTGCGAAACGTCGATCAACTGCCGCACCAGCGCCGCCAGCGCCTCGATATCGGCCGGACGCTTCAGCCTGTCCATATCATCATAGGCCTCAGCGGCGAACGACAGCGCGAGCTGGTTCGGTAGTACCATCGCCTGGCAGGCGGAAAGAATCAGCCGCAGCGCCGCCAGCGATCGCGATCCGCCGAGCCGGCTTTGCGAGGCCGCCGCGATCGCAAAAGGGCGTCCGCGAAACACCTGGCCGCGGGCCTCGTGCATATCCTGAACCCGCGTCACCCAGTCGACGGTGTTTTTGACCAGCGGAGGGACCGACGCATTGTATTCAGGCGTCACGATCAGCACGCCATGATGGGCGCCGATCATGCGCTTGAGATTGACGGCGTTCTTCGGTACGCCGGACTTGAGCTGTAAATCGCCGTCATAGATCGGCAGCGGGAAATCGGCGAGCGAGATATTGGTGACCTCGGCGCCGGCTTGCGCGAGCGCATGCGCCGCCACGGCCGCAAGCCTCGCATTAAGCGAGCCGGTCCGCAGCGAACCGGGGATCACGAGGATTTTTGGCGCGGCCATGATCTAGATCGGCTCTCGGGGAGAACCATCCGCACGAGCGTAAGGCGGATGGCTCAGCGTTTCCGATACACCCAGACGCGGGCCGGCGGAAGGTTCATCCAGATGCGCTCGGAAGCTTCCGTGGAAACGCCCGGCAGCGATTTGGGGATCGGCGGGACAACCGAATAGGTGAACTGCACGAAGGGAGCACCTGGCGCGAGCGCTACGAAGGCATCGCGGATCAGTCTCAGGCGCGTCTGCATCGGCTTGGTGACGAGCGGCAGGCCGGAAACGACGGCCGAAGCCGGAGCGCTCAGCACATGACGCAGCGAGTCCCGCAAAGTATAAGCGTCGCCCTGCACCACCCTGGCGTGCGGATAACGGTCGCGCAAAAGCGCACAGAAGCCCGGATTATATTCGACCAAGACCAGACGTTTCTGATCGACCCCACGATCGATCAGTGCGCTGGTGATCGCGCCGGTGCCGGGGCCGAGTTCGACAACCGCGCCTGCGGAATCGATATCCACATACTGGGCCATGGTGCGGGCGAGTAACCGCCCCGACGGCATGACGGCGCCCATATGAAGCGGCTTCTCGATCCATGAACGGAGAAAACGGACCTCGTCGTCGAGACGGAGGGGTTTTTTCAACGCACGCACGGACGATTGCAGTGGCATGTCGCTACCAGGCAGGACCGCGTTTGGCGGCATTGTCAGAAAACGGTCACAAACAGGTATATGTCGCGGGCGTTTCGGTCAAGCAAAACGCGCCTTCAAAGGCCTTCGAAGGAAGCCTCGGCGTGGCGATAAAGCTATGCACGCGCTATGGTTTCGGCGCCGGAGCGAACGCGAACTGAATCCCTTTGACGGCTAAGCTTTAGGTATTCGCGCGGTTGCCGAAGAAGTCCTTGACCTTGGCAAAGAAACTGGCCGCCTCCGGCTGGGTCGCGCCGGAAGATATTTTTTCGAACTCCGCAAGCAGTTCCTGCTGCTTCTTGGTCAGATTCTGCGGCGTCTCGACCGTGACCTGGACGTACATGTCGCCGGTTTGGCGCGAACGGAGCACCGGCATTCCCTTCGACGCAATGCGAAAGCGCCGGCCCGACTGGGTTCCCGACGGAATCTTCACCTTGGTCTTGCCCTTGTCGATGGTCGGCACCTCGAATTCGCCGCCGAGCGCTGCCGTCACCATCGAAATCGGCACGCGGCAATACAGATCGGCGCCGTCACGCTGAAAGAATTCGTGGCTCGCCAGCGACAGGAAAATGTAGAGGTCGCCCGGCGGCCCGCCGCGGATGCCGGCTTCGCCTTCGCCGGCGAGCCGAATGCGCGTTCCGTCCTCGACGCCTTGCGGAATGTTGACTGCGAGCGTGCGCTCGCGCGTCACGCGCCCGGAGCCCGCGCATGAAGGGCATGGGTCTTCGATCATCTGGCCGCGGCCCTGGCAGCCGGGACAAGTGCGCTCGAGCGTGAAGAATCCCTGAGCCTGCCGCACCCGGCCCGCCCCGCCGCACGTCGCGCAGGTCTTTGGCTTGGTGCCCGCCTTTGCGCCGGTACCGGAACAGGATTCGCAGGTCACCGAGACCGGAATCTCGATCTGCGCGGTCTTGCCCTGGAAGGCCTCTTCCAGCGTGATTTCCATGTTGTAGCGCAGGTCCGCGCCGCGTTCGCGTCCGCCGCGGGAGCGCTGCCCGGCCATGCCGAACAGGTCCTCGAAAATATCCGAAAATGATGAGGCGAATCCGGCCCCGAAGCCATGGCCACCGCCGACGCCCTGCTCGAACGCCGCATGACCGAAGCGGTCATAGGCCGCGCGCTTCTCGCCGTCTTTCAGGACTTCATAGGCCTCGTTGATTTCCTTGAACCGCATTTCGCTGGCGGCATCGCCCGGATTCTTGTCGGGGTGCCATTTCATCGCAAGCTTGCGGAATGCCGCCTTGAGCTTGGATTCGTCCGCGTTTCGCTCGACTTCAAGGGTTTCGTAGTAACAGCGCTTGGTGGACATCCGTCAAACCCGCCCGAAGTTCATCCTCATCCCGAAGGAATGGGCTTACACAATGCCGCCTTCGGCTTAACGAAAAATAACCCCCACCTTTCGAGACGCCGTTTGCGTACTCGCCAGAATGGGGGTCATGACGTAAGTCCTTAGGCTGACTTTTTGTTGTTCTTGTCGTCGTCGACCTCGGTAAACTCCGCGTCGACCACGTCGTCCTTTGCCGCATCCTTGGCTGCATCGCTCTCGGCCTGCTGCTTGTACATCGCCTCGCCGAGCTTCATCGAAGCCTGCGCCAGGGTATTGGTCTTGGCCTTGATCGCCTCGGCATCATCGCCCTTCAGCGCTTCCTTCAAATCGCTGACGGCGTCTTCGATCGCCCGGCGCTCGGTGTCGGCAATCTTCGACCCATGCTCGGCCAGCGCCTTCTCGGTCGAATGCACCAGCGCGTCGGCGTGGTTCTTGGCGTCGACCGCCTCGCGGCGCTTCTTGTCTTCGGCGGCATTGGCCTCGGCGTCCTTGACCATCTTCTCGATATCGGACTCCGACAGACCGCCGGAGGCCTGAATCCGGATCTGCTGTTCCTTGCCGGTCGCCTTGTCCTTTGCGGAGACGTTGACGATGCCGTTGGCGTCGATGTCGAACGTCACCTCGATTTGCGGCATGCCGCGCGGCGCAGGCGGAATTCCCATCAGATCGAACTGGCCGAGAATCTTGTTGTCAGCCGCCATTTCGCGCTCGCCCTGGAATACGCGGATGGTGACGGCGTTCTGGTTGTCCTCGGCGGTCGAGAACACCTGGCTCTTCTTGGTCGGGATCGTGGTGTTGCGATCGATGATGCGGGTGAACACCCCACCCAGGGTCTCGATTCCGAGCGAGAGCGGCGTGACGTCGAGCAGCAGCACATCCTTGACGTCGCCCTGCAACACGCCGGCCTGGATCGCCGCGCCAATGGCCACGACTTCGTCGGGGTTGACGCCCTTGTGGGGCTCCTTGCCGAACAACTGCTTCACCACTTCCTGGACCTTCGGCATCCGGGTCATGCCGCCGACCAGCACCACTTCGCCGATTTCGCCGGCGGTCAGCCCTGCGTCCTTCAGCGCCTTGCGGCAGGGCTCGATGGTCTTCTGGACGAGATCGTCGACCAGCGCCTCGAACTTGGCGCGCGTCAGTTTCATCGTCAGATGCTTCGGCCCGGACTGATCGGCCGTGATGAACGGCAGATTGATTTCGGTCTGCGTGGTCGAGGACAATTCGATCTTGGCCTTTTCCGCGGCCTCTTTCAGGCGCTGCAAGGCAAGCTTGTCGTTGCGCAGGTTGATGCCCTGCTCCTTCTG
>DATGGY010000053.1:0-5485 GCA_035308285.1 Bradyrhizobium sp. | reverse complement strand
GATCGTTGCCGTCTGGTACGAGCGGTGGGATGCCATGCTGGCGGCCTCCCTGATTTCGGACGTGCGGACGCGTCTGTTCGACCATGTCCAGAATTTGCCCGCGGCCTTTTTTGCGCGCACCAGGCGCGGCGAGATCCTGTCGCGGTTTTCGGTCGACATGTCGGCCTTCGAAGGCTCGATCAAGGGTTTTGCCAACAGCGCCGCGCTGCCGTTCTTCGAATTGATCGCCGGCATCATTCTGATGCTGTTCCTGAACTGGCAGCTCGCCGCGATCTCGCTCCTGGTGTTTCCGATCACCCTGATCGGTCCGCGAATCCTGACGCCGAAGGCGGTGCAGGCGAATTACGAGCAGAAGCTCAACGAATCGGCGCTGCTCGGCATGGTGCAGGAAAACATCGCCACCCAAGCGGTGATCAAGGCCTTCATGCTGCAGCGCAGGACGCTCGGCTGGTTCACGCTGCGCAACGACGATGCGCGCCGCAAGATCGCATCAGCCGGGTTCCTGTCGACCATGGTCGAACGCACGGTGACGATCTCGGTATTGTTGTTGCACCTCGTGGTGCTCGCGATCGGCGCCTATCTTGCCACCAAGGGCCAGATCACCATCGGCACCTTCGTCACGTTCGAAAGCGCGTTCTGGGAGGTGTCCTACAACATCGCCCACATCATGCATTTCATCCCGGTGTCGATCCAGTCGGCAGCCGCGGTGCGCCACATTCAGGAGCTCTTGGATGAGCCGACCCGCGGTTCGGATCGTCCGGGTGCACCCGATTTGCCGCGCATCAGCAACGACATCACCTTCGATCACGTCACGTTTAGCTACGAGGGTACCCAGGCGCCGGTTCTCGACAACCTCAGCCTCAAGCTCAACGTCGGAAAAACCATCGCCATCGTCGGCCCCAGCGGCGCCGGCAAGAGCACGCTGCTCAACCTGATTCTGCGGCTCTATGTCCCGGACGAGGGGCGCTTGACCATCGATGGCGTCGATATTCGCAAGGTGACGCGGGAGTCGTTGCGCCGAAGCATGGCCGTCGTGTTCCAGGAAAACATGCTCTTCAACATGTCGATCCGGGAAAATATCCGTCTCGGCAAGGAAGGCGCGACCGACAAGGAAGTGGAGGAGGCGGCACGCCGGGCCGAAATCCATCGTTACATCATGAGCCTTCCGCAGAAATACGACACGCCGGTCGGCGAACGCGGCGACACCTTGTCGGGCGGGCAGCGCCAGCGCATCGCGATTGCGCGTGCCATCGTCCGCAATCCCTCCGTCCTGCTGCTCGACGAGGCGACTTCCGCGCTCGACCAGACGACGGAAGCCGCGATCAACAAGACCTTGCTCAAGCTCGCCAAGGGTCGAACCATGATCTGGTCCACCCACCGCCTGACCTCGGTGGTGGAGATGGATGAGATCATCGTGGTCTCCGGCGGCAAGGCGATCGAGCGCGGCTCGCATGCCAAGCTGCTCGCCGCCAACGGCATGTACCGGCAGCTCTGGGACGATCAAAGCCGCAAGCCCCATGAAGCCGCCGACCGTGCCGGCGAGGAGGACGATGAGGCCTGAGGTGGCCGCGCTGGCCCCATTGGCCCCACTGAATAAACCCTGAGGCTACTAATTAGTCTCAAAACAACCGCTGCATGTGCTATCCTTCGATAATACCCGGATAAAATACCTTTTTTTGGGCCAACTGGAGCGCGGGACCGGCTCTCCCCAGGCCTGCCGGCTGGGACCGGCGGAATGCCGATTCCGCAAGCGGCAGAGGCGCTTCGCACCGCGTCGTTTCGCCTTGACTTGGCGATGGCGCGCCGATAGAACCCGCGCACTCAACGACAGGCGGTGAGCTTCGCTTGCGTCGGAACGGACCACCCTTTCGACCCTCTATATTAAGGGTTCGGGACGGGCACCAACCTCGACGAATGTCGCTCAAACGCTGTCGATTATAGCTAGGCAATGCCAGGACGATCTTGGTTTTCGTGGGCAAGTTCCCTCGGGATTGATCGGGTGCATGACCTCGGTAGTTGGTCGATCGGCTCGCGCTGATTGATTGTGACTGCGGTCCTCTGTGGCGTCGAAGCGCTTTCTGCTCAGCGATGAGCAGTTGGCGCGATTTCGCTTTGCGCGGGTGGCTTTCGCGAGAGGCGGTAGGAATGGGGCTCTTGGTCCCGAATGAATTTTGCGAAAGCCGTTTCGGTTTCGCGCGAACTAAAGGGTGAAGGCTGAACATGCCGACGATCAACCAACTGATCGCAAGTCCGCGCGTCGTACAGAAGTCGCGCAAGAAAGTGCCGGCGCTGCAGCAGTCGCCGCAGAAGCGCGGCGTGTGCACGCGCGTCTATACCACGACCCCGAAGAAGCCGAACTCGGCGCTCCGCAAGGTCGCCAAGGTGCGCCTGACCAACGGATTTGAGGTTATCGGCTACATTCCCGGCGAAGGTCACAACCTTCAGGAACACTCCGTGGTCATGATCCGCGGCGGCCGCGTCAAGGACTTGCCCGGCGTGCGCTACCACATTCTCCGCGGCGTCCTTGATACCCAAGGCGTCAAGAACCGTAAGCAGCGCCGTTCGAAATATGGCGCCAAGCGTCCGAAATAATCGGGAACAAATTAGATGTCGCGCCGCCATTCCGCCGAAAAACGTGAAGTGCTTCCGGACCCGAAGTTCGGGAACATCATCATTACGAAATTCATGAACTCGGTGATGTACGCCGGGAAGAAGTCGGTCGCCGAAGGCATCGTATACGGCGCGCTCGGCATGATCGAGGCCAAGACCAAGCAGAGCCCGCTCACGGTTTTCGAGCAGGCGCTGGAGAACGTGATGCCCACGATCGAGGTTCGTTCGCGGCGCGTCGGCGGCGCCACCTATCAGGTGCCCGTGGAAGTCCGCTCGGTTCGCCGGCAGGCGTTGGGGATTCGCTGGCTGATCGCCGCCGCCCGCGAGCGCAATGAAAAGACGATGACGGAGCGGCTCTCGGCCGAGCTGCTTGACGCGTCGAACGGGAGGGGGAACGCGGTGAAGAAGCGTGAAGACGTGCACCGGATGGCGGAAGCCAACCGCGCCTTCTCGCACTATCGCTGGTAACGGCGAAACTTAGGACTTTTGAGGAACAGCCAATGCCCCGCCAACATGCCATCGAGGACTACCGTAACTTCGGTATCATGGCGCATATCGATGCCGGCAAGACCACGACCACCGAGCGCATCCTCTATTACACCGGCAAGAGCCACAAGATCGGCGAAGTGCACGAGGGTGCCGCGACGATGGATTGGATGGAGCAGGAGCAAGAGCGCGGCATCACCATCACGTCGGCCGCGACGACCGCGTTCTGGAACGGCAAGCGGCTGAACATCATCGACACCCCCGGCCACGTCGACTTCACGATCGAAGTGGAGCGCTCGCTTCGCGTGCTCGACGGCGCGGTATGCGTGCTCGATTCCAACCAGGGCGTCGAGCCGCAGACTGAAACCGTCTGGCGCCAGGGCGACAAGTACAAGGTTCCGCGCATCGTCTTCGCCAACAAGATGGACAAGACGGGCGCCGACTTCTTTAAATGCCTCGCCGACATCGTCGACCGCCTCGGCGCCAAGCCGATCGCCATCCAGCTTCCGATCGGTGCCGAAAACAACTTCAAGGGCGTCATCGACCTCGTGAAGATGAAAGGCATCGTCTGGAACGACGAATCACTCGGCGCAAAATTCGACTATGTCGACATTCCCGCCGATCTCCTCGATCAGGCCAAGGAATACCGCGAGAAGATGGTGGAGGCCGCCGTCGAACTCGACGATGACGCCTTGGCCGCCTTCCTCGACGGCAAGGAGCCGGAAGAAGCGACGCTGAAGCGGCTGATCCGCAAGGCGGTTCTGACCGGCGCATTCTATCCCGTGCTGTGTGGCTCGGCGTTCAAGAACAAGGGCGTGCAGCCGCTGCTCGACGCGGTCGTCGATTACCTGCCCTCGCCGGTGGACGTGCCCGCGATCAAGGGCACGGATGAGGACGGCAACGAATTGGTGCGCAAGGCCGACGACAAGGAGCCCCTGGCGCTGCTCGCGTTCAAGATCATGGACGACCCGTTTGTCGGCACCATCACCTTCTGCCGCATTTATTCCGGCGTGCTGGCGAGTGGCACCGGCGTCATCAACTCGACCCGCGACCGCAAGGAGCGCATTGGGCGAATGTTGCTGATGCATGCCAACAACCGCGAAGATATCAAGGAAGCCTATGCCGGCGACATCGTGGCGCTCGCGGGCCTGAAAGAAGCGCGCACCGGCGACACGCTGTGCGACCCGAACAAGCCGGTGATCCTGGAAAAGATGGAATTTCCGGAGCCCGTCATCGAGATTGCTATCGAGCCGAAGTCGAAGGCCGACCAGGAAAAGCTGGGCGTCGCCTTGGCGAAGCTCGCCGCCGAAGATCCGTCGTTCCGGGTGTCGACCGACCAGGAATCCGGCCAGACCATTTTGAAGGGCATGGGCGAACTCCATCTCGACATCAAGGTCGATATCCTCAAGCGCACCTACAAGGTCGATGCCAATATTGGCGCGCCGCAGGTAGCGTTTCGTGAACGCATCACCCAGCGCGTCGAGCACAGCTATACCCACAAGAAGCAGACCGGCGGTACCGGCCAGTTCGCCGCGGTGACGATCGTTGTCGAGCCGAACGAACCCGGCAAGGGCTACGAGTTCGAGTCCAAGATCGTCGGCGGCGCAGTGCCGAAGGAATACATCCCAGGCGTCGAAAAGGGCGTCGAGAGCGTTCTTTCTTCCGGCGTGGTCGCGGGCTTCCCGGTCGTCGACGTCAAGGTGCAGCTCATCGACGGCAAGTATCACGACGTGGACTCCTCGGCGCTGGCCTTCGAAATCGCGACGCGGGCCTGCTTCCGCGAAGCGCTGCAGAGGGGCAAGTCGGTCCTGCTCGAGCCGATCATGAAGGTCGAGGTGGTGACTCCGGAAGACTATACCGGCTCCGTCATCGGCGACCTGAATTCGCGGCGCGGGCAGATCCAGGGTCAAGACATGCGCGGCAACGCCAACGTCATCAATGCGATGGTGCCGCTCATGAACATGTTCGGTTACGTGAATAACCTGCGTTCGATGAGCCAGGGTCGCGCAACCTTTACGATGCAGTTCGACCACTACGCGGAAGCGCCGGCGAACGTGTCGGCGGAAGTCCAGAAGAAGTTTGCCTGATTGTCGTTAGCGGCAGCTAACGACTGAACGGAGAGTCAAATGGCCAAAGCAAAGTTTGAACGCACTAAACCGCACTGCAATATCGGAACGATCGGTCACGTCGACCACGGCAAGACGTCGCTGACGGCGGCTATCACCAAGGTGCTGGCGGAAACCGGCGGTGCGACGTTCACGGCGTACGATCAGATCGACAAGGCGCCGGAAGAGAAGGCGCGCGGCATCACGATCTCGACGGCGCACGTCGAATACGAGACCAAGAATCGTCACTACGCCCACGTCGATTGCCCGGGCCACGCCGACTA
>DATGGY010000052.1:0-11147 GCA_035308285.1 Bradyrhizobium sp. | reverse complement strand
GACGCGGCCGAATCCTTCCTCGGCGTGACGACCAAATTCGACCGGTCGGCGAAGGCTCCGGATGCCTTGCTGCGGCTCGGCCAGTCGCTGGCCGCCTTGAAGGAGAAGGAGGCCGCCTGCGCAGCATTCGGCGAAGTGACGCGGAAATATCCGCACGCCTCGAGTAGCATCAAACAGGCCGTGGACCGCGAGCAAAAGCGGGTGAAGTGCTAGCGCTGGTTTTTACGCTGGCACTTCACCGGGCCAGCGCCGTATTTCGGCGGCGCCGCAGGCGGCGGTGCGCCAAGCGCAACGGTGAGACCGTGTTTCACCACGTCGTCTTCACGCCGGAATGGGTAGTTGAAAAGAGGTGACGCCAGCGGCGTGTCGAAATGCCCGTCCTGCCACCAGGTGTGCTGATATTCCAGGAATACCGAGACCTTAGACCGGGGCTCCGTCGGGCAAATCAAGGAATGAGCGCTGCTTTAAGATAAATCGCTTGTCCAGACCCTTTTGGAAAATATTTCTGGTTTTCCGAAATACAAATCAGGTGTATGTCTTCCGCCGTCCCGTTCCGAATGAGGGGCGTTGCGCAACGTCATCAACGCGGGGTGGGATGCGATGGACGCGGCGATGTCGCGAGACGAGCGACATTTGCGGCGGACGGCGAAGTCGTGTGGTCCTGACGCCCCGACGCTGGCGTCAAGCAGGCCGCGATGCTTTGCATCGTGGCTTGCGACGGGGGCAAGAAAGCCCGGTCCCCGGGGAGAGCGCGATATAAGCTGTTAAAACCATTGCGCGGGGAATGCCGGGTGTTTCCGGTGTGACCGTGGTGACTACGCTTGTGTGTTTTTTTATTTCGCACACAAGGCTGCGGGCGCTATCCGAGCGCCCGGCATTCCCTGCGCCCTCTGATTTAGAGAAGGCGCGCGTTTGGTCGATCAACTCGGGCGCTGTTTGCGTCGCGGGAACGCGAGTGCGCACCCTGATGTTATTGCGAGCCAACGGGTCGCGCGAACGCGCGCCCGATGACAGGCTCCGCGAAGCATCCATCATTGCACCGTCATTGCGAGCGCAGCGAAGCAATCCATCTCACCGCGGAAAGGGAAAGAAAGAATGGATTGCTTCGTCGCAAGGGCTCCTCGCAATGACGAAATCATGGTTGGCTGTTTGAAATTTGAATCCAAAGCTATGTGAGGCGCGCGCCTCGCGGGTAGTCTGCTCTCTCTCCCCTCTTGTAAGGTGAGAAGGGAGAAAGGGTGCTCTACTCTCCCTAAAGCGGCTCTCCGATATGAAAAGCCCCGTTATCAGTCTATGACTCGATGCGGAGCTGGCCGCTCCGATGTTTTCACTCCAGTTCTTGAAAACGCACGAGATCATGCCTGACGATGACAATTCCCCGATTTCCGCGCAGTTTGCGAAAAGTCTGTTCGCGGACTGGAGGCGCGCTCCCGCAATCGTTCTCGCCGTTTCCGGAGGCCCCGACTCCGTCGCCCTGATGTGGCTCGCGGCGCGCTGGCGCCGCGCTCTTTCACGCGGACCGCGCCTTCTGGCTGTCACGGTGGATCATGGCCTTCGCACTGAAGCGGCGCGCGAGGCGCGCGACGTCAAGCGTTTGGCGCGCACGCTCGATCTGCCTCATCGCACCATGCGCTGGACCGGCGCCAAGCCCAAATCCGGCGTGCCGGCCGCGGCGCGGGCCGAGCGCTACCGTCTGCTTGCCAAGGCGGCGCGCGAAAGCGGCGCCACCCACATTCTCACCGCCCACACCAGAGACGACCAGGCAGAAACGCTGCTGATGCGACTCTTTCGCGGCAGCGGCATCGCCGGTCTTGCCGCGATGTCGCGCGAGACCGAGCGCGAGGGTGTGCGTCTGGCCCGTCCGTTTCTGAATGTTTCAAAATCGCAGCTCGTTGCGACGCTCGAGAAGGCAAATGTTGGCTTCGCCGACGACCCGACCAACCGCGACGTGAACTTTACCAGGCCTCGTATCCGCGCGGTGATGCCTTTGCTTGCGGCGGAGGGCGGCGACGCGCGCAACCTGGCGCGATTGGCGTCGCGGCTTTCCCGGGCCAATGCGGCGATCGAAATTCTGGCCGACGGCGCCGAGCGCTATCTGGCGCTCAGGGATCGCCAGGCCGCATCATCCGCAGGCCTCGCCGCGGCTGCCAGGAATTTCGATGCGAGGGCCTTCGCTGCGATGCCTGAGGAAATCCGGTTGCGGCTGCTGTTGCGCGCCATCAATCGGTTCGGTCATGAGGGACCGGCGGAACTTGGCAAGGTCGAGGCTTTGCTGTCGGCGTTGGACCGCGCCGTGTCGGATGCGGGCGATAAGCGTCGGCCGCGGCTGAAACAGACCCTTGCGGGCGCGCTGGTCAACCTGATCGGCGATCGGATCAGCATCGCGCCGGCGCCCGCCCGCCGCCGTCGGGCGGATTGACGTCGAGGCATCTGTCAGAAATCCGGCTCAGAGGATTTTTAACCACCCCCGAAAACACCCATTCCAGCGCCATGATTTGAACTGGAATTCCGCTAAGATAGGTTAAATAGTCCTGTGTGGTTCCCTTGGCAGCGCCCGCGTCGGCACCTAAATTGTAATGCAGCCGCTTGGGGATTCCCTCGCGCCCGCCTTGAGGAATAAGGCCGCGATCCGCGCGACCACGAAGGAAGCTCAATGAACGCCAATCTGCGCAATTTCGCCCTCTGGGTCATTATTGTTCTGCTGCTATTGGCCTTGTTCACGCTCTTCCAGAATCCTGGTCAGCGCGCTTCCTCGCAGGACATCTCCTTCTCGCAGCTTCTGACCGAGGTCGATCAGGGCCACGTTCGCGACGTCGTCATTCAGGGCCCCGAGATTCACGGCACCTTCACCAACGGCTCGAGCTTCCAGACCTATGCGCCGAACGACCCGACTCTGGTTTCGCGCCTGTATAACGGCAAGGTCTCGATCACCGCAAAGCCGCCGGGCGACAACGTGCCATGGTTCGTGTCGCTCCTGGTCTCATGGCTGCCGTTCATTGCCTTGATCGGCGTGTGGATATTCCTGTCGCGCCAGATGCAGGGCGGCGCCGGCAAGGCGATGGGTTTCGGCAAATCGCGCGCCAAGATGCTGACGGAAGCGCATGGCCGCGTGACGTTTGAGGATGTCGCCGGCGTCGACGAGGCCAAGCAGGATTTGCAGGAAATCGTCGAATTCCTGCGCGACCCCGGCAAGTACCAGCGGTTGGGTGGGCGGATTCCACGCGGCGTGCTCCTGGTCGGCCCTCCCGGCACCGGCAAGACGCTGATCGCGCGCGCCGTCGCCGGCGAAGCCAACGTTCCCTTTTTCACGATTTCGGGCTCGGACTTCGTTGAGATGTTCGTCGGCGTCGGCGCCTCGCGTGTCCGCGACATGTTCGAGCAGGCCAAGAAAAATGCGCCCTGCATCATCTTCATCGACGAAATCGACGCGGTCGGCCGGCATCGCGGCGCAGGCCTTGGCGGCGGCAATGACGAGCGCGAGCAGACGCTGAACCAGTTGCTGGTCGAGATGGATGGCTTCGAGGCCAATGAAGGCGTGATCCTGATCGCGGCGACCAACCGGCCGGATGTGCTCGACCCCGCGCTGTTGCGCCCGGGCCGTTTCGACCGTCAGGTCGTGGTGCCGAATCCCGATGTCGTCGGCCGCGAGCAGATCCTCAAGGTTCACGTCCGCAAGGTGCCGCTCGCACCCGACATCAATCTCAAGACCATCGCCCGCGGCACGCCGGGATTCTCCGGCGCCGACCTGATGAACCTCGTCAACGAGGCGGCGCTGACCGCGGCGCGGCGCAACAAGCGGATGGTGACGCAGGCCGAATTCGAGGAGGCCAAGGACAAGGTCATGATGGGCGCCGAGCGCAAGTCGTTGGTCATGACTGAGGAAGAGAAGATGCTGACCGCCTATCACGAAGGCGGCCATGCCATCGTTGGTCTCAACGTGATCGCCACCGACCCGATCCACAAGGCGACCATCATTCCGCGCGGCCGCGCGCTCGGCATGGTGATGCAACTGCCCGAGCGCGACAAACTGTCGATGTCGCTGGAGCAGATGACCTCGCGGCTCGCCATCATGATGGGCGGCCGCGTCGCCGAGGAGCTGGTGTTCGGCCGCGAGAAGGTCACCTCGGGCGCGGCGTCCGATATCGAGCAGGCGACGCGCCTGGCGCGCATGATGGTGACGCGCTGGGGTCTGTCCGAAGAACTCGGCACCGTGTCGTATGGCGAGAACCAGGACGAGGTGTTCCTGGGTATGTCGGTGTCGCGCACGCAGAATGCCTCCGAGGCGACCGTGCAGAAGATCGACACCGAGATCAGGCGTCTGGTCGAGGAAGGCTATACGCAGGCGACCAAGATCCTGACCGAGAAGCGGGCTGATCTTGAGGCGTTGGCAAAAGGCTTGCTCGAATACGAGACCCTGACCGGCGACGAGATTCAGGACCTGCTCAAGGGCAAGAAGCCGAACCGCGAGTCGGTGCTGGAGCCGACCACGCCGCGGACCTCGGCGGTGCCGCCCGCCGGCAAGCCGCGCCCGCGTCCCGATCCGGATCCCGGACTTGAGCCGCAGCCGCAGGCGTAACGTCGTAGCCGAATGGCTGGTTATTCCGGCAAACCGATTGTGCAAAAGCTCGGCATCAAGCCGGGCTTTTTCATTTTTGTCGACGGCGCGCCGTCCGCCTATGGCGACATTGTCGGCCGGCTGCCGCATGAGCTGCCCTGCTTGGCGCGGGACTTGCTTGAAAAAATCTGTCAGTCTTTCGTTGTCGAGCAAAGGAGCCGCCGATGTCAGTTCACTCGAACGCCTCGCCCGTCATTGCCATCCCGGGTGCCGACCCGCAGCTTTACAACCACGATCTGGCGCCGGTGGCGCCCGCGGGGCGAACCTGGGGTGTCTTCAGCATCTTCGCAATGTGGATGTCGGACGTGCACTCGGTTGGCGGCTACACTTTCGCGGCAAGCCTGTTCTTCCTCGGCTTGACGGGGTGGGAAGTGCTGCTGGCGATGATCGCCGGCATTACCGCGGTCTATTTCCTGATGAACCTGATCGGGCGTCCCTCGCTGAAATACGGCACGCCTTTCCCGGTGGTGGCGCGGATGTCGTTCGGCGTGATGGGCGCCAATATCGCCGCGAGTTTGCGCGGCATCGTCGGCATCGTGTGGTACGGCGTGCAAACCTATTTCGCATCCAAGGCGGTGCAGGTGCTGGTGCTGACGTTCTATCCGGCTGCCGAGGCGCTCACCCATTCGGAGTTTCTCGGTCTTTCGACGCTGGGCTGGTTTTCCTTCCTGTTCATGTGGCTGTTCCAGCTTCTGATCTTCCTCAACGGCATGGAGACGATCCGCAAGTTTATCGATTTTTGTGGGCCCGCCGTCTACGTCGTGATGTTCGCGCTGGCGATCTGGATTTTGGCGCAGACGGGCATATCCAGCCTGTCGCTGCAGCTCAGCCCGCGCGCCGAAGGCTCGGCGATCGGCCACATGGCGAACGCGGCGATGCTGATCGTCGCTTATTTCGCCGCGCTGCTGCTCAATTTCGGCGACTTCTCGCGCTTTGCCCAAGACCGCAGGGCGATGAAGCTCGGCAATTTTCTCGGGCTGCCGGTCAATTTCATCGTATTCGCCATCATCACCGTCATCGTCACCGCCGGTACCGTCAAGGTATTCGGCGAGGCGATCATGGACCCCGTCCGCATCGTCGAACGCATCGGCAACCCCTTCGTGGTGGCGGTCGGCGCCATCACCTTCATCGTCGCCACCATGGGCATCAATATCGTCGCCAACTTTGTTTCGCCGGCCTACGACATTTCCAACCTCTACCCGAAAAAGATCAACTTCCGCCTCGGCGGCCTGATCGCCTCGATCCTGTCGGTGTTGGTGTGTCCGTGGATTTTCGTCTCGAGCCCGCAGGCGATTACGATCTTTGTCGGCATTTTCGGCGCGGCGCTCGGCCCGATGTTCGGCATTATGGTGTCCGATTACTATGTGGTGAAGCGCCAGCAAATCGTCCTTGAAGACCTCTACAAGATGTCGCCGGAAGGCTCGCTCCATTTCCAGAACGGCTGGAACAGGATTGCGCTGATCGCGCTCGCGCTCGCGGGCTCCATCTCGATCGGGCTGTCGCTGCTCGGCGCCTATGGGGCGATCGTCAATGTCGGGGATTGGGGATGGCTGATCGGGGCCGTCCTCGGCGCCTTGTTTTACACCGTACTGATGCGGCGCCGCGAAGCGCCGTCACTGTCACGGCCCGGCGTCGCTGCGTGAGAACGCCAAGGTAGGTCGGTTAGGTCTCGGCCGTTGCCCTCGGATTCCGGGGGCGCGCCAAGCCAAAACTTAAGATTTCCTCAAGCCTGTCCGGCCTATTGCTAGCGGGTACATGTCTTGCGACCGCGCGTCAGAGGACCCCGCATGGCTGCTCCCACACTTGCCCCGACGGCTGGCTCGAAGGCGGGCGCAATCCCGCCCGCGCTGTTGATCGCGTGCTTCGTGCTGTGCCTCATCAACGCGTCGCTGCTCCAGAGCGGCTTCTCCGCCCATTGGTGGATACTCGACGAAAAAGGTTTGGGCATCCCGACCGACTTCGTCAATGTCTGGTCCGCCGGCCGCCTCGTGCTCGATGGGCATCCCGCACTGGCCTATGACTGGGATATCCAGAAGCAGGTTCAGGTCGCCGTCCTCGGACAGAGCTATGAGGGCAATTTCGCCTGGCACTATCCGCCGCCGTTTCTGTCGATCGCCGCAGTGCTTGCGCTCTTTCCCTATGCGCTAGCCTATGTCGGCTGGATTGCGGTCAGCTTCGTGCCCTATCTCGCCGTCATGCGCGCGATCGTCGGACGCACCTTTGGTCTTTTGCTGGCGGCGGCGTTCCCGGTGGTGTTCACCAATGCGCTGGTCGGGCAGAACGGCTTTCTCACGGCTTCCCTGATCGGCGGTACGCTCTATCTGATGCCGACGCGTCCGATCCTTTCGGGAATCTGTCTCGGGCTGTTGAGCTACAAGCCGCAATATGGATTGCTGTTCCCGCTCGTGCTGATCGCGGCATCGCAGTGGAAGGTGTTTTTCACCGCCGGCTGTGTCGCGGTTGCGATGGCCTCAATGTCATGGCTCGCCTTCGGCACCGAAAGCTGGCAGGCCTTCTTTCACTGGATGCCGATGTTCAGCCAGGCGTTCCTCACCGAGGGGCGCGCGCCCTGGGGCAAGATGCAAAGCATCTTCGCGCTGGTTCGCTATTTCGGTGGCACCGAGCAGCTTGCCTGGCTGTTCCAGTGGATCATGAGCGGCGCGGTAGCAATCGTGCTGGCCTGGATGTGGCGCAGCCGCCGCGTCGCCTATCCCCTGAAGGCCGCTGGTCTTGCGGCCGGCGCGCTGTTGATCACGCCCTATCTTTTTCTCTACGACCTAATGGTGTTGGCGATTGCGGTGGCCTTCTTGGTCCGAATCGGATTGGAGCAAGGCTTTGCCCGTCACGAATTGCCGGCGCTCGGCCTCGTTGCTGCGCTCTTGATGATCTATCCGCTGCTCGGCGCGCCCACCGGTTTCGGCGCGACCCTAGTCGTCGCCGCCTTGATCGGGCGCCGGCTGGGCCCATGGTGGCGGGGCGCAGCCGCGCCGTCACTGGCGGCTGCGGGTTAGGCCCAAAATCATACTATTTGCTTATTGTCATCAGGCCTGAATTACTGTTCAGTTCTTGGTGCGATCTGTCATAAATCGCCAAAAACTGAACATGCGCCTCAACGAGTCCGTAAGGCCGAGAAGCGCGCGCGGGATGAGAAACGTGTCATGGTCTACCGGCGCACCCACCAAGTCGTCAAACGCCTGGCCGCGCGCCGCAGTGCGATCCTGGCCGCGGCCCGTGATTCGGCCGCTGAGGGCGGCATGGCCGCGGTTCAGATCGCCCCGATCGCCGTCCGCGCCAATGTCGCCGCCGGCACCGTCTACCGCTACTTCCCATCCAAGGCCGATCTGATTTCCGAACTGATCGCCGAAGTCTCGCGCGATGAGCTGGCTGCGATCCGCCGCGCCGCGGATGCCGCCCCCGGTCCGTCGTCGGCGTTGGCGGCCGCGGTCACCACGGTTGCGGTGCATGTGCTGTCGCAGCGCAGGCTCGCCTGGGGAATCCTCGCCGAGCCGGTCGACGTCGATGTCACGGCCTCGCGGCTCGCAAGCCGCCGCGAGATCGCCGGCGAAATCGCAAGCCGTATCGACGCCGCGGTCCGTGCCGGGCATTTGCCCGCGCAGGATACCGCCCTTGCCGCAACCGCTCTGCTCGGCGCGCTGCATGAAGCGCTTGTCGGGCCGCTGGCGCCCGACAACACGGACGATCCGGGACGGCTGCGCGATGCCGTTCAAACCGTGACGCTGCTCGCCCTGCGCGCCGTCGGCGTATTGGATGCCCGCGCGCGCGGCCTCGTGGTGCAGGCGGTGCTGCCGGCAAAGGTGCTGGTCGGGGCGTAGGGCTGAGCATCGGTATCCGATGCTACCCGGTGCGGGTTTCATGTCGCCCTCGTGAATTGACATATTCCGCCGCATTGATCGCCTAACAGGGCTCAATCGTTCACCCCAACCCGTGGAGCCTCGTATGACAACGACATCCGGATCGGCCAAATGGCAAGGCGGCATCAAGGACGGCAAGGGCGCGATTTCGACCAAGAGCGGCGCGCTCAAAGATTACCCCTACGGCTTCGCCAGCCGCTTCGAGGGTAAGCCGGGGTCCAACCCGGAGGAACTGATCGGCGCGGCGCATGCAGCCTGCTTCACCATGGCGTTGTCGCTGATCCTCGGCGAGGCCAAGCTCACCGCCGAGCAAATGGAGACCAAGGCCGACGTCACGCTGGAAAAGGTCGGTGACGGTTTTGCCATCACCTCGGTGCATCTGGCGCTGAGCGCCAAGATCCCCGGCGCCGACAACGCGAAATTCCAGGAGCTTGCTGGTATGGCCAAAGCCGGATGCCCGGTGTCGAAGTTGTTCAACACCAAGATCACGCTGGACGCGAAGCTGCTCTGATTGAGGGTTGGTTGCCTAAATATCCGCGTCGCCGTCCGGGCCGACGGAGGCGATGCGCAGCATGTTGGTGGTGCCGGGCGCGCGGAGCGGCACGCCGGCGACGATGATGACGCGCTGGCCGGCCCGCGCAAAGCCGTCGCGGAAGGCGATGCTGCCGGCGCGGCTGACCATGTCGTCGAGATTTTTTGCATCTTCCGCGACCACGCAGTGCACGCCCCAGACCGCGGATAGTTTCCGCCCGGTCGAGATGTTCGGCGTGATCGCCACCACCGGCGGCTTGGGGCGTTCGCGCGCGACCCGCAGCGCGGTTGATCCCGAACTGGTCCAGCAGATGATCGCGGAAAGATCGAGCGTCTCGGCGATCTGCCGCGCCGCGTCCGCGATCGCGTCGCCGACTGTCGGCTCCGGCTCAGCGCGTTGCGCATTGACCACGCCGCGATAGGTCGGGTCGCGCTCAACTTCCTCGCCGATGCGGTTCATGGTCGAGACCGCCTCGACCGGATATTTGCCGGCCGCCGATTCCGCCGACAACATGATGGCGTCGGCGCCCTCATAGACCGCGGTGGCAACGTCGGAGACTTCGGCGCGGGTCGGTACCGGCGCCTGGATCATCGATTCCAGCATTTGGGTCGCCACCACCACCGGCTTGCCGGCGCGCCGCGCCAGTCGCGTCATTTGCTTTTGCAGGCTCGGCACCCGCTCCAGCGGCAGCTCGACGCCAAGATCGCCGCGCGCCACCATCAGCGCGTCGCAGGCCTCGATGATTTCGGGGAGGCGGTCGATCGCCTGCGGCTTCTCGATCTTGGCCATGACGGCGGCGCGGCCGCGGATCAGTTTCTTGGCCTCAACGACATCCTCGGCGCGCTGGACAAAGGAGAGCGCGATCCAGTCGACCCCGGTCACGAGCGCGGCCTCGAGATCGGCGCGGTCCTTTGGCGTCATCGCGGAGACGGGAAGGTCGGTGTCGGGCAGGCTGACGCCCTTGCGATCCGACATCCGGCCGCCGATCACGACCCTCGTTATGGCGCGCTGAGGGGAGGTTTCCTCCGCGATCAGGCGCACCTTGCCGTCGTCGAGCAGCAGCGCATGGCCAGGCCGAAGCGCCGCCAGGATTTCCGGATGCGGTAGCTGCACGCGTGTGTTGTCGCCGGGCGCCTTGTCGGAATCGAGCACGAAGCTCTGGCCGTTGTTGAGCTGGATCGCGCCCTCAGTGAACGATCCCAGCCGGAGTTTTGGCCCCTGCAAATCGACCAGAATACCGATTGGCCGGCCGTAGCTGCTCTCGACATTGCGAATGGTCTTGACCAGTTCCCGCATCTTGTCGTGCGGGGTGTGGCTCATATTGATGCGGAACACGTCGGCGCCAGCCTCGAACAGGCGCCGGATCATCGCACTGTCGGAAGAGGCTGGGCCAAGCGTTGCGAGGATCTTGATGCGGCGCAGGCGCCTCATGGCTTGGTCCCGGGCGCTGCGGCTGGCGGCAGGCCCGTCGTGCCCCGTGGCAATCCGCCCGGCGAATTGGACATGCCCGGAATGTTTCCGGCTCCGCCCGGTCCGATCGTGCCCGGAATACCGGGCACGCGCTGCGCAGGCTGTTCGTTGGATTCGGTGAGTTGCACGGTCCAGGCGCGCTGCTCACCGGTGTCGACCTCAAAGAAGCCGGTCCGGTCGAAGCCGCGCGCCAAGCAGTTGTCGGCGCCCTTGATGGTGAACTCCTTGTCGCGAGAGCACATGAAAGCCTGTCCCGACCATTCGCCGCCACGGTCGTAATCGAGCGCATAGATATAATAATACCGCGCTACCAGCGTGCCGCGCAGCAGGGTCTCGCAGCTTCGCGAGGACACGTTCCACCAGCCTTCGGTGGTCCAGCCCTCAGCGTCCTTGTAGCCGAGCGCGATGCCGACCCGGCTCGACGTATTATTGCAGAGACGAAAGTCGGCGGCGGCCGAACCGTTCCACAGGCAGGCGATCGCGAGCATCAGCGCCGGCCATAATCCGGCGGCCATACGCCTGGAGAACCGGGCGGGACGGTGAGAATCTCTTGCGGTCATTCAGCGAAGCTATATCAAATTATTGACGATTTCGCGTGAGCCCACCGGACGGGTCAACGGCCAATGGCCCCCTTTCAGGCCATTGGGATAGCCCGAAT
>DATGGY010000051.1:0-24681 GCA_035308285.1 Bradyrhizobium sp. | reverse complement strand
TAGGATTCCGAGCTCATCTCGATCAATCGCGACGAGGTCCTTTTGAACTCGTTCGCCTCATTGCCCTCGGTTGCGACATACAACGAGGGCGGATCGGCCGCAGCGGAGGCCATCAGCTTCACACCATTGTCGTATAGCGTGTCGATCAGGGTGATGAACCGCTTGGCGGCGTTTCGCTCGGCATAGTCCATCACCGGAATGCGGTCGATCATGATGGTGTGATAATCGCGCGCGAGCCGAAGGTAGTCGGATGCGGCGAGCGGCTGCTCGCAGATTTCGGCGAAGGAAAATCGCGCGACGCCGTGCGCCGAACACGGCACGTGCAGGATGCGGCCCTTGATCGAAATATCGCGCAGCTTGCAGGGTGCATTGCCGGTCATGCTTGCCCAGGCCCTGTCGAGCGCAGCCGCAGCAGGTGCATCCGCCGGCACCAGCCACATTTTCACGCCCGCGAGTTTCTCCAGCCGGAAATCGGTGCGGGCGTCGAGCCGCAACACTTCCATGTGTTCATTGATCTGCGCGATGAACGGAATGAACAGCGACCGGTTCAAGCCGCCTTTATAGAGTTCGTCGGGGGCGACGTTGGATGTCGCAACCACCACGGTGCCGAGTTCGAACAGCCGGGCGAACAGCCGACCCAGAATCATGGCGTCAGCAATGTCGGTGACGTGGAATTCGTCAAAGCATAACAGCCAAGCCTGGTCGAAGATCGCGGCGGCGGTAAGCGCAATCACGTCGCCGTCAACGATCTCGCCGCGCGCGATGTTCTGGCGATAGCCGTAGATGCGCTCGTGCACCTCGGCCATGAATTCGTGGAAATGGGCGCGCCGTTTGTGCTCGACGGTGCTGGCTTGAAAAAACAGATCCATCAGCATGGTCTTGCCGCGCCCGACCTCGCCGTGAACGTAGAGGCCGCGCGGCGGCGCATCGTCCTTGTCGGCAAACAGCCGGCCAAGCAGGCCCTGCTTGCGCAACGGCTTGTAGCGCGAAAGCCGCTGCTCGAGATCGGCAAATGCTTCCGCGGCCTCTTCCTGCGCGGCGTCGGGCTCGATCGCGCCGGAGGTGACGAGAGCTTGATAATGGGCTCGGAACGAGGCGGCGGGGGGAGACAGCATGGCCCCATCTTACCGCCTGAAGCTTACGAAAATTGCAAGCCGGGATTTAGTGCAGGGGTGTGCAAAAGCCCGCGTGGGAGGGTCAGGGCACCGTAGCAACCTTAGCCATCGCGCTCAAGACGGCGCCCAGCATCATAGGCTCGGCTCAGTAGCGCACGAAGCCGGTCATTTTCTTCGTGAAGCAGCCTTCCGTCAGCGACAAGCAGGACGTCGTTTAACGAACCCATGCCCCCGAAGAGCGACAGGAAGCGTTGAAGTCCGTACGCATCTGAGCGCTCGACACCCGCGAGACATCGCGCGATTTGCGCGGCCCAATGCGTTTGATTGTGTTCGCGCAGTTTGATCTCGATTTCGCGAAGCAACTTGGCAAACGCTTCGACTTCCGGATGAAGAGGCATCCTATCACGGTCACTTTGGAATACTGGATCCGGTCAATCACGCGCTCAGCGCGTAGGAATCCTCAACCACATAGGGCCCGCCGCCGGTCGAGGCGCGCGAGGAAAACAGCACGAAGCGCGAGGCCGTAAAAACCCGAGTCGGGAAATAGCCGCGCACGGACAGATAGTCCGCCACGTCCTGGGTGGAGGCGTCGCGCAGCCGCGCCAGCGTCACATGCGGGGTGAATTTGCGACCCTCCGGATCAAGCCCGATGCGCTGCATCAGCCGCTCAAGTTCGGCCTGAAGCTCGATCAGCGGCCGGCTCGGGGCGATGTTGGCGACCACCGCACGCGGCTTTTTTCCGCCGAAACTGGAGAGGCCCTGCACCGCCACCTCGAACGGCTTGCGATTGACCCGAAACAGCATCGAGGCGATCTCGTTGGCGGACACGCCGTCGATATCGCCGATGAAGCGCAGGGTAACGTGATAATTTTCGGGGTCGATCCAGCGGGCGCCCGGCAGGCCACCACGCAATGAGGAAAGGGTCTGACCGATCTCGGCCGGAATTTCCAGTCCCGTGAACAAACGCGGCATCGCAAGACTCCCGATGCTGGGGCACGATCTTACGGAAAGGTCACGCCCTGTAACAAGACCCGGCAACGAATCACCGATGCCAATTTCTACCGTAGTTATATGACTCTGCGAAGCATCTGGCGTTAACACATCGGAAAGGGCTCGCAAATCCATCGCGTTAGGGTTATCGCCACCGATTTTTCAGCTAGGCTGCCTCGATATCGCGCCGAGAAATGCCTTAACCGTGGGCAACATTTTTTGGACGATGATATCGACGCCCTCGGCCGTCGGATGCATGCCGTCCGGCTGGTTGAGCTTGGCGTCGGCCGCGACGCCATCGAGGAAGAACGGATACAGAGTGATACCAAACGATTTGGCGAGATCGGGATAGATCGCGTTGAAACGGGCCGCATAATCATTGCCGTAGTTCGGCGGGGCGAGCATCCCGCACAACAGCACCGCAATTCCACGCGCCTTCAAGCGCGCCACAATGTCGTTTAGCGCCGCGCGGGTGACCGCGGGATCGGTGCCGCGCAGGGCATCATTGGCGCCGAGTTCGACGATCACGGCCTGCGTCCCCTCCGGCACCGACCATTCCAGCCTGTCGCGGCCGCCGGAAGAGGTGTCGCCGGACACCCCGGCGTTGATCATTTCGACCTCTATCCCTTTGGATTTCAATGCTTTTTGTAATTTAACCGGGAACGCATCGGTGCTCGGAAGACCATATCCTGCGGTGAGCGAATCACCGAGCGCAACCACCTTGATGGGCCTGGTGTCGATTGCCGCCGAGGTCTGCGCGAAAGCCGGTTCCGACCCGAGCAGCGCAAGGCCAAACACGAGCATGTGCACGAACTTGCCTGACAACCTCTCGACCGCGCCAAGGGAAGTACCATATGAGCTAGCGCCGCCGATCCGAAATTCCTGCACCGCCTGCTGCAACCTCGTACTAGGAATTTCGGATCGAAAAGCGGCACTAGAATCAACAAATGTGATAGTGCCCTTTGCTTTCCGAAGTTCGCTCACGAGGTCGCAGCACAGTATTACGAACTTCGGAAAAGCGGGCACTATAGCCATGGACAGTCTCATCGAACCCTCTTCATTGGCCGGCATTGCGCCGGACACCATTTCCATCTCCAACGTCAATCTCTCGCTCGGTTCGGGCGCGGCGCGTGTCCACATTCTAAAGGACATCAGCCTCTCCGTGGCATCGGGCGAGGCCATCGGCCTGATCGGGCCGTCCGGTTCGGGAAAATCCACTCTTCTGATGGTGATGGCGGGATTGGAACGGCCCGACAGCGGAGAGGTGGTGGTCAACGGCACCCCTTTCAATGCCCTCGACGAAGATGCACTGGCGCGCTTTCGCGGCCGCCAGGTCGGCATCGTCTTCCAGTCGTTTCATCTGATCCCGACCATGACGGCGCTGGAAAACGTCGCGGTGCCGCTGGAATTGGCCGGCGACCCCGATGCGTCGCGGCGCGCGGCGCATGAATTGACATCGGTCGGTCTCGGCGACCGGCTGCATCATTATCCCACGCAATTATCGGGCGGCGAGCAGCAGCGCGTCGCGCTCGCCCGTGCGCTTGCGCCCGATCCCGCAATTCTGGTGGCCGACGAGCCCACCGGCAATCTCGATGAGGCTACCGGCAAGCAAATCGTCGACCTGCTCTTCACCAAACATGCCGAGCGCGGCATGACACTGGTGCTGGTGACCCACGACGCCTCGCTGGCGCAGCGCTGCGACCGCGTGGTGCGGCTACGCTCGGGCCGGATCGATGGCCAGCTCGCCGAGCACGATGCCGCTTCATGACGATCCTCTCCGAACCGGTGTTTAACGGCCGCCCGGCGTCGCTTCCGCTCCGCTACGCGTTGCGCGAACTGCGCGGTGGCTTGCGCGGTTTCTACGTCTTCATCGCCTGCATCGCGCTTGGCGTCATGGCGATCGCCGGTGTCGGCTCGGTGGCGGCGAGCCTTGCCGAAGGCTTGGCGCGCGAGGGTCGCACGCTACTTGGCGGCGACGTCGCCTTCTCGTTGTTTCAGCGCGAAGCAAGGCCCGAGGAAGTTGCATTTTTGCGTTCCCGCGGCGACGTCTCCGTCACGGCCTCGATGCGCGGCATGGCGCGCGCCGACGACGGCCGCCTGGCGCTGGTCGAGATCAAGGCCGTGGACGCCACCTACCCGATGCTGGGCGAATTGGCGCTTGAACCGAAAATGCGGCTAACAGATTTGCTGGCCGAACATGATGGCGTATTCGGCGCGGCGGCCGATTCGACATTGCTGGCCCGGCTCGACCTCAAGCTCGGCGACAGCGTCAATGTCGGCAACGCGACATTTCAGATCCGCAGCATCGACAGTTCCGAGCCGGACAAGCTCGCCGGCGGTCTCGGGTTCGGTCCGCGATTCCTGGTCAGCGAGGCCGCGCTTCGGGCCACCAAGCTGTTGCAGCCGGGCAGCCTGGTACGCTGGACCTATCGGGTGAAGCTGCCAAACAACGCCAGCACCGATCGCAGCGCGGTCCGGCTCGTCGACGATGCGCGAGGCGCGCTGCCGCATGCCGGCTGGGAAATTCGCACGCGCGACGCCGCCTCGCCTCAGCTTGAACGTACCATCAACCGCTTCACCCAGTTTCTCACGCTGGTCGGCCTTGCCGCGCTATTGGTCGGCGGCGTCGGCGTTGCCAATGCGGTGAAGAGCCATATCGACCGGAGGCGCGACGTGGTCGCCACGTTCAAAGCGCTGGGCGCCACCGGCCGCGACGTCTTTGCGATTTATCTCACACAGGTGATCGTGCTTGCCGTCGTCGGCTCGGCGATCGGACTCGCTGCCGGCGCGGCAATGCCGTTCGTCATTGTCGATGTGTTCGGCAAGCTGTTGCCGCTGCCGGTGGTGCCGGCGCTGCATGTCGAAGAGCTCGCTTTGTCGCTGGTCTATGGCCTTTCGACCGCGCTCGCATTCGCGCTGTGGCCGCTGGGTCGCGTGCATGATGTGCCGGTGGCGGCGCTGTTTCGCGAGGCCGTGACCAGCGTGTGGCATCGCCCGCGCTGGCGTTATCTCGCCTCGATGGCGCTGGTGATCGCGTTTCTGATCGCGATCGTCATCGGGTTTGCCTATGACAAGCGCGTGGCGACCGTGTTCGTGGTGTCCTCGATTGCGGTCTTTGCGCTGTTGCGCGGTATCGCCGCCGGCCTGATGGCGCTGGCGCGCCGCCTGCCCCGGACCCGGATCACCATGCTGCGGCTCGCGATCGCCAATATCTACCGGCCGGGCGCCTTGACGCCTTCGGTGGTGATGTCGCTGGGTCTGGGTCTGGCGGTGCTGGTCACGATTACCCAGATCGACGGCAATCTGCGGCGGCAATTCCTGGCGGCGCTGCCGGACCGCGCGCCGTCGTTCTATTTCATCGACATTCCCGCCACCGAAGCCGACCGCTTCAGCGCCTTCCTGAAGCAGACCGCGCCGGATTCGACGGTCGAGGAGGTGCCGATGCTGCGCGGGCGTATCGTCGCGGCGCGCGGCATCAGGGCGGAGGATCTCAAACCCTCCACTGACAGCGAATGGGTGTTGCAGAGCGACCGCGGCCTCACCGCCACCGGCGAAATCCCGAAAGGCTCGAAGATCATCGAGGGCCGATGGTGGGGCGCAGATTATAACGGACCGCCGCTGATCTCGATCGAGAAGAAGATCGCCGACGGCCTCAAGCTCAAGATCGGCGATGAAATCGTCGTCAACGTACTCGGCCGCGACATCCCGGCAACAATTGGAAACATGCGCACCATCGATTGGCAGGGGCTCGGCATCAATTTCGTGCTGGTGTTTTCGCCCAACGCCTTTAAGGGCGCGCCGCACACCCACATCGCGACCTTGACGGAGGCCCACCCGGACCCCGCCGACGACGCGGCGATCGTCAAAAAGGTGGCCGCCGCGTTTCCGATGATCACGAGTGTACGCGTCCGCGAGGCGCTGGAAACCATCGGCACGGTCGTTACCAATCTCGTGCTCGCGATCCGCGGTGCGAGCGCAATCACCCTGATTTCGGCGATTCTGGTGCTGGGTGGCGCACTCGCCGCCGGCCATCGCCACCGGGTCTATGATGCCGTCATTCTCAAGACGCTGGGGGCGACCCGGGCACGGCTAATCGGCGCCTACGCGCTGGAATATCTGATGATCGGGTTTGCCACCGCCGTTTTCGGGGTCATTGCGGGTTCGGTTGCCGCCTGGCTGATCGTGACCCGGCTGATGACCCTAAGCTTCGTCTGGCAGGCCGGCAGCGCCGCCGGCGTGGTGGCAGCGGCTTTGGCGGTCACGGTAGGGTTGGGGCTTGTGGGGACGCTGCTGGCCTTGAACCAGAAGCCGGCGGCGGTTCTGCGAAACCTCTGATATATAAATTTCATAAAAATTGCCGGTGTCCAGGCAGCGCCGGTCTCTGTGTAGCGACATTCGGCCGCGCATCGCGCCTTGCGCTGGATGTGGTAGTTTCCCAGATATCAGCGTGGAGCCAGACGCCGTTTTCATGACGCAAAATTAATGTCAGCAAACGGTGGTATCTGGGATAACTTTCGCTGGCGACGCAGAGCCTTTGCGCCCCGCCAGACACAACCAACAGGAATTCGACCATGTCGGACCTAGACCGCAACTATGCATCTCCTTTTGGCCGGGCCGCCGGGCGCGTCGATACCGCGACCGTCGACGCCGGTCTGCGCGCCTACATGCTGCGCATCTACAATTATATGAGCATCGGCCTTGCCATCACCGGCTTCGCCGCGCTCGGCATCTATATGGCGGCTGTGACCGCCGACCCGTCCGGCGCCGCCGCCAAGATCGGCAACGCCTTCCTGACGCCGTTCGGCTACGCGATGTTCGTGAGCCCGCTGAAATGGCTGTTCATCCTGGCCCCCCTCGCCATGGTGTTCGTGATCTCCGCCGGCATTAACCGTCTGGCGCCCGCGACCGCGCAAATGCTGTTCTGGGTGTTTTCGGCGCTGATGGGTGTCTCGCTGTCGTCGATCTTCCTGGTCTATACGCACACCTCGATCGTGCGGGTGTTCTTCATCACCGCGGCCACGTTCGGCGCGCTGAGCCTTTATGGCTATACCACGCGGCGCGACATGACAGGGATGGGATCGTTCCTGATCATGGGCCTGTTCGGAGTCATCATCGCGAGCCTGGTCAATCTGTTCCTCGCCAGTTCGATGCTGCAGTTCGTGGTATCGGTGGTTGGCGTGCTGGTATTTGCGGGCCTCACCGCCTGGGATACGCAGCGGCTGAAGAACGAGTACATCTACGGCTTCGCCGGGCAGGGCGGCGACGTGGCGGAACGGGCGGCGATCACCGGCGCATTGTCGCTCTATCTGAATTTCATCAACCTCTTCACGCTGCTGTTGCAATTGCTCGGTCAGCGCGACTGATCGACCCGGCCAAGCGGCGGAAGTCCCAAGCCTCGGCCCTTCTGGCCGGGGCTTTCCTTTTGCGGTGGCTGAAAATAATCTTTAGGCATGTCCTCGCCTGAAATCAGGCCGGCCGTCGTCGCCGACCTGCCCGCCATCACCGATATCTACGCGGATGCGGTTCGCTTCGGCACCGCGACATTTGAGCTGGTCCCGCCCGACCTTGCGGAAATGACCCGGCGCTTCGAGGCGCTCGTCGACGGCGGCTTCCCCTATTTCGTCGCGGCAATCGAGGGCCGCGTGGTCGGATATGCCTATGCGGCCGCTTACCGGCTGCGACCGGCCTATAGGTTCACGGTCGAGGATTCGGTCTATTTGCATTCCGCAATCCACGGGCGCGGGATCGGCCGGCAATCGCTGCAGCGGCTGATCGCCGAATGCGAGGCGCGCGGCTTCCGCCAAATGATCGCGGTGATCGGCGATTCCGCCAACGCCGCATCGATCGGCGTGCATTCGAGCTGTGGGTTCGAAATGATCGGAGCCCATCCCAATGTCGGATTCAAATTCGGCCGCTGGCTCGACATCGTCATGATGCAGCTTGCGCTCGGCGAGGGGGCGGCGAGCCTGCCGGCGGATGATCCGGCGCCGGCGCGGAGCTAGCTTTCTTCCCGCTAAACCAGAGCCGGCTTGCGGTCGATGACCAAAAGCACCCGATCCAGCTCGTGCCCACGGCGCAGGATCAATCCGCTTGCCGAAATCACGCTGTAGATCCCCTGCTTGCGCGTAAGCCGCGGATCTTTCTCGATGCGGTATATTGGAACTTCGGAGGCGCGGCGGAATATCGAAAACACGGCGCGGTCGCGCAGAAAATCGATGGCATAGTCGCGCCATTCGCCGTCGGCGACCATCCGCCCGTAGAGATTCAAGATGCGATTGAGCTCGTGGCGACTGAACGTCACCCGGTTTGGCCAGGTACCCGCAGCGGCAACCCGGGCCGCTGCGCGGGCCTCGCTTGGATCGGCTTCCTCCGATATAAGGCTCATGGCGCTTCTCCTGTCATTTGAACGACATGATTGCGCCGACTGACCTCCGCCGCAAGGGCCGTAACAGGGCCGCCGGCACGACCCGGCGACCCGCAGTTCCCTTAAAACCAGCGAGCCAAAAATATCTGGCGAGAACCGCGCCGTCACGGGATCGTTAGCGGAATCATAATACCGCCCCACTTCCGCCAATCGACTGCCCCGCAATATTGCGAGAAGAATCCATTGCGTTGGCCCGGTCCTTTCGATCCCGGATTCCTCAGCCCCCAGCCCCCCGGAATCGTCGGGATCGGGCCTAGCGCACAAGAGTTTATCCACATACTGGGCCAACGCGAGTTGGTCCTTTTCTTTTTTGGGCCCCAGAACAGGCTGCGCCTGGCTTCCCGTAGGTGATATCATTGGTCGACCCGTTATCGATCGATGGGCTTTCAAGACAGGGGGGTCGAAGATGCTGAGGCTCACGGCGGCTCTGGTTAGCCTTCTCTTGCCCGCTTTTGCCGGTTTCGGCATTGCCTGGGCTGACGCAGGCGATCTCGCGGGCCGCTGGAGCGTCACCTGGTCCAACACGTCGAAGAACGCCATGTCGCTCGCCAACAAGGGTGGACGCTTCTCGGGCACTTACGAAAATGACGACAAGGAATCTTGTTCGGTCACCGGCAATTTCCAGACGTCAAATAACCATGTGGCAATCCAGATCGTGTGCCCGAAATGGGATATTCGAATGCAGGGCGCCGCTTCAAAAGACAGCAAGACCATCCGCGGCAGCTATCAGGCCTATGTGGACGGCGTCGGCAAATTTGTGATGACGAAGCAGTAGCGCATCGCCGCGCCAACTAGGGTGGTGGGGTTGCCGGGAGCAGCGTTCGTTCACGCGGAACCGCTATCAACCCCGATCAGGTCCGGGGCAGGCTTCGCTCGAAAACGCATCTAGTGAAGGGAGGTATACGCCGCACCCAGCATCGGGCCCGGCCGGTCGCGGTTACCGTCCTGGACAAAGACCGCGGCGGCATCGATCCCTTCCCGCGAGATGTTTTCCAACGGCACCGTCCAACTGCCGGCACTGCCGTTCCAGTCGCCGACCTTCAGCACGTTGCGAACCACATTGTAGTAGGTGAGTTCGCGCCCGCGATTCTCGCCGCGACCGATCGATATCGGTATCGCCCTGGAAATCGAACAGATCCAAATTTCGCCATGCGTCGCTACCGGGGCCTTGTTGGAGGCCGCGACCGCCACCGTAATCTGCTCGCCCGACAGCTTCATCGATACCGGCACCGACATGACGCCGTCGGCCCTTCGGGTCGCGCCGATCGCGTGTTCGATCGCGGCACGATCGCTGCCGACCACATGCGCTGAACCGTTGACGACCACCTGCGGCGTGTAGACATCGCGATCGCCGCGCATCAGCGAATAAGCTTTCTGACGGGCACTGAAGCGCGCATCCGCCAGCGTATCCTTCCACCCGAGATAGTCCCAGTAGTCGATCGGCAAGCTCAGCGCGATCACCGACGGATCCTTGGCGAGTTCGCCGATGATCTTGTCGGCGGGCGGACAGGATGAGCATCCCTGCGACGTGAACAGCTCCACCACCGCGCGAGGCTCTGCAATGGCCGGCCGGATGACTGCCACGATCGCGCAGACGCCCAGGGCGCCGGACCACCGCGAAATTGATTGATAGGCCATCATCGCTGCCATACTGGAACCGAAAATATTCGTTTTGCCGCCGTTAACACTTTTCGCCGGTATACCTAACGGCGCATACGCCTGCGGGCCTAAGAAAAAGTGAAGGCGGGCCTTCTTTAGGCCGCCTTCAAATCACTCGCTACTCACTTCGAAGTGAGCCGTCGATCACAATTACGCGGCGAGCTTGCGCAAGACGTAATGCAAGATGCCGCCATTCCGATAATAGTCGAGTTCGTCGAGCGTATCGATCCTGCACAGCAGCGAAATGCGCTGCAGCGAACCGCTGGACGATACGATCTCCGCGATGAGCTTCTGGCGCGGTTTCAGGTCGCCCTGCAACCCCCGTATTGTTACGGTCTCATCGCCCTTCAGCCCGATCGACTGCCAGGATACGCCCTCTTCGAAGGTAAGCGGCAACACACCCATGCCGACCAGGTTGGAGCGATGAATGCGCTCGAAGCTCTGGCAGATCACGGCGCGGATGCCGAGCAGCCGGGTCCCCTTCGCCGCCCAGTCGCGCGATGAGCCGTTGCCGTATTCGGCACCGGCAAACACCACGAGCGGCACGTGCTCGGCCTGGTACTTCATCGCCGCATCGTAGATCGACATCTGCTCGCCGTCGGGCCAGTGCTTGGTCAGGCCGCCCTCGGGAATGTTGCCGTCGGCGCCCTTCAGCATGAAGTTCTTGATGCGGATATTGGCGAAAGTGCCGCGCATCATGATTTCATGGTTGCCGCGACGCGTGCCGTACTGATTGAAATCCGCCGGGCGCACCTGATGCTCGCTGAGGAATTTCCCGGCCGGAGAGGTCAGCTTGATGGAGCCGGCCGGCGAGATGTGGTCGGTCGTGATCTTGTCGCCGAACATCGCCAGAATCCGCGCATCGACCACGTCGACGATCGGCTCCGGCACCTTCTTCATGCCTTCAAAATAGGGCGGGTTCTGCACATAGGTCGAGCTCATGTTCCAGCGATAAGTCTCGCTCTCGACGGTCTTGATCTTGCGCCAGTTGGTGTCGCCCTTGAACACGTCGGCATACCGCTTCTTGAAGATCGTCGCGGTCACGAACTTCTTCATGAGCGCGTTGATCTCCTTGGCGGTCGGCCAGATATCCTTCAGATATACCGGCTTGCCGTCCTTGCCGGTGCCGATCGGTTCGACCGCAAGATCCTTGGTGACGGTGCCGGCCAGCGCATAGGCCACGACCAATGGCGGCGAGGCGAGATAATTCGCCTGCACGTCCGGGCTGACGCGGCCCTCGAAATTGCGGTTGCCCGACAGCACCGCCGCCGCAACGATTCCATTGTCGTTGATCGACTTCGATATCTCTTCCGGCAGCGGGCCGGAATTGCCGATGCAGGTGGTGCAGCCGAAGCCGACGAGGTTGAAGCCGACCTTGTCGAGATCGCTCTGCAATCCAGAATTGGCCAGGTATTCGGCAACGACCTGGCTGCCGGGTGCAAGCGACGTCTTGACCCAGGGCTTTGCCTTCAACCCCCTGGCCGCCGCATTGCGCGCAAGCAGCCCGGCGCCGATCAGCACGCTCGGATTGGAGGTGTTGGTGCAGGAAGTGATCGCCGCGATGACGACGTCGCCATGGCCGAGATCGAAATTGCGATTAGCGACGGCGTAACGCTTGGTGGCATCCGCGGCCTTCTTGTACTCGCTTGCGAGCGCGGCCGCGAAACCCTCCGCCACCGCGGGCAGTGCCACGCGGCCTTCGGGACGCTTCGGTCCGGCCATCGACGGCACGACGTCGGCAAGATCGAGCGTCAGCGTCGTCGTAAATACCGGGTCCGCCGATTTCGCGGTTCGGAACAGGCCCTGCGCCTTGGCATAGGCCGATACCAGCGCGACGCGGTCGGCTTTGCGGCCGGACGTCTTGAGGTAATCGATGGTCGCGGCATCGACCGGGAAGAAGCCGCAGGTGGCGCCATATTCCGGCGCCATATTGCCGATGGTCGCCTTGTCCGCGACCGACAGGTGATCGAGGCCGGGGCCGAAAAACTCCACGAATTTTCCGACCACGCCCTGCTTGCGCAGCATCTGCGTCACCGTCAGCACCAGGTCGGTCGCGGTTACGCCTTCCTTGAGCTGGCCCTTGAGCTTGAAGCCGACCACTTCCGGCAGCAGCATCGACAATGGCTGGCCCAGCATGCAGGCTTCCGCCTCGATGCCGCCGACGCCCCAGCCGAGCACGGCGAGACCATTGACCATGGTGGTGTGCGAATCGGTGCCAACCAGCGAATCCGGATAAGCGACCTCGAAGCTGCCGGTCTTCTTGCCGACCTTCATCTTCCCTTTCCTGGTCCACACCGTCTGCGCGAGATATTCGAGATTGACCTGGTGGCAGATGCCGGTGCCGGGCGGCACCACGGAGAAATTCGAAAACGCCTTCTGGCCCCATTTCAGGAATTCGTAGCGCTCCTGATTCTGTTTGTACTCCTCGACGACATTCTTGCCGAACGCCTTGTTGTCCCCAAAGAAGTTCACGATCACCGAGTGATCGATGACGAGATCGACGGGCACCAGGGGGTTGATTTTCTCGGCATCGCCACCGAGCGCCTGCATCGCGTTGCGCATCGCCGCGAGGTCGACCACCGCGGGCACGCCGGTGAAATCCTGCATCAAAACCCGCGCCGGGCGGAACGCAATCTCATGCTCGAGCGCGCGCTTGTTCAGCCATTTCGAGACGGCGAGAATGTCATCCTTCTTGACGGTGCGGCCGTCTTCATTGCGCAGGAGGTTTTCCAGCAAGACCTTCATGGAATAGGGAAGTTTGGCGATTCCCTTCAGACCATTTTTCTCGGCAGCGGGCAGGCTGTAATAGACATAGGTTTTGCCGCCGACCTTGAGGGTTTTTTGGCATTTGAAGCTGTCGAGAGAGGTCATGTCAGGGAGTCCCAAATTGTCAGTTCTACCCGATAAGGGTATTTTAACACCGGCGGAGGGGTCTGGCCGATAGGCTTGCAGCAGCGGATTGTGTGCTGCATCAAGTTCCGGCTTATAGAATCTTTCACCAAGCACCGCCACACCGGCATGCGGTTCGCAGCAATGCGCTACCCATAAATTGATGCGGTACCGTTGGTTTCCAGAGGGCTGTAAAGGGGCAAGATGCGGCTCTCAGGGCGCGATGTCAGTTGTATGCGGGGCGGCCGCGAGGTTTTTTCCGGCCTTGGTTTCGAGGTTGCCTCGGGTGAAGCGCTCGCCGTGGTCGGCCCCAACGGATCGGGCAAAACCTCGCTGTTGCGCCTGATCGCGGGCTTGCTGGCGCCATCCCGCGGATCGATCCAACTGGAAGGCGGCGAGGCCGAGCTGACGCTGCCCGAGCAATCACATTATCTCGGCCACCGCGACGCCATCAAACCGGCCTTGAGCGTTGCAGAAAACCTCTGGTTCTGGCGGGATTTCCTCGGCGGCACGGTATTCAACCCCGCAGAGACCCTTGCCGTCGTCGAACTCGATCACGCGGCGCGGTTGCCGGCCGCCTTTCTGTCCGCAGGACAACGGCGGAGGCTCTCGATCGCACGTTTATTGGCCGTAAGGCGGCCGGTCTGGCTGCTCGATGAGCCGACCAACGCGCTCGACGCAAGCGGGCAGATCATGTTCACGACGCTGATGGGCGATCATCTGTCGCGCGGCGGCCTGATCATTGCCGCCACCCATGTGCCGCTGGGAGTTGCGGCGCGCACCTTGCGAATCGGAGAGGCGTCATGACCGCGCTGGCCGCCCTGATTCGCAGGGACATCAGAATCGCGCTTCGCGTCGGCGGCGGCGCCTTGATCGGCGTGTTGTTCTTTCTCACCGTGGTGGTGCTGATGCCGTTCGCGGTCGGGCCGGACCTTGCGCTGCTGACACGGCTCGGACCTGCGATCCTCTGGCTCGGCGCGCTGCTCGCAAGCCTGCTGACGCTCGACCGCCTGTTCATGGCCGATCATGAAGACGGCTCGCTCGATCTGATCGTGATGGGCCGGACGCCGCTGGAGCTGGCGTGTGCGGCAAAGGCGCTCGCCCATTGGCTGGCCGCGGGATTGCCGCTTGTTATCGCGACCCCGGTCTTGGGATTATTGCTCAATCTCGATGCCACGGCGACATCGGCCGTCGCGCTGACGCTGCTGGCCGGCACGCCGGCGCTGACCTTTACCGGCATGATCGGCGCGGCGCTTGCCGTGACGCTGCATCGCGGCGGCCTCCTGCTCGCGGTGCTGGTGCTGCCGCTGTCGATTCCCGTCCTGATCTTTGGCGTGGCGGCCTCGCAAGGCGCAATCATGGAACCCTTGTCCTTTGGCGCGCCGTTTTCGATCCTGTGCGCCTTGTCGCTGGTCAGCTTTGTCATTGGACCGTTCGCGGCGGCGGCGAGCCTGCGCCACGGGTTGGACTGATCAGGCACGTTATTAAAAAAAGAATCCGGCTCTTGGATAGGAACATGCCCAAATTGATGCCGATCAACTCTCGCTGAGAACCTTCATGCTGATTGCCTGCGGCGGGCGCGACCATTAACAGGATGTCATGACGCTGATCGATCTTGCCAATCCCACCCGGTTCCTGTCGCTCACCGCGCGCCTGTTGCCGTGGCTTGCGACGGCAACTGTCATCCTGCTCGCGATCGGTCTCTACCAGTCGGCGATGGCGCCCGACGACTATCAGCAGGGCGCCACCGTCAAGATCATGTTCATTCACGTGCCCAATGCCTGGCTTGCGATGTTCGTCTGGGGCGTGATGAGCGTGGCTGCGCTGGGCACGCTGGTGTGGCGGCATCCGCTGGCCGACGTCGCCGCCAAAGCCGCAGCCCCGATCGGCGCGGCGTTTACCTTTCTCGCGCTGGTGACCGGCTCGCTGTGGGGCCGGCCGATGTGGGGCACCTATTGGGAATGGGATGCGCGGCTTACTTCGGTGCTGATCCTGTTTCTGATGTATCTCGGCCCGATCGCGCTGTGGCGCGCGGTGGAGGACCCCTCGCGCGCGGCGCGCGCGGCCGCGATCCTGACGCTGGTTGGCGCCATCAACCTTCCGATCATCAAATTCTCGGTCGATTGGTGGAACACGCTGCATCAGCCGGCGTCGGTGATGCGAATGGGAGGATCGTCACTCGATCGCGCCTTCCTGATTCCGCTGCTGGTGATGGCGGTGGCGTTTTCGCTGTTGTTCCTCACCCTGCATCTGGCCGCGATGCGCAACGAGATCCTGCGCCGCCGCGTCCGCGCGCTGCAATTGATCCAGGCGCAAGCCGGCCGGCGTTCGTTATGAACGCGATGTCGCTTGGCCCCTACGCGGACTTCATCGTCACCTCCTATTTGGTGGTGGCCGCGGTGGTGGCGTTGCTGATCGCCTGGATCGGAATTGACCATCGCCGCCAGAAGCGCATTCTGGGCGAGCTCGAAGCCGGGGGCGTCGTCAGACGCTCGGGGCGCAGCGCGACGGATATGAGATGAGCGAACCCTCGGCAACCGATACAAGCCAACGAACCTCGCGCTGGCTGATGGCGATGCCGCTGCTGGCCTTCGCCTGCCTCGCCGCGGTCCTCTGGTTCCGGCTCGGCAACGGCGACCCGTCGCGAATTCCATCCGCCTTGATCGGCCATCCGGCGCCGCAAACCGCGCTGCCGGCGCTCGATGGGCTCGTCAACAATGGCGCGCAGGTGCCCGGGCTTGATCCTTCCGCTTTCAAGGGCAAGGTCAGCGTCGTCAACGTCTGGGCGTCGTGGTGCGTGCCGTGCCACGACGAGGCGCCGCTTCTGACCGAACTCGGCCATGACAGCCGGTTGCAGATCGTGGGCATCAACTACAAGGATTCCCCCGACAATGCCCGGCGCTTTCTCGGCCGCTATGGCAATCCGTTTGGCATTGTCGGCGTCGATGCCAACGGCCGCGCCTCGATCGAATGGGGTGTCTATGGCGTGCCGGAAACCTTCGTCGTCGGGCGCGAAGGCACCATCGTCTACAAACTGGTCGGTCCGATCACGGCGGAAAATATCAACACCGTGCTTAGGGCCGAGATCGACAAGGCGTTGAAAGCGGGCAGTTGACCCAGTCGTCATTGCGAGGAGCAAAGCGACGACGCAATCCATTCTTTCTTTGCGGCACTATGGATTGCTTCGCTCCGCTCGCAATGACGCTACTGAGAACACGCCACTCACCCCTTGCTGACATCGCCCTCCGCCGCCTCGCTCGCCTGCAGCGAGGCGGGATCGAGATGGTAGCGCTTGATCAGCGGCATTTGCGTGAGCGCGAAAATCATCGTCAGCGGGATCACGCCAAATGCCTTGAACGCGACCCAGAAATCGGTGGTCTGGGTACGCCAGATCATCTCGTTCAGGGCCGCCATGGCGAGAAAGAAGAGGGTCCAGCGCAGGGTGAGGATGCGCCAGCCTTGCGGGGTGAGGTTGAACATCTGATCGAACATGATGGCGATGAACGAACGGCCGAACAGCAAGCCGCCGCCCAGAACCAGGGCGAACAGACCATAGATGATGGTGGGCTTGACTTTGATGAAGGTCTCGTCGTGCAAAACGAGCGTGAGCGTGCCGAACACGATGACGACGACGCCGGTGACCAGCGCCATCAGCGGCACATGCCGCGTCACCAAATACGACGCGATCATGGACGCCACGATCGCCACCATAAAGGCCCCGGTCGCGACGAACAGATGAAACTTGGCGTTCGCGGCAAAGAACACCAGGAGCGGACCGAGTTCGGTCGCGAGTTTGAACAGTGGATGCGGCTGGGTCTTGTCCATTACTCTATCCCCGCGATCGCTTGCGCAAAATCCCGTGCCGTGAAGGGCGCGAGGTCGTCGATGCCCTCGCCGACGCCGACGAAGTGAACCGGCAGCTTGTGCTTCTCTGCCAGCGCCACCAGGATGCCGCCCCGCGCGGTGCCGTCCAGTTTTGTCATGACAAGGCCGGTGACGCCAGCGGTACGGTGAAACGCCTCGACCTGCGACAGCGCATTTTGTCCCACCGTGGCGTCCAGCACCAGCAGCACCGCGTGCGGCGCGCTGTCATCGACCTTGCGGATGACGCGAACGACTTTTTCCAGCTCGTTCATCAATTCGGCCTTGTTCTGCAGGCGGCCCGCGGTATCGACCAGCAGTACGTCGAGCTTGCCGTCCCGCGCCGCCGACAGCGCGCTGAAGGCAAGACTTGCCGAGTCCGACCCTTGTGCGCCGGCGATGACCGGCGATTTGGTGCGTTCGCCCCAGACCTTCAATTGCTCGATCGCGGCCGCGCGAAAGGTGTCGCCGGCCGCCAGCATCACCTTGCGGCCTTCGGCCGAGTATTTTGCCGCCAGCTTGCCGATGGTCGTGGTCTTGCCGGAGCCGTTGACGCCGACCACGAGGATGACGAACGGTTTTTTTGCCGCATCGATGACAAGCGGCTTTGCCACCGGCGCAAGCACTTGTTCGACCTCGGTCGCGACCACGGTCTTCACGTCATCCGCCGTGATCGACTTGTCATAGCGGCCGACGCCCACGGCCGATGCGATGCGCGATGCGACCTCGGTGCCGAGATCGGCGCGGAGCAGCACGTCCTCGATGTCCTCGATCATCGCGCGGTCGAGCTTGCGCCTGGTGACGAGATCGGCCACCGCCGCTCCCAGCGAACTCGACGTGCGCTTAAGGCCGCCGGACAGCCGCCGCCACCAGGTCTGCTTTGCTTTTTCCGAAGAGGGATCGTTCATATCTAGTGGTCCAGCGCGGGAGAGGTGTGTTAGCGGTTTCGGCCCATGAGCGAAAGTCTTGACCGAGCGATAGAAGTTCCTGAACTGACCGCGGAGGAAATCCAGGCCCGCGTGCTCCATCGCGACGGCTTGATGCTGGTGATCGACAAGCCCGCCGGCCTGCCGGTGCATCGCGGCCCCAAGGGCGGCGCCAATCTGGAATCCTCCTTCGACGGCTTGCGATTCGGCCTGCCGCGTCCGCCGGTTCTCGCCCATCGGCTCGACAAGGATACCTCCGGCTGCCTCGTGCTCGGGCGGCATCGCAAGGCAACGGCGTCGCTCGGCCTGTTGTTCAAGCATGGCAAGATTGCAAAGACCTATTGGGCGGTCGTCGAAGGCGGCCCGACCGAGGACGAAGGCACCATCGACCTGCCGCTCGGCCGCCTCAACGCCGAGCGTGGCTGGTGGCAGAAGCCGGACCCGGAAGGACAGTCGGCGGTAACCAACTGGAAGGCGATGGGCCGCGGCGGCGGCCTGACATGGCTGGCGTTGGAGCCGGTCACCGGCCGTACCCATCAATTGCGCGTGCACGCCGCCGCGATGGGTTGGCCGATCGTCGGCGACAATATTTATGGAAACGGTCCACGCTTCGGCGAGCCGCGCCTACATTTGCATTCCCGCGAAATCGTGATCCCGATTTCGAAGAACAAGACGCCGGTGCGCGTGACGGCGCCGGTGCCTCTGCATATGCGGGAGCGGTTGAGAGCCTGCGGCTGGAACGGGGAGTAAGAGCCCGCGAGCGCGGCACACTCCACGCGTCATCATCCGCGAAAGCGGATGATCCAGTATTCCAGAGCGGTTCGTGATCGACCTTGAAGCTGCGGCGTACTGGATCGCCCGGTCAAGCCGGGCGATGACGGCGGGTGCAGGGAAACACCACGGCACACACTTCACACCGTCAGCCGCGCGCCATCGCTGCCCTGGACGACGAGCGTCTTAACCGCGCCGGGCGCCTCCCCGCTGATCGCCACCGGCAAAAAATGCTCGGTGCGACCCTGGGTCGCGCTTTCGATCAAAATTTCTCGCCTTGCGCCGATTTCCGCTGCCAGCCGCCGCTGCAACGCAGCCTCTCCCACGGCCCGCAACAGGCTCGCGCGTTGCCGGATTTCATTTCCCGCGACCTGCGGCATTCTTGCTGCCGACGTGCCGGGGCGCGGCGAATAGGGAAACACGTGCAGGAAGGTCAGGCCGCAGGCGTCGACCAAGTCCTGCGAGCGGCGAAACATCTCCTCGGTTTCGGTCGGAAAGCCTGCGATGATGTCGGCGCCAAGCGCGATATCGGGCCGCAGGCGTCGCACCTGCGCGCAGAAATCGATCGCGTCTTGGCGGGAATGCCGGCGTTTCATGCGCTTGAGAATCAGATCGTCGCCCGATTGCAGCGACAGATGCAGATGCGGCATCAACCGATCATCATCGGCGATGACATCGAGCAGGTCAGAATCGACCTCGATCAGATCTACGGACGAAATCCGTAAGCGCTTCAGCTCCGGCACGTGCCGCAAAATTTGTTTGGTCAGTTGGCCGAGCTTCGGTGAGCCCGGCAGGTCCGCGCCGTAACCGGTCAGATCGACGCCCGTCAGCACGATCTCGGCATGGCCGCGCTCGACCAGCGCGCGGATTTGGTCAACCACCGCACCCATCGGCACCGAGCGCGACTTGCCGCGGCCATAGGGGATGATGCAGAAGGTGCAGCGATGGTCGCAGCCGTTCTGCACCTGCACGAACACGCGCGGCAGGCCCTTTTGAAATCCCCCCAACAGATGCGGCGCCATCGCGCGAACCGACATGATGTCGGTAACCGCGATCTTCTTGTCCGCCTCGATACCCGACCCGCCGGCCGCATCGAGCGCTGCTTGCGTCTGGCGCCAGGCCTCGCTTCGCATCTTGTCGTCATTGCCGACGACGCGATCGACCTCTTCCATGCCTGCAAACATTTCCGCTTGCGTCTGCGCGGCGCAGCCGGTGACGACGATGCGCAAATGCGGGCGTTCGCGCTTCAACCGGCGGATCGATTGCCGCGCCTGCGCGACGGCCTCGTTGGTGACCGCGCAGCTATTGATGACGACGGTGTCGGCAAGGCCGGCGCGCTCGGCCTCCACCCGCATCACCTCGGATTCGAAGGCGTTGAGGCGGCAGCCGAAGGTGACGATCTCGACGCTCATGGTCTCACGCGACCGAGGCAAACAGCGCGGGATCGAAGCGGCCTTCATATTCGAAGGTCGCCGGGCCCGTCATCAAAACGTGATCGTCGCGCTCGCGCCACTCGATGCCAAGCTCGCCTCCGGGCAAGGCAATCTGCACGGTGCGATTGGTGCGCTTCAACCGCGCCGCGGCGACCGCGGTGGCGCAGGCCGCCGAGCCACAGGCTTTGGTCAATCCGGCGCCGCGCTCCCAGGTGCGGATCGTGATGTGATCGCGGTCGACGACGTGGGCAAGCGTGATGTTGGCGCGCTCCGGAAAGATCGGATGATTTTCCAACAGCGGCCCGAAGCGGGAAAGATCGTAGGCATCGACGTCCGCGACCCAAAAGATCGCATGCGGATTGCCCATGCTGACTGCGGACGGCGAATGCAGCACCGGCGCATCGATCGGGCCGATCTGCAACTCGATGTATCTCGTGTCGCGAAACTCCTCGGCGAGCGGAATATCCTGCCAGCCGAATTTCGGCGGGCCCATGTCCACGGTGTAGAGGTCGCCGGAGCGCCAGCAATTCAGCAGGCCCGCCTTGGTCTCGAAGGTGGCCTGGGTCTGGCCCGAGGCCTCGAACAGCCGGCGCGCCACGCAGCGCATGCCGTTGCCGCACGCGGCGGCTTCCGAGCCGTCATTGTTGTAGATGCGGATGAAGGCCTCGGTGCCCGCAAGGCGCGGCGGCTGCAGCACCATCAACTGGTCATAATGGACCCCCTTAGGAGACGCCACCGCGCGCGCCTCGTCCGACGTGACGACAGCCGCCTTGTCGCGCAAATCGACCACGACGATCTCGTTGCCGATCCCGTTCATCTTGGCAAACATGTGGTTGGCGAGCGCGCTCATGGACGATCCAGATTGGACAGGCGACTTATATGGCGAATGCCGGCGGATTGACTAGTACGCACTGCCCGGCAAGCGGCGGGGCGCCAGTGTGGTGAATCTTTGTCGATGGCCTCAACGGAGCGGGAAGGCCCATGAAATATCTGCTATGGGACGAAGGGCTCGCGGGCATGGTAGCATGACCTTGGCTCGCCACGGGCTTGCCCGAGGCCACCCGCGACACCCAAAGAATGGCGCGGGGGCTGAACGAGGTTATGGAGAATACCTGATGAACTGCCCCCGTTCCTTCCGCCTTGCCCTGATTGCGTTGGTCCCGGTGGCTACGGTTTCATTGGGTATCGCCACGGGACTGGCGCAATCGCCGACGCCGCCGGCGCCTCCGGCAGCCAGCGCGCCTGCGCCGGCAGTCCCGGCGACGCCTGGTCCTGTCCCGGCGGCCAGCCCGACACCGTCAGTCAGCCAGGCCCCCGCGCCTCCGGCAGCCGCGGCGCCGCCAGCACCCCCTGCACCGCCGGCACCCGGCTTGGTCCAGAAGGCGGACCCGTTCGGCGAGGAAGTCGCGCTGACGCCGAAAACCGTGGTGGTCACGAAGGGCACCGCTAACTGGGATACGGCGTTCGACACGCTGGTCGAGTCGCTCAAGACTTTGTCGGCGCTGCTCGACAAGCAGGGTATCAAGTCATCCGGCAATTCGATGATCGTCTACACCTCCACCGACGATACCGGGTTCACATATCTGGCCGAAATACCGGTCGAACAGGAGCCGAAGAACCTGCCGAAGGCCATCAGCATGGGCAAATCGCCCGATGGCAAGGCGCTGAAGTTTGTCCATCGCGGATCCTACGAGAATATGGACAACACCTATGAGGCCATCACCAATCACCTCGACGACAAGAAGCTCGAGGCAAAGGACACGTTCATCGAGGAATACATCACCGACCCCTTGAAGACGACAGAGGACAGACTGGTGATCAATGTCTACGTGCCGCTGAAATAGCGCTCATGAAACTTCGCATAATTTTGGCGACGATTCTTGCGGCCGCCGTCGCGGCGGGAGCACCGTTTGCCGCGCCCGCGTGGGCCCAGACGCAGCCTCCGGCGATGATATCCGTCACCGGCGAAGCGCACATCTCGGTGCCGCCCGATCTGGTGCAGATCGATGCTGGTGTCACCTCGGAAGCCAAGACCGCGCGCGAGGCTTCGGAGGCCAATAACGCGGCGATGGGCAAGGTCCTGACGGCGCTGAAGGGCTCAGATATCGAACCGAAGGATTACCAGACTTCGCGGCTATTGTTGCAGCCGCAAATCTCGTCGAGCAAGACCAGCGCGCCGTCCGCCATCGTCGGCTACCGCGCCAGCAACCGGGTGACGATCCGGCTACGCGATATCACCAAAGTAGCGAACGTGATCGATACGCTGGTCGGCGCCGGCGCAAACGACATCGGCGGCATCAATTTCATGGTGTCGCAGGCGTCCAAGCTTCTCGACGAGGCCCGCGAACAGGCGATCGCCGATGCCCGCCGCAAGGCGGAAATCTACGCCAAGGCCGCCGGCGTGACGCTTGGCGCGCCGCTCAGCATTTCCGAGGGCGGGAGCCCGGGTCCGATCGCGTTCGGCAGGATAGCGGCCGGCGTTCCCCAATCGGTGCCGATCGCGCCGGGCGAGGAGACGCTTCATATCACCGTCAGCGTTTCCTGGGCGATCAAGCCGGCGCAGTGATAGTCTTCCGGCTCCCACACACGCGGACCTCATCCTGAGGAGCGCGTCGTTCACGCGCGTCTCGAAGGATGGAGACGGGCCCTCGTGCTTCGAGACGGCGCTAAAGCGCCTCCTCAGCATGAGGGGTCACACAAAAGGCCGAGTTAAAGTTCAAATACCTGCCCCGGCTTGAGCGCGACAAACCGCTCGCGCGGAATCTTCGCCGCGTCGAGCGCCGCATGCAAGTCCTCGACCGGCGCGTGGATCGCCTCATCGGTCAATTGAAACGTGCCGTGGTGATGCGCGAGCGCCTGCGCGGCGCCGCAATCGGCCAGCGCCTTGACGGCGTCGAACGGATTCATGTGCTGATCGCGCATGAACCAGCGCGGCTCATAGGCGCCGATCGGCAGGATCGCGAGCCTCAAGGGGCCATGCGCCTGCGCAACGCGGCGGAAATGCTTGCCCTCGCCGTAACCGGAATCGCAGACGATGTAGACCTTGCCGGCCGGCGTCTCCAGCACAAAACTCGCCCACAGCGCCTTGTTGCGGTCGAACAGCCCGCGCGCCGACCAATGCCGGGTCGGCACCAGTGTCACCGCGGCGCCGCCGAGGTCGACGCGGTCGTGCCAGTCAAACGCCTCGGCCTCGATCGCGGCGTCCGCGCCGCGCATCGTCACGTCGTTGCCAAGCGGCGTGATCACCCGCGGTGCGAACCTTGCCGTCAATCGCGACAGCGTGGCTACATCGAGATGATCGTAATGGCCGTGCGAGACCAGCACGACGTCGATCTTCGGCAGCGATTCGAACGCGATGCCGGGATCGTTGACGCGCTTCGGCCCGGCCCAACCGACCGGGGAGGCCCGCATCGACCACACCGGATCGATCAGAATGTTGAGGCCGGCGGTCTGGACCAACCAGCTCGCGTGGCCGACATAGGACAGCCGCGCTTTGGCGCCGTTGACAACGGACGGCGGCGTGTCGGCGTGCGGGCTTCCCGCCCACTCCGGCCAGGCCTGCCGCTGCCGGTTGCTGCCGAGTTGCCAGCGCAGCAGGTCGACCAGCGATCTCGGCGGCGCGCCGTCGGGATCGAAAAACTTCGTCCCGTCGAAATGATCGGAAGGAGGCCCGGCATAGGTTTTCATTTGCGAGATCCAGACCAACGGCGCGCCGAGAGCCGCGGCCGCACCGGCCAACCATCCGAGAGCCCTGCGGCGGGTCATGTTCATGGCCCGATTGGACCCAAAAAGTGTGTTTCGGCAAGGGGTAGGCCCGCCGCCTAAATTCACGAAAACGCCATTTGGCGGCGACTTTCCTTGACTTTTCGGACCCAGCGGCGTTTAACGCGCGCAATCAATCGGAAAGACTGATCTTTTCGACCCGCCGCCCGGCCCGAGAGACCGGAGGCCAACGCCCGACAGCGCGATGCGCCCTCGGGCGCAAAGGTGTTTGGAATACCGTCCAGCCTCACGGCGAGGACAAACTATGGGCCGTCATCGCCCGCGAAAGCGGGCGATCCAGTATCCCAGGGCAGCTCGATCAAGCCGAGATGCTGCGGCGTACTGGATACCCCGCTTTCGCGGGGTATGACGGCGGAGAGCAATACGGCGCCTGCGAATGGCAGGACAAAGGAAGAGCTTAAGTGTTCGACAATCTGTCGGAAAAGCTGGGCGGCATTCTTGATCGGCTGACGCGGCGCGGGTCGCTTAACGAGGCCGACGTCGATGCCGCGATGCGCGAGGTGCGCCGCGCGCTGCTCGAGGCCGACGTCTCGCTCGACGTGGTGCGAAGCTTCACCGAAAGGGTCCGCGAGCAAGCGATCGGCGCGACCGTAGTCAAGTCGGTCACCCCCGGCCAGATGGTAGTGAAGATCGTCCACGACGAGCTGATCGCTACGCTGGGTTCCGACGGCCAGAGCATCGACCTCAACGCGGTGCCGCCGGTCGCGATCATGATGGTCGGCCTGCAAGGTTCCGGCAAGACCACCACGACCGCGAAACTCGCCCGCCGCATGACCCAGCGCGACAAGCGCAAGGTGCTGATGGCTTCCCTCGACATCTATCGCCCGGCG
>DATGGY010000050.1:0-24977 GCA_035308285.1 Bradyrhizobium sp. | reverse complement strand
CGTGGCGCAAGTGGCCAACTCCAGCGTCGCCGGCATACGCTCCTTCAGGAGGTCGGCGACCGGCAGGCGGAACTGGTAGGAGACCCCGAACTTGAACTGCACCGCGTTGGCGAAATAGCGCGCGAACTGCACCGGCACGGGGTCATCGAGGCCGAGCGATGTGCGGATCGCGGCGCGTTCGGCCGCCGAGGTGTCGATCGAGACGATCTGGTTGACCGGATCGCCCGCGAAACGGAACATCGAGAACGCGATGATCCCGACGGCGAGCATGACGCCGATGGCCTGGATTGCCCGGCGAAGAGTGAAAGCGAGCATCTGTTTCTTTCGCTTCCTTTGAGAGGCGGCGTGCCGTTACGTAATCCCTAAACGAAAGGTCCCGGAAGCCGACACTTCCGGGACCTGGCGTTTGGAAATATGGTTATTCCTGTTTCGTCGCCCAGTAGAGCAGGACCTGATTGTCGGCGCGCTGAGTCAATTTCACTTTTTTCGAGACCCCCCATGCCAGCGCCTGCTGGTGCAGCGGGATATAGCCGTAGTCCTTGATCACGATTTCGAAGGCCTGCTTGATCAACTGGTCGCGCTTGGCGGCGTCGACTTCGACCAGAACCTTGTCGGTAAGCGCATCGAGGTCCTTGTTGCAATAGCCGCCGAGATTGGCTTCGCCGCGGGTCGCCTCCTTGGGATCGTTGCGGCAGCCCAGGATATCGTACAGCACGTTATGGGAATCCATCGAAGCCGGTGTCCAACCCAACAGGTAGAACGAAGTCTGGTAGCCGCCGGGCTTGAGCACCTTGCCGAAATATTGCGCCTTGGGTTGCGCCAGGAGGTTCACCTTGACGCCGATGCGGGCGAGCATGCCGACCGCTGCCTGACAGATATCGGCGTCGTTGACGTAGCGGTCGTTGGGGCAATCCATCGTGACCTCGAAGCCGTCGGGATAGCCCGCTTCCGCCATGAGCTTCTTGGCGCCATCGGGATCGACCTTCGGCCGGGTGAAGTCCTTCGAGAGAGCGAACAATTGCGGCGCAATCATAAGCGCCGAGGGCGTCGAGAGGCCGCGCATCACGCGATTCTTGATCAGATCGACGTCGATCGCCTTGTAGAAAGCTTCGCGGACGCGAATGTCCTTGAACGGGTTCTTGCCCTTGACGCTGGAATACAACAGTTCGTCGCGCGTCTGGTCCATGCCGAGAAAGATGGTGCGAATTTCCGGTCCGGTCATCACCGCGGCATTGCCGCCCGCATTGACCCTCTGGATATCCTGGGTCGGTACCGGCTCGATCACGTCGACTTCGCCCGACAGCAAGGCTGCGACCCGCGTCGCGGCCGATCCGATCGGCGTGAAAATGATTTCCTTGAGATTGTGCTCAGGCTTTCCCCACCAGTTCGGGTTCACCTTGAACACCGTCTTCACGCCAGGCTGATGGCTCTCGATCACGAACGGGCCGGTGCCGTTTTCGTGCAAGGAGGCAAAGCTTGGTGTGGTTGCGGAAGCAGGCGTCGGCGCGATCGAATTGTTTTCCTCACACCATTTTTTGTCCATGATGAACCAGCCATCCCATTGCGAAATCAGGATGGGATTGGGCGAGTCGAGCTTCACATCGATCGTGTAGTCGTCGACCTTGACGAACTTGGCATCAGAGGGAACGTTGGTCAGGAAGTTGGAACCCTTGGCCCGCACGCGCTCGGCGGAAAAAATCACGTCGTCGGCAGTGAAGGGGTCTCCGTTGTGGAATTTGACGCCCTTTCGCAGATGGAAACGCCAGCGGGTAGGCTCCAGGATTTCCCAGCTTTCGGCAAGCGCGGGGGCGATCTTGAGATCCCTGTCGCGGGTCACCAGACCCTCATAGACATGCGCGTGATGCGCAATGGTCGTGGTCTCCTTGAGCGTGTAAGGATCGAGCGATTTGAGCTCGCCCTGGTTGGCGTAGCGCAGGGTCTGGCTTGAAGCCGGCGTCATGGCGAAGGCGGCGATCGAGGCGGCCGCTGCAACAAGGATTCGACGTACCGGCATTGGTGGGCGCTCTCCGCGTTAGTTTGCTGTTTGGGCTTGCGATATCGACAATTGATCTATGTTGCCAGAGTTTGGCTGCCGCGCAAGCGCGATTTCCCCATGGAAGCCCCGGTTTGCGCGATGTTGCCGCGATAACTAGCTTCAACGCAGGCGGCGGCACAAGCGCGTGATGATCGAGGGGAGTGGCGGATGACGGAACTGAAGGCCGATGTTGTTGTACTGGGTGCGGGCATGGTCGGCGTCAGCGCCGCTTTGCACCTGCAGCAGCGGGGACGGGATGTCATTTTGATCGACAGGCACGAGCTTGCCGGCGAAGAGACCAGCTTTGGAAACGCCGGCCTGATCGAATGTGCCTCCGTCTTTCCCTACATGTTTCCGCGGGATTTTGCGCAGATTTTCCGTTACGCGTTGAACCGCTCGCCGCAAGCGCATTACCGCCTCATCGATTTGCCTTACGCGTTGCCGTGGCTGGTGCGCTACTTTCTCGCATCCTCGCCGGACCGCGCGCTGCACAGCGCGATGGCCGAATTGCCCTTGGTCCGGCGCAGTCTCCTTGAACATGAGGCGCTGATCGCCGAGGCCGGGGTTCCCGAATTATTGCGGCGGACCGGCTGGCTCAAGCTATTTCGTTTCGACGCGAGCCTCGCGAACGCGGTCAAGGAGGTCGAGCGCGCGCGGCAATATGGCGTTCCCGGCGAACTTCTCGATGCCAAGGCGATCGCCGCGCGCGAACCGAATGTGACAGGCGAGTTCGCCGGAGCGATCTACTTGCCGACGCCGGGATTCATTCCAGATCCCGGCGCATTGGCCAAGGCCTATACCGCGCTCTTCAAGCGCAAGGGAGGGCGTTTTCTGGTGGGCGATGCGGGCACGCTCGAACAGGACGCACGCGGATGGCGCGTGAGCGGCGCGGCGGCGCGCGAAGTCGTGGTGGCGCTCGGCCCGTGGTCCGACCTGGTGTTTCGCCGGCTCGGATATTCTATTCCGCTTGGCATCAAGCGCGGCTACCATTTGCATCTCACCCCGCGCGGCAATGCCGTGCTTAACCACCCCATCCTCGACTTCGATCGCGGCTATGTGCTCGCACCGATGACCCGCGGCATTCGGCTCACCACCGGCGTCGAATTCGCCCGCCGTGACGCGCCGTCCACGCCGGTGCAGATTCAGCAGACGCTGCCGCACGCGCGCGCCCTGTTCCCGCTGGGGGAGGCCATCGATGCCAAACCCTGGAAGGGTGCGCGGCCATGCTTGCCCGACATGCTTCCGGTGATCGGGAAGGCGCCGCGCCACGCCGGGCTGTGGTTCGATTTCGGGCACCAGCACCATGGGCTGACGCTGGGTCCCGCGACCGGCCGGCTATTGGCGGAAATGATGACCGGCGAGACCCCGTTCGCCGATCCGACGCCGTTTGGCGTCGAGCGCTTTGGTTGATCTTAGATAGAAGACGTCAAGGGCCGTCCGGCCCAAGACGCGTCTTGCGCAGTTGGGCCTCTCGCGGCGATACTGCGTCACACTGTCAATGTAATCGGGAGTGCACATGAAAGTTAACGTTGAAATAGACTGCACGCCGCTCGAGGCGCGGCAGTTTTTCGGACTACCGGATGTGCAGCCGATGCAGACGGCGGTCATGGAAAAGCTCCAAAACCAGATGATGGAGAATATCCAGAGTGTCTCCCCTGAAGCATTGATGCAAAGCTGGCTCTCGTTCGATCCGAAGATCGCCGAGCGGTTTGGAGACATGTTCGCGGCCATGACCGGCCTTGGCGGCCCCCGCGCGCCCGACAAGAAATGACGCGGTCCGCTGACGGAGGCGAACGGCCGGAGCCTGGCCGGCTTCGTCCGCCGGGTCTAGGCCTGCTATTGGCCGAGATGCGGGGGATATTCGAGTTCAACGCCAGCCTGTTGATGTCGCCGTTCCTGATGCGTGCGCCGAAGGGCGACGGCCATCCGGTGCTAACGCTGCCGGGGTTTCTTGCCAGCGACCTTTCGATGGCGCCGATGCGGCGATACCTCACGGAACTCGGGTACGATGCTCATGCCTGGCGGATGGGCCGCAACATCGGCGGCCTTTCGCGCCTGCGCTCGGCCTTGCGCGACCGCCTTGCGGAGATCCATGAAATCAGCGGCCGCAAGGTGAGCATCGTCGGCTGGAGCCTCGGCGGCGTCTATGCGCGCGACCTCGCGCTGCACGCACCCGACATGGTGCGCTACGTGGTGACGCTGGCAAGTCCGTTCGCCAATGATGTCAGGGCGACCAACGCCACGCGGCTTTATGAGGCGCTGTCGGGCGAGGCGGTCGACGACAATCCCGAGCTTCGCGAGGCGTTGGCCGGCGATCTCCCGGTTCCGACCACATCGGTCTATTCGCGCGCCGACGGCGTGGTTAACTGGCAGACCTGCCTGTTGCGCCCCTCCAGTACCGCCGAGAACATCGAGGTATATCTCGCCAGTCATGTAGGGCTTGGCGTGAATCCGGCTGCCTTGTGGGCGGTCGCGGACCGTCTGGCGCAGGCCGAGGGCCAATTCCGCCAATTTGACCGATCCGGGCCATTTGCCATTGCATATGCGCCTCCGGAACAGGCACAATCCTGACCGCGTCCCGAACAAGGGATCATCTGAACGCCAGAAGAAGCACCGCCAAGGTGTAGCTATTTCGCGGGAGGAGCACATGAGTGACGCCAGGAAGCTGTCCTCGATGGATGCGTCGTTTCTCTATCTGGAAACGCCGGAAATGCCGATGCATGTCGGAAGCATGGCCATCTTCCGCCTGCCCGAAGATTACAAGGGTGATTTCTTCGAGGACTTCAAGGCGATGATAGCCTCGCGGCTGCACGTCGCGCCGATCCTGAAAGCGCGCCTGGAAAAGGCGCCGCTGGACATCGATCATCCATCCTGGGTCGAGGACGACCAGTTCGATATCGACCGCCACATCTTCCGCGGCAGCCTTCCGGCGCCCCATGACCGCGCGACGCTCGAGCGCATCGTCGGCTGGATGCACGCCAAGCTTCTCAACCGCGCCCGTCCGCTCTGGGAGTTCTACGTCTTCGAGGGCATGAAGGACAACGAGATCGGGCTCTATTCCAAGATGCACCACGCCTGTATCGACGGCGGCGCCGGCGCTGCGCTCACCAACATGATCTATGACGTCACGCCCATCCCGCGGACCATCGAGCCGCCGGCGGCGCGCGCCAAGGTCGAGCAGGAGCCGCGCGACATCGCCGCCAATCTTCTTGATTCCTATCAGCAGCTTTGGCGCCAGCCGTTCGATGCCTCCGCCGCCGCCAAGGGCATCGAGTTGCCGCGCACGGGAAAAAGCGATCTTGGATCGATCCTGTTCGACAATGCGATGTTCCAGATCGAGAACGCGGTGAAGTTCGTCGGCAGCGTTCCGACCATGCTCAAGAGCGTATCGGACGTGGTCGGCAAGATCGCCGACCCGAAATCGCGCGACAGCATCGCCAGCATGATGTCGCCGCCGACCATTCTGAACAAATCGATCTCGTCGGAACGCAGCTTTGCCGGGGTGTCGATCCCGCTTTCGCGCGCCAAGGCCGTCGCCAAGGCGGCCGGCGGCAAGCTGAACGACGTGGTGCTTGCGGTATCGAGCGGGGTGGTGCGGCGTTATCTTCTGGAACATGGCGCGCTGCCTTCGAAGTCGTTGACGGCGGCGGTGCCGATCTCGCTGCGCGAAGAGGGCAACACCGACGCCAACAACCAGGTGTTTGGCATGATCTGCTCGATCGCCACCGATATCGAGGATCCCAAGGCGCGGCTGAAAACCATCATCGCGCAGTCCACCAAGTCCAAGGAGATGTCGCATCCGCTGCGTGCCTTGATGCCGCAGATGTCGAACGTCTCGTTGCTGGGCGCGCCGATCCTGGTCCAGATTCTCGCGCTGTTGTACAGCCGCTCCAGCCTGTCGGACGTGTTGCCGCCGGCGGCCAATATCACGGTGTCGAATGTTCCCGGACCGCGGCAGACCTTGTACGCGGCGGGCGCCGAACTCTTGCACATCTTCCCGGTGTCGATTGCAACCCACGGACTTGCGCTCAACATCACCGTGCAGAGTTACCGCGATCAGCTCGATTTCGGTTTTATCGCCGGCGCCAACATCATTCCCCATGTCCAGGTTCTCTGCGACATGGTGCCGGAGGAGTTTGCCGCGCTCGAGGCTGCCTTCGTTCCGCCGGAAGCCAGCGTCAAAGGCGCGGCCGAGTAGGGACAGTAGCGATGATCGAGATGCCGCCGCTGCAATTTGCGAAGACCAACGGGATTCGGATGGGCTTCTACGAGGCCGGCCCGAAGACCGACAAACCACCGCTCGTTCTCTGCCACGGCTGGCCGGAGATCGCGTTTTCCTGGCGTCATCAGATCAAAGCGTTGGGCGAGGCGGGTATTCGGGTGATCGCGCCGGATCAGCGTGGTTATGGCGCGAGCGACCAGCCGGAGGCGGTCGCAGCCTACGACCTCGAGCACTTGACCGGCGATCTCGTCGGTCTGCTCGATGATCTGAAGATCGACAAGGCGATATTCGTCGGACACGACTGGGGCGGATTTGTCGTCTGGCAGATGGCGATGAGACATCCCGATCGTGTGGCCGGCGTGGTCGGAGTCAATACGCCGCACTTCGACCGCGCGCCGGCGGATCCGATCGAACTGCTGCGCAAGCGCTTTGGCGAGCACATGTACATCGTGCAGTTTCAAAATCCTTCGCGCGAAGCCGATAAGATTTTCAACAGCCGCGTGGAGCAGACCTTCGATGCCTTCATGCGCAAGCCTGTGCCGCGCGCCGATGCCGCTGCGGCGGAGCCGCCCACCGCGGGCGTCGGCGCATCGCCCAGGCTGAACCTGGCATTTCCACAAATGATCGCCGGCTACGACGCCAAACACGATCCGCGCACGCCGATCCTGTCGCCGGAGGAAAAGAAGGTGTTCGTCGACACCTTTACCAAGACCGGCTTCACCGGCGGAATCAACTGGTATCGCAACTTCACCCGTAACTGGCAACGCGCTGCCGGATTGGATCATACCGTACGCGTGCCCGCGCTGATGATCATGGCGGAGAACGACGCCGTACTGCCACCGTCGGCCGCCGACGGCATGGAAAAGATCGTGCCTGATCTGGAGAAATATCTGGTCCGTGGCAGCGGGCATTGGACCCAGCAGGAAAAGCCGGAGGAGGTCAGCGCCAAGCTGATCGAATGGCGGAGAAAGCGATTTGGGTGAGGTAAGGGCAGACAACCATCCGTCATTGCGAGGAGCGTCAGCGACGAAGCAATCCATTCTTTTTTTTTAGCGGAGCGATGGATTGCTTCGCTTTGCTCGCAATGACGTATGAGGCAGGGGAATAACAATACAATGGCGTCGAACCGACTGAACCCGATTCCGCATCCGCCGACCAGGGCCGTGGTCGGCAATATGCTGTCGCTGGATTCCACCGCGCCGGTGCAAAACCTGGCGCGGCTCGCCAGGGAATTGGGGCCGATCTTCTGGCTCGACATGATGGGCGCGCCGCTGGTCATCGTTTCCGGCCACGACCTCGTCAATGAACTCAGCGACGAGAAGCGTTTCGACAAGGCGGTGCGCGGGCCGCTGCGCCGGGTGCGCGCAATCGCGGGCGACGGGCTGTTCACCGCCGATACGACCGAGCCGAACTGGAGTAAGGCGCACAACATCCTGCTGCAGCCGTTCGGCAACCGCGCGATGCAATCCTATCACCCGAGCATGGTCGATATCGCCGAGCAATTGGTGAAGAAGTGGGAGCGGCTTAACGCCGACGACGAGATCGACGTCGTCCACGACATGACGGCGCTCACCCTCGATACTATCGGATTGTGCGGGTTCGACTACCGCTTCAATTCCTTCTATCGGCGCGACTACCACCCCTTCGTCGAGTCGCTGGTGCGCTCGCTCGAAACCATCATGATGATTCGCGGCCTGCCGCTGGAGAATCTGTGGATGAAGAAGCGGCGGCGCGATCTGGCCGGCGACGTCGCGTTCATGAACAGGATGGTGGACGAGATCGTTGCTGAGCGCCGCAGGAATGCGGCTGCCGCCGATGACAAGAAGGACATGCTCGCCGCCATGATGACCGGCGTCGACCGCGTCACCGGCACCCAGCTCGACGACGTCAACATCCGCTACCAGATCAACACGTTCCTGATCGCCGGCCACGAGACCACCAGCGGGTTGTTGTCGTGCACGCTTTATGCGCTGTTGAAGCATCCCGAGGTGCTGAAGAAGGCGTATGAGGAAGTCGATCGGGTGCTTGGCGCTGACGTCAACGCCAGGCCGACCTATCAGCAGGTGACGCAACTTACCTACATCACCCAGGTATTGAAGGAATCCTTGAGACTCTGGCCGCCCGCGCCGGCCTATGGCATCGCGCCGTTCAAGGACGAGACCATCGGCGGCAAATACCGACTGAAGAAAAATACCTTCATCACCGTGCTGGTGCTGGCGCTGCATCGCGATCCTTCCGTGTGGGGTCCCAATCCCGACGCGTTCGATCCGGAGAATTTTTCGCGCGAGGCGGAAGCGGCGCGTCCGGTCAATGCCTGGAAGCCGTTCGGCAACGGCCAGCGCGCCTGCATCGGCCGCGGCTTTGCAATGCACGAAGCCGCGCTTGCGATCGGCATGATCCTGCAGCGCTTCAAGCCGATCGACGTCAACCGTTACCAGATGCATCTGAAGGAGACGCTGACGATCAAGCCCGAAGGCTTCAAGATCAAGGTGCGCCCGCGTGCAGACAAGGAGCGCGGTACGTTTGCCGGTGCGGCAGGCGCGACGTCGACGGCGGGCGCAGCCGCGCCGCGCGCCCGCACCCGTCCCGGGCATAATACGCCGCTTTTGGTGCTCTACGGATCGAATCTCGGCACTGCCGAGGAACTCGCCACGCGCGTCGCCGACCTTGCCGAGCTCAACGGCTTTGCGACAAGACTGGCGCCACTCGATGAGCATGTGGGCAAGCTGCCGGAGCAGGGCGGCTTGCTGATTTTCTGCGCGTCGTATAACGGCGCGCCGCCCGACAACGCCACGCAATTCGTCAAATGGCTCGGTGGCGACTTGCCGAAGGACGCGTTTGCAAAAGTGCGCTATGCGGTGTTCGGCTGCGGCAACAGCGACTGGGCCGCGACCTATCAGTCGATCCCGCGGCTCATCGACGAGCAAATGGCCGCGCATGGCGGCCGCAGCGTTTATGCACGCGGCGAGGGCGATGCGCGAAGCGATCTCGATAGCCAATTCGAGGAATGGTTTGCCAAGGCTGCGCCCCAGGCAGTGAAGGAGTTCGGGGTCGATTCCAGTTTCAGCCGCAGCGCCGAGGACGAGCCGCTGTACCGGATCGAGCCGCTGGCGCCGTCGGCGGTCAACGCCGTGATCGCGCTCGGCGGCGCGTCGCCGATGAAGGTGCTCGCCAATGCCGAACTGCAAAACAAGGCTGGCGCCAACGCTTCGGAACGGTCGACCCGGCACATCGAAGTGCAACTGCCGCCCGACATCACCTACCGGGTTGGCGATCATTTGAGCGTCGTTCCGCGAAACGATCCCGCGCTGGTCGATTCGATCGCCCGCCGGTTCGGCTTTCTACCCTCCGACCAGATCAGCTTGCAAGTTGCCGAAGGCCGGCGCGCGCAATTGCCGGTCGGCGAGGCGGTATCGGTCGGACGGTTGTTGACGGATTTTGTCGAACTGCAGCAGGTCGCAACCCGCAAGCAGATTCAGATCATGTCGGAGCATACGCGTTGCCCCGTGACCAAGCCGAAACTGCTTGCGCTTGTCGGCGACGATGCCGCGTCCACCGAGCGCTACCGCGCCGATATTTTTGGCAAGCGCAAATCGGTGTACGATCTTCTGGAGGAATATCCGGCCTGCGAGTTGCCGTTTCACGCCTATCTCGAAATGCTGTCGCTGCTCGCGCCGCGTTATTATTCGATTTCGTCCTCGCCCTTGGTCGATCCCTCGCGCTGCAGTGTCACCGTTGGCGTGGTCGGGGGACCCGCGAGCTCAGGACGCGGAATCTACAAGGGCATCTGTTCGAACTACCTGGCCGGCCGCCGCGCGGGCGAAATCATCCACGCGACGGTGCGCGAGACCAAGGCCGGCTTCCGGCTGCCCGAAGATCCCGCCGTGCCCATCATCATGATTGGTCCCGGCACGGGACTCGCGCCGTTCCGCGGGTTCTTGCAGGAACGCGCCGCGTTGAAGGCCAAGGGCAGGATGCTCGGTCCGGCCATGCTGTTCTTCGGCTGCCGGCATCCCGAGCAGGACTATCTCTACGCCGATGAGCTGAAGGCCTATGCGGCGAGCGGCATCACCGACTTGCACACCGCGTTCTCGCGCGGCGAGGGCCCGAAGACCTATGTGCAGCACTTGGTTACGGCCGAGCAGGACCGTGTCTGGAATCTGATCGAGCAGGGCGCGATCGTCTACGTCTGCGGCGACGGGGCAAAGATGGAGCCGGACGTCAAGGCGGCGTTGGTCGCGATCCACCGCGAGCGCACCGGCGCTGACGCCGATGCCGCCCAACGCTGGATCGACGATCTCGGCGCGAAAAACCGCTACGTGCTCGACGTCTGGGCGGGAGGGTAAGGCGTTAATCTAATGGCTCGTCGTCCCTGCGAACGCAGGGACCCATACTCCGCGGCGCATCGATTTGATTCGGCCGCTCGACGATTTTCGAAATAACTTGCTTCAGTGGCTGTGGGTCCCTGCGTTCGCAGGGACGACGTTGGACCTCATCACCTCTTCGGCAGCCGCTCAAAACTCGGTATCCCCTCGGGGATGGCGTGAAACGCCTGCCTGTCGATGGTGAAGATCGCCATTTGCGGGTTGCCGAAGCGCGCGGGGTCGTCGAGCGTGCCGACCTTCAAGTTCACCGCCGACAGGCCCGGCCGTCGCGTCGTCAGATGGGTGCCGCATTCGCCGCAGAATTCGCGTGTCACCGCGCCCTCGAGGTCGCCGCGGGTGAATTGCTTCGGCGTTCCCTTGGTATAGGAAAAACCGCCGACCGGCATCATCATGAACATGTTCGGAGAGCCGCCGGAGATGTACTGGCATTCCCTGCAGTGGCACTGCGCCCGTAACATCGGCTCGCCCTCGGCGACATAACGCACGCTGCTGCAATAGCATCCGCCTTCGAGTTTCATGATCCGTCTCCGTTTTTCCTAGTTCGCTTTCGCGGAAGCCGCATGGGCGTGCTTGTCAATGGCGTCGATGATCTGTGTCCAGAACGGAATCGGCAGCGCGTGGCCGAGACCCTCGATCATCAGGAGTTTCGCGCCGGGAATCGAGGCCGCGGTGTCCTTGCCGCCCTCGGGACGCGCCAGGGGATCGACGGTGCCGTGGATCACGAGCGTCGACGCCTTGACCGCGCGCAGCCGTTCCTTGCGGCTGCCCGAGGCGAGGATGGCGCGGAGCTGGCGTCCGACGCCGGCGGGGTTGAGGCCGCGCTCGAAAGCGCGCTCGCCGCGGGCGCGGTCGAGCGCCTCGTCCTCCGGGAAGTGGCCGGCGCGCAGCACCTTCCAGGTTTTGGCGTAGCGCTCGAGGTACTCTTCTCGCGATTTTGGCGGCGGCGCCATCAGGATGGCGGTCGCTTCGCGGGTCGGAGGCGGCAGTTTTGGATTACCCGTGCTCGACATGATCGAAGTAAGCGAGCGCAGCCGTTGCGGAAACAGAATCGCGATTTCCTGGGCGATCATTCCGCCCATCGACACGCCGACCACATGCGCCGAATTGATGCCAAGCTCATCCATCAGCCCGACCGTATCCTGCGCCATGTCGTGCAGCCGGTAGGGCGCCTGGACCGGGATTTTGAGGAATCGCAGTTTCAGCAGTTCCATCGGGGTCAGCGGCTTGCCGCCTGAGAGTCTGCTGGACTTGCCGATGTCGCGATTATCGAAGCGGACCACGCGAAAGCCGCGCGCGGCGAGCCGCCGGCAGAAATCGTCGTCCCACTGGATCATCTGCGCGCCGAGACCCATGATCAAAATCATCGGTTCCGCACTGGGATCGCCGAAAATTTCGTAGCAAAGCTCGATGCCGTTGGCGCGGGCAATCTGCGGCGGCTGATGGGTCGACGGGTTCACCTTGGCATTCCCTCTCGAATGGCTTTGGGAAGACGTTTCTATGACATGGATTTTCGCGCTGCAGAAGGCTCTCGCGATTAATTCGACATCGCCTGGTTGACCGGGTGAACGCAACGGTGTGGTATAACAAAAATGACCGGGACCAGCCGCGAGCGGGGCCGGTCTGTTGACGCATCGAGCGTCGGTTTCGCGATCATGCTGGAGGACGCCGATGGCAGGCAAGAGCAACGATCCGGTCGCGCTGTGGCAAACCATGATCGGCGAGATGGAGAAGGGCTTTAACGCCTTCGCCAATCAGGCGATGGCGTCGCCGCAATTCAGCAAGGTCGTCAATCAAATGGGCGGGGCCACGGCGGGGGCGCAACGGCAGCTTGGCGAGCTCATGGAGAAATATCTCGTATCCATGAATATGCCGAGCCGGGCGCAGATGGTTGGTATGGCCGAGCGGCTCGCCACCATCGAGGCGCAACTCAACGAGATCAAGGCGCTTCTGCTTCAAATGCAGGGCAACTCGGCTGCGCCCAATAGTACGCCTCCGGCGACACCGCGGCCGCCGCGCACCAAGCGTGCGCCGTCGGCGGGCGGGGAGCAAAAATGACCGTGGGCGCGGCCTCGAGTCGGGCAGGCTTCGACCTGACGTCGATTCCCGAGCGGATTCAGTCCGAGGTCCAGCGCGCGATTCAACGCAGCATCAAGGGTGTCGAATATATCTCGACGTCGGGCCCCTCGCTGGGCTCGACGCCGAAGGACATTTTGAGTGCCCGCGGCACGATGAATCTCTATCACTACCGGCCGATTGCGAATGAAATCTACCGCGTGCCGATCCTGATCGTGATGGCGACCACCAACCGTGGCTACATTCTCGACATGGTGCCGGGCCAGAGCTTCATCGAGTTTCTGCTAAAGCGCGGCTACGACGTCTACATGCTGGACTGGACCGCGCCGAAACCGGAAGAGAAGCGCCTGCGCATGGAGGACTACGTCCTCGACTTCATTCCGGATTGCGTGCGCCACGTGCAGCGCGATTCCGGCGAGACCGACGTCACCGTGATCGGCTATTGCTTCGGCGGCGTGCTGTCGCTGCTCTACGGCTCGATCTTCGCCGATGGGCCGATGAAGAACCTGATCTGCTTCACCACGCCGGTCGATTTCCGCGAGATGAAGCTGTTCCAGAATTTTTCCGACCGGCGGTATTTCGATGTCGATCATCTGGTCGACAGCGTCGGCAACATCCCACCCGAAATGATCCTGTCGTCGTTCGAGATGCTGCGGCCGGCCTCGCGCGCAGCAAGCCAGGTGCAATTGTGGGAAAACATCTGGAACGATGAGTTCGTGAAATCCTACCGGATGTTCGATCGCTGGGCGACCGATACGCTGCCGCTGGCGGGCGAATATTTCCGCACCATCACCAAGGACCTGATGTGGGACAACAAGCTCTATGACGGCACCATGTCGGTCGGCGGCCGCATTGCGGACATTTCGAAAATCAAGGTGCCGATCCTGCACGCGGTCGCCGAGCACGATCACATCGTTCCCTACGACGCCGCCAAGCCGCTGATCCCAAAGGTCAGTTCGACCGACAAGGAAGAGGTGATGCTCAAGGGCGGCCACGTCAGCCTGGTCGCCGGCGCCAACGCGATTCGCCGGCTTTGGCCCAAACTCGATTCATGGGCCGCGTCAACACCGATGCCGGCGCGATCGAATTCCGCCTGATGGCGCGTCCCGATGAGGCCGCCGTGCTCGCATTTGCGCAAAAGCTGCCGACCCATGATTTGCTGTTCCTGCCGCGCAACATCAGCCAGCCGAAGGTGCTGTCGGCCTGGATCAGTGAGATCGAGCGCGGCGACATCACGAGCCTGCTGGCGCTGAGGCAGGGCGTGGTGGTCGGCTGCGGCACGGTGGTGCGCGATCGCCATTCCTGGTCGCCCCATGTCGGCGAACTCCGCATGGTGGTGTCCCAGGACGTGCGCGGGCGGGGGGTCGGCAGGGCGCTGTCGCAGGAGACCTTTGCCCTCGCGCTGGGCGCCGGCCTCGAAAAGCTGTCGGTGCAGATGACCGTCGACCAGCAGGCGGCGATCACGCTGTTCGAGAGCCTGGGCTTCAAGGCGGAGGCCTTGCTGCGTGACCACGTCCGGGACGTCGACGGCCGCAAGCACGACATTGTCGTATTGGGGCACAACGTGGCGCAGGTTCGGGCACAGATGGAGGCCTATGGGCTGCCGGGGGCGGTTGGTCCCTCCTGAAGCCCCCTCCCGCCGTTTCTCTGGGCAAACCGCCTAATATTCCAAGGATCACAAAATTGTGATATCGCGATGCAACATCGATGTTGCGTCGCACCATTAACTATGTCATATACGCCTTGCCCCGGGCCAATCCGGACGGGGTGAGCCCATAGCTCAAACCTGAGGATGGAGAGACCCCAATGACCACCGATACCAATGCCATGCTGAACACCGTCAAGGAAGCCTTCGCACCCGTCACCGATGCGCTCACCAAGCTTCAGAACATTGAAGTTCCCGAAGCCGCCCGTGAGTTCGTGAAGAAGCAGGCTGAGACCGCCAAGGAGCGTGCCGCCGACTTCTATGCGGGGTCGGAGAAGGCCACCGATGCCATCGAGTCCGCGGTTGCGGGTTCGGTCAGCGAAGTCGCCAAGATCAGCCGCAACATCCAGCAGGCGATTTACCAGGATGCCGAGGCCTTCTTTGCCGGCATCGACAAGCTGGCTTCCGCCAAGTCGCTGAACGAGGCGGTTCAGATCCAGTCCGACCTGCTACGTTCGCGCGGTGAAGTGCTCGTGTCGAGGGCCAAGGCCTCGACCGAATATCTCGGCAAGCTGGTTGTTGACGGCGCCAAGACCGCTCAGGACAACTTCGCGAAGGTCTACAGCAAGACCGCCTGATCGCTTCAGTGCCAGTTGCGTTAGTCGAAGGCCCGCTTAGCGGGCCTTCTTTTTGATGGGTGTCCGCATAGATCGAGGTAGTTCCCTCGTCATTGCGAGGAGCAAGGCGACCGAAGCAATCCAACTGCTTCGGAGCACCATGGATTGCTTCGCGGAGCTTGTCATCGGGCGCGCATTCGCGCGACCCGTTGGCTCGCAATGACGGGACCAGATACTCTCCAAGCCAACGCGCAGCCTTGAAAATCCGCCATGACCCTTCCCGCGACATTCTCGTTTGATGCGCCCGGCGATGCCGCGCGCGCGGCTGAACTGCGGCGGGTCAAGGCGCTGGCGACGCTGGTTCTCGCCGGCACATTGACCCTGTTTGTGGCCGCGAAGCTGCTGCTTCCCCTGCACCCGGTCTTCGGCTTTGTCGCAGCCTTTGCCGAAGCTGCGACCATCGGCGGCCTTGCCGACTGGTACGCGGTCGTGGCGCTGTTCAAACAGCCGCTGGGATTGCCGATCCCGCACACCGCCATCATCCAGAGCAATCAGCACCGCATCGCCGACAAGCTCGGCGAATTCATCGAAGTACACTTTCTCGAGCCCGGGCCCGTCGAGGCCAAGCTGCGCCAGATCGATTTCGCCTCCTTCATCGCCGACTGGCTGCGCGATCGCAAGCGCAGCACCGATCTCGCCCGCTTCGCGCTCCGCCTTTTGCCTGAGGCGGTGACGGCGACGGAAACATCCGGCCTGATGACCTTTATCAGCCGCCGTATCACCACGCAGTTGCAATCAATCGATCTGGCGCCGCTTGCCGCCGGAACGCTGCGCGCGTTCGTCGCCGAGCGCCGGCATCAGGGGCTGCTCGACGACATCTTGCGCGCCGTGCACCAGACGCTGACTCAAGCCGAGACCATGGCCATGATCCGCGAGAAAATTCGCGCCGAATTGCCGACGCTCCTGAAGCTCTATCGCACCGACAAGTTTCTGGTGAACAAGATCGTCGCCTCCGCGACCGCCTTCTTCGAGGAAGTTCGCAGCGACCCCCAGCATCCGTTCCGCGGCGAGTTCGACCGCATGGTGCTGTCGTTGGTCGACCGGCTTTCGACCGACAAGACTTACGCTAGTCGCGTCGACGGTTTGAAGCGCGATCTGCTGGCCCGCCCCGAACTCGGCGATCTCGCGCAAACCATGTGGGCGAATGCGGGGGTCTTCATCGAGCGCAGCGCCAGCGGCGAGAGCCAGGTCTTGCAGCAGCATCTAACCGGCATGTTCGTCAAAGCCGGCGAGGCGCTCGCGGCTGACTCCGAAATGCGTGGCGAGATCAACGAAGGTTTCGTTGCCGTGCTGCGAAGCTTCATCGCGGACCAGAAGAGCGGGGTCTCCAGCTTCATCGCCGATCAGGTCAAGGCCTGGGACATGGGGCAATTGATTTCGCTGATCGAAATCAATATCGGCCGCGACCTGCAATATATCCGCTTCAACGGATCATTGATCGGCGGGTTGGCCGGCCTTGCGCTCTACGCGTGCGAATTCCTCCTGCGCTGGTTGTGACTTTTAGATCACGGCGTTGGTTAACCTGTCGGGACCTATTGTCCCCTCTGATGGCAACCGCTTGAATGATGGAATCAGTGCCATAGCTATCAAAGGAATGTTGCATTGCGGAACGATTGTGCGAGCCGCGTTTCCCACAACTGATTTATCGGCCGGCCTTCGGGGCTGGTCTTGAACAGGAAATAGAATGTCCGCCACCGCCGAGACCCTGCGCCCGCCTTCCAGAACGCTGATGTTCCTTGAGGGAAGGGCGATCCACGAGTTCGGCGCGTTCCTCGGCGCCTTGCCGCTGTTGAGCCTTGCGCCGCGTGGCGACGGCCATCCGGTGCTGGTACTTCCAGGGCTTGTCGCATCGGATATCTCGACGCGGCCGCTGCGCAGCTTCCTAAAGAATCGTGGTTACGCGGTGAGCGGCTGGCGGCAGGGCCGCAATCTCGGCCTGCGCCACGGCGTGGAGCAGGCGATGGTCGATCTGGTCCGCGAACTCGGCGATAGCCATGGGCGGAAGATCAGCATGATCGGCTGGAGCCTCGGCGGTCTTTACGCGCGGCAGCTTGCCAAGATGATGCCCGATCGCGTGAGGTCGGTGATCACGCTCGGTAGTCCGTTCGCAAGCCATCCCAGGGCCACCAATGCCTGGCGTGTCTATGAGATGGCGAGCGGCCGCCGTGCCGGTGAAGAAGATTCCCGTTTCGGCGGACCGCTTTCGGAAGCGCCGCCGGTGCCGACCACCGCGATCTTCAGCCGCACCGACGGCATTTGCGCGTGGCAGGGCTGCAGGGAAAAGGCCTCGTTGACCTCCGAAAGCATCGAGGTCGAGAGCAGCCATTGCGGCATGGGCCATCACCCCGCCGTCGTATACGCCGTGGCCGACCGCCTTGCCCAAGTGGAAGGCCAATGGAAGCCGTTCGACCGCAGCGGCTGGCGCAGCATCGTCTATCCCGATCCTAGCCGGTAGGCGGCCGGGGCCAGTGGCCTCATCCTTCGAGACGCGGCGAGGACGCCGCTCCTCAGGATGAGGTGCCAAACCCTCATGGTGAGGAGGCGCTCTTGCGCCGTCTCGAACCATGAGGCGACGACAGACCAAGAGTTTTCGCAAATCGGCAAAACGCGCTATGCGTTGGCAATGCCGCAGCCGCTTGCCCGCATCATCGACCAGCTCAAGCGCGAACCCTCGCGCACCGGCTCGATCGTCATCACCGTGTTTGGCGACGCGATCGTGCCGCGCGGCGGCTCGGTCTGGCTCGGCACGCTCCTGGAATTCTTCGAGGCGATCGACATCGACAGTGGCGTGGTGCGCACCGCGATGTCGCGGCTCGCGGCCGACGGCTGGCTCGAACGCGAGAAAGTCGGCCGCAATAGTTTCTATCGCCTGGTCAAGAAGGGACGGCAGACCTTCGATGCCGCCACCAAGCACATCTACGATTTGCACACCTCTGACTGGACCGGTCGTTTTGAACTGCTGCTGATCGGCAGGGTCGAGGATCGCGACGCGTCCCGCGACGCGCTCAAGAATGCCGGGTTCGGCAGCCCCTTGCCGGGCGTGTGGGTCGCGCCGTCGGGCGTGCCGATCCCCGAGGAGGCGGCTTCCGCGATCCGGCTCGAAGTATCCGCCGAAGATGACAGCGGCAGACGCCTGCTCGGCGAAAGCTGGCCGCTCGATCGCACCGCGGACGCCTATCTGAAATTCATGAAGACGTTCGAGCCGCTGCGCGGCTGGGTCAGCCGGCGGGCGCGATTGTCGGACCTGGACGCCTTCACCGCGCGGATCCTGCTCATCCATTACTACCGCCGGGTGGTGCTGCGCGATCCGCTGCTGCCGCCGGCGCTGCTGCCCGCGGACTGGCCCGGCAGGGCGGCCCGTGCGCTCTGCCGAGAAACCTATCGCGGGCTGCTGCCGGCCTCCGAGCGGTGGCTCGACGCCAACGGCTTGAACGAAAACGGTCATTTACCGCCGGCAAGCGCGGAACTAACGCGCCGCTTCGGGGGTTAACATGTTACAGAAATATATTGCATGTTGATATTTTTGTTATATATTTGACAGAAGCAATCCGGAAGGGTCGGCGCATGTACACCCAGGCGCTCAATACGTCGGAAGCCGAGGACCGCAGCATCGAGGATGCCGCCAAGGCAGCCCGGTTTCAGGCGCGGATCGATGCCGAAGAGCGCATCGAGCCCAACGACTGGATGCCGGCTAACTACCGCAAGACCCTGACGCGGCAGATTTCGCAACACGCGCATTCCGAAATCGTCGGCATGCTGCCGGAAGGCAATTGGATCACCCGCGCGCCGACGCTTCGCCGCAAGGCGGCACTGCTTGCCAAAGTGCAGGACGAATGCGGCCACGGGCTTTATCTCTATGCCGCGGCCGAGACGCTCGGTGCTTCCCGCGAAGAGCTGGTGGACCAGATGCTGGCGGGGAAGGCAAAATATTCCTCGATCTTCAATTACCCCACATTGACCTGGGCCGATATCGGCGTGATCGGCTGGCTGGTCGATGGCGCGGCGATCATGAACCAGATTCCGCTGTGCCGTTGCTCCTACGGGCCCTATGCGCGCGCGATGATCCGCGTGTGCAAGGAGGAATCCTTCCATCAGCGGCAGGGCTACGAGATCATGGTGACGCTTTCGCGCGGTTCGCAAGAGCAGAAGGCGATGGCGCAGGACGCGCTGAACCGCTGGTGGTGGCCGGTGCTGATGATGTTCGGGCCGCCCGACACTGCGAGCCAGCACGGCGACACCTCGACCAAATGGAAGATCAAACGCTTCTCCAATGACGAGCTGCGTCAAAAGTTCGTCGATGCGACGGTGCCGCAGGCGCAATATCTCGGGCTTGCGATTCCCGATCCCGACATGAAGCAGAACGCGTCAACGGGTCACTGGGAATACAGCGCGATCGACTGGAACGAATTCAAGCAGGTGCTCGCCGGCAACGGCCCGTGCAACCGCGACCGCATGGCGGCGCGGCGCAAGGCGCATGAAGAGGGCGCCTGGGTGCGCGAGGCCGCAGCCGTCTATGCCGAGAAGCGCAAATACCGGCAGGCCGCGCAGGCCGCCGAATAAGAAGCAGGAAGGTAAAAATGGCTACGCCGAATACGCAGCTCTGGGAAGTCTTCATCCGCAGCCGCAATGGCCTGGCGCACAAGCACTGCGGCTCGCTGCACGCGAGCGACGCGACGCTCGCGCTACAGGCCGCGCGCGACATCTACACGCGCCGCGGCGAGGGATTGTCGATCTGGGTGGTGCCGTCGAGCGCGATCACCGCATCCGATCCGGCCGAGAAGGGGATGATGTTCGAGCCGGCGGAATCCAAGATCTACCGCCACCCGACGTTCTACGACGTGCCCGAGGAAGTCGGGCATATGTGATTTTTCGATCCCTCATGGTGAGGAGGCGCGCTAGCGCCGTCTCACCATGAGGCCCGCAGCCCATCCTTCGAGATGCGCGCAAGGCGCGCTCCTCAGGATGAGGAAGAGCAAGTGGTGAACATGGCTGTCGCTTCCATCTCCGTCTCCGAAACGCCGCTGGTGCTCTACACCCTGCGTCGCGCCGACGACGCGCTGATTTTGGGGCACCGACTGTCGGAATGGTGCGGTCACGCGCCGATGCTCGAAGAGGACATGGCGCTCGCCAATATGGGGCTCGACCTGCTCGGCCAGGCGCGTGAACTTTATTCCTATGCAGCAGAGGTCGAAGGCAAGGGCAACGACGAAGACAAATTGGCTTATCTCCGCGACGTCAGACAGTATCGCAACCTTCTGCTGATGGAACAGCCGAACTGCGATTTCGCCCGCACCATGGTGCGGCAGTTCTTCTACGCCGTCTTCGCCGATCTATATTGGCGCGCGATGATGAAATCGCCGGACCCGACGCTTTCGGCGATCGCGGCGAAGTCGGAGAAGGAAAGCGCTTATCACGTCCGGCATTCCTCGGAGTGGATCGTCCGGCTCGGCGACGGCACCGAGGAGAGTCACGCCCGCGCGCAAGTTGCGATCGACGATCTCTGGGCCTTTACCGGCGAGATGTTCGAGATTGACGAGAGCGAACGCGCCCTGATCGATGCCGGCATCGCCATCGATCCCGCAGCGCTGCGTCCGCAATGGCTCAAGACAATTTCTGGAATTGTGGGCGAAGCAACGCTCAGTCTGCCCAAGAGCGACTGGATGCAGCAGGGCGGCCGCAGCGGGCGGCACAGCGAGCACCTCGGTCATCTGCTCAGCGAATTGCAGTCGATGCAGCGAACATTTCCGGGGGTTGCATGGTGATCGCCCTGTTTGATGACGCCGAGCTGCGGCAACGCGCCTGGGACGTCGCGGCGGGCGTGGTCGATCCGGAGATTCCGGTTTTGACGATAGCCGATCTCGGCGTGCTGCGCGACGTGGTGGTGTCGAATGGGCGCGTCGAGGTCACGATCACGCCGACCTATTCCGGCTGTCCCGCCATGAACATGATCACGCTCGAAATCCAGCTCGCGCTGGAGCGCGAGGGTTTTCGCGGTTCAAAGGTCCGCGCCGTACTCTCGCCGGCCTGGACTACGGACTGGATGAGCGAAGACGGCCGCCGCAAGCTCCGCGAATACGGCATCGCGCCGCCGCTACAAGCAAGCTCCCGGCGCACGCTGTTCGGCGTGGAGCAGGTGGCCTGTCCGCAATGCGGCTCGAACGATACCGAATTGCTTTCCGAATTCGGCTCGACCGCCTGCAAGGCGCTGTGGCGCTGCAAGAGCTGCCGCGAGCCCTTCGACTATTTCAAGTGTCACTAACCCATCTGTCGTCATTGCGAGCCAACGGGTCGCGCGAATGCGCGCCCGATGATAAACTCCGCGACGCAATCCATTTCGCCGCAATAAGAAAGAATGGATTGCTTCGTCGCGGAGCCTGTCATCGGGCCGGCCGGAGGCCGGACCCGTTGGCTCCTCGCAATGACGAGGAGGGTGAGAGCCCAGGATTTTGATGTCCCACGTACCTCGATTCCATCGCCTCGCCGTCAACGACCTGCGCCGCGAAACCACTGATGCGGTGTCGCTGACGTTTTCGATTCCGAAAGAGCTGCAAGACGACTATCGTTTTGCTCCAGGCCAGTATTTGACCCTGCGAACGACGATGGACGGCGAGGAAGTGCGCCGCTCCTATTCGATCTGCTCCGGTCCCGACGACGGCGAATTGCGGATCGCGGTGAAGAAGGTCGATGGCGGCGCGTTCTCGAGCTGGGCGGCGGATGAACTGAAATGCGGCGACGAACTCGATGTCATGACGCCGACCGGCCGCTTTGGGGTCGCGCCCGCTCCGGAGGAGGCACGGGTCTATGCCGGTTTTGCCGCCGGGTCCGGCATTACGCCGATCCTTTCGATCGTCAAGGGCGTATTGGCGTGCGAGCCGAAAAGCCGGTTCTTCTTGTTCTACGGCAATCGCTCCACCGGCGGCATGCTGTTTCGCGAGGCGCTCGAAGAACTCAAGGATCGCTTCATCCAGCGGCTCGCGGTGTTTCACGTCATCTCCGGCGAGGAGCAGGACATCCCGATCCTTCATGGCCGGCTTGACGGCGAGAAGGTGAGGGTGCTGTTGCGCTCACTGGTGCCGGCGCAAAGTATCGATCATGTCTTTATCTGCGGTCCGACCGGCATGAGCGAGGAAATCGAAGCGACCTGCCGCGAGATCGGCATCGCGGCGGACCGGATTCATGTCGAGCGCTTCGTCTCCGAGTTCGGCGGCAAGCCGCGTCCGAAAGCCGTACTGCCCGCCGGCGCACCGCCCAAAGCCTTTGCCGCACTGATCATCGACGGCAAGCGCCGCGAGGTGCCGGTCGCGGAAGGCGAAGCGATCCTCGATGCAGCACTACGTGCGGGCGTCGACCTGCCGTTTGCCTGCAAGGGCGGGATGTGCTCGACCTGCCGCGCCAATCTCGTCGAGGGCGAGGTGAAAATGGACGTGAACTACTCGCTGGAGCCGTGGGAGCTTGAGAAGGGATTTATCCTGACCTGCCAGGCGAGGCCGACGACGGATAGAGTCGTGGTGGATTACGATTTCGTGTAAAGACTAGCGTCATTCCGGGACCACTTCTCCCTCGCCCCGCTTGCGGGGAGAGGGTCGGGGTGAGGGGGATTCTCCGCAGAGTCGGACTCGTGGAGAGTCCCCCTCACCCGGCGCTTCGCGCCGACCTCTCCCCGCAAGCGGGGCGAGGTGACTTACCTCACTCCTTCGGTCGCTTGTCGATCACGCGCTTGGCTTTGCCGAGCGAGCGCTCTAGCGTCTCAGGCGCCACCGCCTTGATCCGTGCAGTGATCCCGATCGTGCTCTTGATGTGATGGGTGACCCGCGCGGCTTGCTCGATGAGGCCGCTGCCGTCCCAGCTCCCATGCCGCGCTTCGGCCACCACCGTCATCTCGTCCATCCGCCCCTCGCGGGTCAGTTCGATGACAAAGTGACCGCCGCACCAGTCGGTCGCGAGCAGCGCTTCCTCGATCTGGGTCGGGAACACATTGACGCCGCGCAGGATGATCATGTCGTCGGAGCGCCCGGTGACTTTCTCCATCCGCCGCATGCCCGGCCGCGCCGTGCCCGGCAACAGCCGCGTCAGGTCGCGCGTGCGATAGCGGACGATCGGGAAGGCTTCCTTTGTCAGCGAGGTGAAAACAAGCTCGCCCTTTTCGCCGTCCGGCAAGACCGCGCCGCTCCCGGGATCGACCACCTCGGGGTAGAAATGATCCTCCCAGATATGCAGGCCGTCCTTGGTCTCCAGGCATTCCTGCGCGACGCCCGGGCCGATCACCTCGGACAGGCCGTAGATGTCGGTGGCATCCATGTCGAAAGAGGCCTCGATCTCGGCGCGCATCGCGTTGGTCCAGGGTTCGGCGCCGAAGATGCCGATCTTCAGCGATGACCGCCGCGGGTCGAGGCGCTGGCGCTTGAATTCGTCCAGGATCGCCAGCATGTAGCTCGGCGTCACCGTGATGATGTCCGGCTTGAAATCATGGATGAGTTGCACCTGCCGCTCGGTCATGCCGCCCGAGATCGGAACCACGGTGCAGCCGAGTTTTTCGGCGCCATAATGTACGCCCAAGCCGCCGGTGAAGAGGCCATAGCCATAAGCGTTATGGATGATCATGCCGGTGCGGCCGCCGGCGGCGCGCAGCGAACGGGCCATGACATCAGACCACATCTCGATATCGGCCCTGGTATAGCCGACCACGATCGGCTTGCCGGTGGTGCCGGAGGAGGCGTGGACGCGGACCAGTTTTTCGCGCGGTACCGCGAACATATTGAACGGGTAGTTGTCGCGCAGATCGGTCTTCACCGTGAAGGGGAATTTGGCGAGGTCGGAGAGCTGCTTGAAGTCGGACGGATGGACGCCGGCCTTATCGAAGGCTTGTCTATATTGCGCGACATTGTCGTAGGCGTGCGCCAGCGACCAGGAAAGGCGTTTGGTCTGCAGCGCCATGATCTCGTCGCGGGAGGCCTTCTCGGTCTCGTCCATCTCGGGGCGATAGGAGCGGGTCCTGGATTGTCGATCGGTCGAAGCCATCGCGCATTTCCTGCTGGTCACGTCAATCCGGCCGCCGAGCCAGCCGCGGGCACCCATGCCCCGCCAATGGCGCGGGAATGGCCGCGCAGCTCGGCGACCGCGGTATCGTCGACCGTGACGCGCACGTCGTAAATCCCGGCACGGCCGGCTTTCGAGATTTCCCGCGCGGTCGCGACCAGCCGGTCGCCGAGCTTGCCCGGCCGGATGAAGGCGATGTCGCACTGCGCTGCGACCGTGCGTTCGTTCCGGGAATTGCAGGCAAAGGCGAACGCCGAATCGGCGAGCAGGAAGATGAACCCGCCATGCGCAATGCCATGGCCGTTGACCATATGCGGCTGGATCGTCATCGCCAACACGGCTTCACCCGCCTTGATTTCAAGGATCTCCATGCCGAGGCCCTGGCTGGCGTCGTCTTCCTTCCACATCGCCTCCGCGCAGGCGCGGGCGAGATCGTCGGGCGAAAGCGTGGCCTTGACGTTCACTTTGGTCTCCGAGAACGCACCGGCTGGCCGGAATAGGCCTCTTGTACTGTACGATCAGTCCGCTAGTCATGAGACCAAGCGTCCGCGCTGTCAACGATTCCGGCAGGCGCCGGATTGCGTTGGTGGCCGTAAGGTAAAATCGGAAAGCTCGGATGCCAGGCGAAAATAAACGAGGCGGTGGATCGGTTCTCGTCGAGGCGCGCTGCGTGCGCTTGCCGGCGAAGGCCGAAACCGTGGCCGCGCTCGCCCCGGTAATCGAGCGGCGGCCGCTGTCGCGCACCGAGGATCAGGTGCTGATCGAGGTCAAGGCGGCTGCGGTCAATCCCTCCGACGTCAAGGCGGCGACCGGGCTGATGGCGTACGCGGTGTTTCCGCGAACGCCCGGCCGCGATTACGCAGGCGTCGTGATCGACGGCCCGCCCGGCACAATCGGCCGCGAA